>JAFMIZ010000001.1 GCA_017853715.1 Pedosphaera sp.
AGCCTTGTTCAGGTTGTCCACGTAGGCCTTGTGATGGCGGCCGTGGTGGATCTCCATCGTCATGGCGTCAATGTGGGGTTCGAGGGCTTCCTTCGCGTAAGGAAGGGGTGCGAGTTCAAATGGCATAGTCTTTATTCGTGTTTCGTGATTTGGTTCTCTGACAACGGGCTGAATCTAACATAACAGCAGGCAGCGGCAAGCATGCGGCTCAAACCCGACCGCAGATGAACCCAGATGGACGCAAAGGCGACAACAGGAGGGAGAGAACCCCCCCCACATTTCGACCTCCTGCCCGAGGGCGCTGCGACGGGATTCAAAGCAAAAACGGCGCGGTCTAGAGACCGCGCCGTTGAAGCTAACCTGTCCGCGAATCACTTCGTCGGAACTGTCTGGATCGTCTGCAGAATACGTGCGGCGATCTTGTAAGGGTCACCCTGGGAGTTCGGGCGGCGGTCCTCCAAGTAACCCTTGTAGCCACTGTTCACGAAGCTGTGGGGCACACGGATGGAAGCGCCACGGTTGGCGATACCATAGTTGAACTTGTCGATGGATTGGGTCTCGTGCAAACCGGTCAAGCGGAGGTGGTTATCCGGGCCATACACGGCGATGTGTTCATTCTTGTATTTGTCGAAGGCCGCCATGAGAGCCTCGAAGTATTCCTTGCCGCCGACCTCACGCATGTGAGTGGTGGAGAAGTTCGAGTGCATCCCCGAGCCGTTCCAGTCCACATCGGTGCCGAGCGGCTTGCAGTGCCAGTTAACGTCCACGGAATACTTTTCGCACAAGCGCATGAGGAGATAACGAGCAACCCAAACCTGGTCGGCAGCGTTTTTGGAACCCTTGCCGAAGATCTGGAACTCCCACTGGCCCTTCGCCACTTCAGCGTTGATGCCTTCATGGTTGATACCAGCGTCATGGCAGAGGTCGAGATGCTCCTCGACGATCTGCCGGGCAATGTTGCCGACGGCCTTATAGCCGACGCCAGTGTAATATTCGCCTTGGGGATACGGGAAATTACCCTCGCCACCGGGGAAGCCGAGCGGACGGCCATTTTGATACAAGAAATATTCCTGCTCGAAGCCAAACCAAGCTCCGGGATCATCGGGGATGTTTGCCCGGCTGTTGGATGGATGCGGGGTCTTGTCGTCCGGCATGTAAACTTCGCACATGACGAGCACGCCGTTCTTGCGGGTCGTGTCAGCATAGACAGCCACCGGGTGCAACCTGCAGTCCGAGCTCTTGCCCTCGGCCTGACGGGTGGAACTGCCGTCGAAGCCCCAGATGGGCAACTCTTCCAGCTTCGGGAAGCTGCTGAATTCCTTGATGAGAGTTTTGCTGCGCAGATTGGCGACGGGCATATAGCCGTCGAGCCAGATGTATTCTAATTTGTATTTCGCCATGTGCGTGGGTTTATTTTAACTCGGGTTAAAGTGAATTTGAACCGGGCCAAATCCCGGTCCTGTCACTGGCCGCGCATCTGAGCAGGGTCGGTGCCACGAAGCAAGATTTTTAGGGCTTTTTGGGGCCAGTTTCGATTCAGGCCGGAATTTCCGGTAAAACCCGGCTGAACTATTTTCATCAGCCGACCGCGTTGCAATAAAAGGCAGCCAACCGACTGTTGCGGATTGAACAAGGCGGGCAAATCAAGGCAAGCTTGGGGCCAGCACTTTTTGCCGCCATGCTGACCCTGAAAGATACCCTGCGCGCCACGGTTCGCCTGACCTTCGATGGCCGGGTGATCAAGGAGTATCGCGGCCCAAAGGCGCAGGAGCGATTCGACAATGAAGTGCGGATCCTCAAATTGCTGGAGGCGAGGAATTGTGACTTCGTCCCGCGACTGCTGGAGTCCGACCGGAATCTTCTTCGCATCGTCACCAGCAGTTGCGGCAGCCGGGTGGACCATCTGGACGAAAAACGAACCAAGGAACTATTTGCCGACTTGGAGAAATTCGGCGTACGCCATGACGACCCTGAGATGCGCAACGTGACGTACCGTCAGAAGGACGGGAGGTTCTGCATCATTGATTTTGAGTTTGCCTCAGACCTGACCGGCTCCGACTCCGCCGCCACCCCATGAGCGAAGCATCCACAACTTCTTCCATCAGAACCCTCAAATGGTCGGGCTGGACAGATCGCGGCAAGGTGCGCTCCAACAATGAGGACTCCTTCTTAGGGCTGCGTTTTAACGCCATGGAAGTGAACCGTTTGGGCAAATACGGCGAGGCCAGCTTGGAGCAGATGGATTATGTTTTTGCCGTGTGCGACGGCATGGGCGGGGCAAAGGCGGGCGAGTTCGCAAGCCAGATCGCGACGGAGAAAATCACCACGATGCTCCCACGCGCTTTTCAACATGCCGCCAGCGGCCTGGAGTCAGGGTTTGGCGATGTGTTGACGGAGTTGTTCGCCCAAGTCCACAAAGCCCTTGCGTATGTAGGCAGCAGTTATGAGGAGTGTAACGGCATGGAAACCACGCTGACGCTGGGCTGGTTGACGCCGGGCTGGATGTATTATGCGCACATCGGCGACACGCGCATCTACTACCTGCCTCGACGCCTTGGGGGCATCAGACAACTCAGTCATGACGACACTTACGTTGGCTGGCTGTTTCGCAATGGTCAGATCAATGAACGCGAAGCGCGCACCCATCCGCGCCGCAGCGTGCTCCAGAAGTCGCTGGGCGGCTCCAATCAATTTGTAGAACCCCAGCTAGGTGCGGTGGCCTGCGAACCCGGTGACATTTTCCTCCTGTGCACCGACGGCGTCACCGACGGGTTGTATGACTCTGCCCTTCTCGACCTCCTCCGCCCTGCCCCAACCACATCCGCTGACGAAAACCCCGCCCGCACTGTTGTGCAAATGTCTGTTCAGAATTCCGGACGCGACAACGCCACGGCATTGGTCATCGAGGTCGGGGTGTAAATTAGAACCGCGCCAACCAGGCAAAGCCCGATTGGCGCGGTTGTGAATGTCTGGGTCAACTATTAGCCCTTGGCGTTGTGATAGCCCTCTTCGCCGTGCTCGGCGAGGTCGAGACCGACGGTCTCTACTTCTTCGCTCGGACGCAGGCCGATCACCGCTTTGACAATGTAGGCAATGATCACCGTGGCGACGACAGACCACACGATCGTGAGACCGACGGCTTTCAACTGGTTCATGAGGAGGCCGTCCTTAAGCCCTTCGACAACTCCATTCGCTTCCTTCGTGGCAAGCACACCGGTTAGGATTGCACCCAAGGTGCCACCCACCCCATGCACGCCGAAGGTATCCAGCGCGTCGTCATAGCCGAACCAAGCTTTGAGCTTCCAGCAAGCGACGAACGGAACGATACCCGCCACCAGGCCGATGATCATGGCGCCTTTGGTATCCACGAAACCGCACGCAGGGGTGACCACCACCAATCCCGCCACGATACCGGAGCAGAACCCAAGCACGCTGGGTTTGCCCTTGAGTATGTATTCCGCCATGCCCCAGACGAAGCCAGCGGTCGCAGCCGCGAGCGTCGTGGTGGTGAAAGCGTTGGAAGCGATGCCGTCGGCGCCTAGGGCGCTGCCCGCGTTGAAGCCATACCAGCCGACCCACAGCATACCGGTGCCGACCATACAGAGCACCATGCTGTGCGGAGGCATCGGTTCCTTGCCGAAGCCGAGGCGCGGCCCAAGGATCAAGCACAACACCAATGCCGACCACCCGGATGTCATATGAACAACCGTGCCGCCTGCGAAGTCAATCGCCTTGATGGTTGCATTCGGATTCAACGGACCGCACATGAAGCCGTCAACCGCCCAAACCATGTGCGCGAACGGGAAGTAAACCGCGAACATCCAGATGGCAATGAACAGCAGGATGGCCGAGAACTTCATGCGCTCAGCGATTGCACCGACGATGAGGGCTGGAGTGATGATGGCGAACGTGAGCTGGAACATGGCCCACACGCTGTTCGATATCCAGTGGTAGCCGTGCCCAACTTCATAGGGACTCACCCCCTTGAACATGGCAAACTCGGTCAGGCTGCCAATGAAAGAGGACGGTGACGAGCCGGGTCCGAACGAAAGGCTGTAACCGCATAGCCACCAGAGGATTGTCACCATCCCGGCAATTCCCAAGCATTGCGCCATCACGGAAAGGATGTTCTTGCGACGCACGAGGCCGCCGTAGAACAACGCCAAACCAGGCAGCGTCATGAACAACACCAACGCCGTAGAGGTCATCTGCCAGGCGTTGTGACCAGGGCCAGGACCAGCAATTTTGGTGGGAGCATTGGTGCTGTCGTTGCGGGCGCCGTTGTTGATGTAGGCCTCAATGTCTTCGAGGCGTTCAGTCACGCTGCGCTCTGCCATGGCTTCGTCCGCTGCGAGCACTGAAGGCGTGCTGAGAAAGAGGGCGGCCAGAAGGGTAAGGATGTAAATTAACTTTTTCATGGTATTGATACAATAAGAGTGATGGGACCGGGTTTAAACCGCCGAATCCCCTTTCTCCTCCGTGCGGATGCGAATCGATTCCTCCACCGGTGAGACGAATACTTTGCCGTCACCAATCTTGCCGGTCTTCGCCGCCTTGACGATGGCGCCCACAGCCTGTTGCACAGTGCCGTCCGGAACGACCAGCTCGAGTTTGATCTTGGGCAGGAAATCCACGGTGTATTCACTGCCGCGATAGATTTCGGTATGGCCTTTTTGACGGCCGAATCCTTTGACCTCGGTAACAGTCATGCCGGTGATGCCGACTTCACCGAGCGACTCCTTCACTTCTTCAAGCTTGAAGGGTTTGATGATGGCTTCGATTTTCTTCATTTGATTTTTTGTTGTCCGCCGGATCTGGGTGGGTTCCAAAGCGTCACTCGCTTCGCGCCGCAGGCATCACGCCCGCCAACGCAACCCGTCACCGACACGCCTCAAGCAGCAGTGGTGCCAGAAAGCGAATCATTTTCATAGATTCAACAATCCTCAATAAAATCAGGCATTCCAGCACGATGGCCAATCCAGTTGCACAACCAAAATGTTAAGATTTGAGCAAATCGAACGAAAAGCCGCATTGTCGAGTGGAGGGCAAGACGGTCCTTTCTAAGAAAGCACAAAAGGAGATACTTCCGCCTGCAATCAACCTGTGTGGTCACAGAACCGGCTAACGTGGAATGGAAATCAAGTTTGCTGCCGAATACATCATATACAGCCACACGGGAATGGCGGTTGACCATCAAGGACAGCTCCATACTCTCAGAAGTGGCGATGCATTCTGGCAAGGCAGCACTTCGTCAAATCCGGCGGTCTCGCCACGATACACGTTCAAGTCAAGACGCCTTCTTCATGTTCTTTGTCTCCGTGATGCTGACGCAGTTTGCTTCGCTGTGGACGGGCAGGATCACCCATCAACTCATCAAAAAGCGCCTTTCCGCCGTCGGGCCCAAGGTTTTCCCCGGGAGAAGTTCCGGGGATTCATCAAGACGCTTTCACTTGGCCGCCTCCGCACCCGATTCTAAACTATCTCTTGGATTGGTCACCGGGTGATGCTGCTGGTGGCGGCGAAGGAGATTCGAATCGTCGTAGTATCAACAAAGCAAAGATGGATCGCCTACAACCACAGCGGTTTGAACTAAAATATCTGGTTTCGGAGCACGTGGCCCAAGCTGCACGTGATTTCGTCTCCAGCTATTTAGTGCTGGACGAAAACTGCCTCGGCCAGCCCAACAACTCGTATCCCAACCATAGCCTGTATCTCGACTCCTCGGACCTGCGAATGTATTGGGACGTGATCAACGGCAATCGCAACCGATACAAGTTGCGCGTGCGCTTCTACAACGAGGATCCGACCTCACCACTATTCCTCGAAATCAAACAACGTCACAACGACGCCATTCTCAAGCAGCGGAGCGCCATCCGCCGGGAAGCCTTGGCTGCGATGCTGGATGGCGAGACCCCCTCGGAGCAACACTTGTTCACGGTCAACCAGCGCAACCTCTCAGCCTTGAAACGCTTTAGTCAGTTGATGCTCCAGCAACGCGCCAGCCCCCAGACCCACGTCAACTACCTCCGGGAAGCATGGATGACGGAGAACGGCAATTCCGCCCGCGTCACCTTTGACCGGGCTGTTCGCATCGAGCGACGAAACACGCAGGATGTCACTTGCGCGATGGTGTCCCCCGCTTGTCCGTGGGGCGAAATGGTGATCATGGAGCTTAAGTTCACCGGACGATTCCCCAACTGGTTCGGTGAACTTGCGAGGATGTTCGGCATCATGCAATGCGGGGTGGCCAAATACGCTGAGGGCATCACCACGCTGGGCGAGCACCGTTTCCCATCCGCCTGGGCCAGCGCCGAGCAGGCACAATTGACTGAACGATTCATCCAAGAGCGCAGCACGCAAAAGCGCTCCCATCACTCCGAAGTAGCCGCATGAACGACTTAGCCAGCACATTCCTAAGCGCCGACTACTCTGCGCACCCGCTCAATGTCCCCGCATTGCTGCTCGGCCTCTGCCTCTCTTTCTTGTCCGGCAATGTCATCGCATGGACCTACATGGCCACCCATCGCGGGCTTTCTTATTCGCGCTCCTTCGTTAATTCACTCGTCGTCATCCCGATGATCGTCACGGTCGTGATGATGGTGCTGAACAACAACCTGGTGACCGCTTTCGGCTTAATGGCCGTGTTCGCCGTCGTTCGTTTCCGCAACATCCTTCGCGACACGCTCGACACCAGCTACGTGCTCTGCGTTCTGGCGGTCGGCATGGCCTGCGGCACGCAGCGCTTCTCGCTCGCGGTGATTGCAACAGCCACCCTGGCGCTCGCCATGTTCTATCTCTGGTTCACAGGTTTTGGCAGCCGCCATCGCTACGATGTCATCGTGAATCTCCATTGGGCGCGGCCGATGAGCGAGGCGTTGGCTTTGAACCAAGTTCTGCGCCGCCACAGCCGAAGTATGCAGATGGCCAACCAGCGCAACGCCGAGGGCATGGCAGGCTCGGACCTCTCCTACCGGCTGTTGCTGCGTGATCCGGCCCGGGCCGATGAACTGGTCAACGAACTACGCGCACTCACCGGGGTATCTCGCGTGAGCAGCTTGAAAGCGGAGGAGGAATCAGAATTATGAGTTCCGGGGATTTGACTCCCAT
Source organism: Pedosphaera sp. (assembly GCA_017853715.1). Lineage (GTDB taxonomy): Bacteria > Verrucomicrobiota > Verrucomicrobiia > Limisphaerales > DSYF01 > DSYF01. The sequence continues at coordinate 7,108 of JAFMIZ010000001.1, forward strand.
TCCGATGCCGCCGGGTCAGCGGTGGAAACACTTCCGGCAAACGGGCCTGCCTGGTATCGCATTTGTGATCGTGCTGGCGCTCTCTGTCTGGCTTTGGGGAGCGAATCTCGCCAATCCGCTGGTCATGGGGCAGGCAGAATCGCCTCAAGCGGACGTGACCAGCCCGATGGATGGGGAACTGGTCTGCCTGGAAGTAAAGCTTTTCCAGCAAGTTTACGCTGGCGATGTGCTGGGCGTGGTGGCGGGCGCCAAACCAGACGTGCTGAGCAACACACTCGCGCTCATCCGAGCTGAAATGGATGCCACGGTGGCGGAGGCCGTCTCTGCTCCTGCTGACCAGATCCGCCTCACGGAATTGCACTTCGATTGGCTCACTCTTCAAGCTGACATCGCCAAGTTGCGGGCCAACCTGCCCTATCTCGATGCCGAACAGGCCCGCTTCGAGAAGCTCAATCAACAAGGCATCGCAAACCAATCTGAATTAGAGCTGGCGCGTTCGCAGGCATTGGGCACCCGCGAAGAAATCGCTGCCAAAGAGAAGGCTGTCAAAATGACGGAGGCCACGCTCCTGCGCCTTGACGCCATCAGCGACGGCGGAGGGTCAGATTACATCCAGGCACAACTACGCGTCGCGCGGGAGCAACTGCGTCTCGCTGAATCCGAGCTCAAGCCCGTGATCTTGCGTGCCCCGATCAGCGGTTACGTGACGCGGGTGGACGTTGCCGCCAATGCTTTAGTCAACCGGCGCCAGCCACTGCTGACTTTGTCCGACTCCAAAGTCCAGCGCATCATCGGCTACATCCCCCAGCCGGTGCGAGTTGAACCCAAGGTCGGCATGCCAGTGGAAATCCGCAGCCGGGGCAGTGACCGTGCTACGGTCCGCTCGACGGTGGCAGACGTTGGGCCGCGCATAGAATTGTTCGACGCACCCCTGCGCGTGCGTGGTATGGGCGCCGCTCAAGAGCGCGGGCTGCCGATCGTCGTCAGCGTTCCCGATAGTTTGAAACTGCGCCCCGGCGAGCTCGTTGAACTCCGACTGATTGCCGATTGATACACGCCCCCTAACGTTACCCGCCATGACACCGAGCACCGACGTTCCCAAGTGCGCAATGGCGTATTTCCTACGACTTAGTCTTTTGACGTCATTGCTGGGGCTGCTCGGATTGCTGGCTGTCAGCCCCGTGTCCGGCGCGGTGCGCATCACCGAGTTCATGGCGGACAATGCCAACGGCATCACCGATGAAAATTTCGATCACGAGGACTGGATCGAGCTATTCAATGATGGCACCAACGCTGTACCGTTGGACGGCTGGGCATTGACGGACAGCGCGGCCAACCTGACCAAGTGGCGCTTTCCCGCCACCAACATCGGCCCGGGAAAGTTCATCGTCGTCTTCGCCTCCAGCAAAGACCGCCGCACACCCGGCGCACCGCTGCATACCAACTTCAAACTCGGGGCCGACGGCGAATACCTCGCCCTGGTCCAGCCCGACGGAACAACCATCGCCACGGAGTTCGCGCCGCTGTTTCCGATTCAGGCGCGCGACCGTAGCTATGGTTTTGCCAGCGAAACCCGCGTGGCGGCGCTGTCGAAAGGCGCTCCCGTGCGCTGGAGAGTTTGGACAACGCAGAAAGATTTCAACAACCAGTCGCCTGGCTGGAATTCAAACCTGAACTATTCGCTCACCAGCTGGAATAACTCCACCAGCGGTCTCGGCTGGGATGACGAGATCAATCAAGTGAACCTTACGCCTTATTTTGGGTCGAACGGCACCAGCCCAAGGTCGCTGATGTATAGCAACAACACGGCCCTGTTTACTCGGTTCACCTTCCCCCTCACCAATGTGGCGAGCGCCTCCTCGCTTCGCCTGCGGATGCGCTACAACGACGGCTTCAAGGCTTGGCTCAACGGCATCCCGGTGGCGACAAGTTCTGCCCCAGCCGGCGTGTCGTGGACCAATCTGGCCACCGCCGCCCGCGACGAATCGCTTAACGCCGCATGGGCAGTCTTCAACCTGCCCGTCACCAGCGCCATGAACGGCACGAATCTGCTCGCCATCCAGTCGCTTCGCCTGCTGTCCACCAACGAGTCCCTCTTGCTCCTACCTGAACTGGACCTGTCGTATCCCGCAACGGCAACGGCTCCTGCTTATTTGTTCACGCCCACGCCGGGCACAACCAATTCCTCGGCCACCACCGACGTCGGACCCGCCATCGCACTGCTTTCCCAAGCGGCCCGTCCGGTGGGCGGCGCAGGCAGTCCCGCGCTCACGGTGACAGCGCTGGTGACCCGCGCGCTCGCCCCGATCACCAACGTCACGCTATATTACCGGGTGATGTTCAGCAACGAGACGGCCGTGCCCATGACGCCGGCCACCGGCGGCGTCTGCACCGCGACCATTCCCACCACCGGCCTCACGGCGGGACGGATGTTGCGCTGGCGTATCGAAGCGCGCGATTCGTCCAACAACGTCGGCACCGGCCCGCTGTTTCTGGATGCGAACGACGACGACCGTTACTACGGCACCGTGGCGTTGAATCCGGCAGAAACCAACAGCCGCCTGCCGGTCTTGAACTGGTTCGTCAACAACTACCCGGCGGCGGCGACCGAGGGTGGGACACGTTGCTCGCTGTTTTATCTGGACCGATTCTACGACAACGTGATCACTACGCTGCACGGGCAAAGCACGAGGGACTTCCCGAAGAAGAGCCATGATTTTGATTTCAACGGGAACAACCGCTTCAAGTGGCGGGCGGGCGAGGAAGAGGCGAAGGACGTTCACCTGCTCTCCAACTGGGCGGACAAATCGAAGGTCCGCAACACGCTCGCCTACGAGATGTTCGCGCGGACGGGTCTGCCCACGCATTGGGCATTCCCGGTGCGGGTGCAGACGAACGGCGGATTTCACGCGATCCTTGACCTCGTGGAGGACGGGGACGACCGCTATCTGGAGCGCGTCGGGCTCGATCCCGAGGGCGCCCTTTACAAGGTGTATCAATCCACCGAACTGCCCGCCGGAGCAACCTGGATCTGCGAAAAGAAATCGCGCCACTACGACAACGACACCGATCTCACCAACTTTTGCCAGCGGATCTCCACGCTCAACCCGATGGCCGCGCGCCAGAGCTACGTGTATGACAACGTGGACCTCGCCACGACCATCAACTATCTGGCCGCGATGGTGCTGGCCAACTCCGATGACCAAGGCCACAAAAACTTTTATCTCTACCGCGACAGCAACGGCACCCGTCAGTGGAGCACCCTGCCGTGGGACGTCGACCTGACCTTCGGCCGCAAGTGGACTTTCTCGGACTTGTATTTCAACGACACGATCTACACCAACACCCCGATCCCCTCCGGTGATGTGAACGACTTCACGAGCATCATCTATGGCAACGCCGAGCTGAACGCGATGTTTCTGCGCCGGTTGCGAACCCTGATGGATGAAGTGCTTCAGCCCGACTCCGCTCCGCCCGCCCTCAAGACGAACGAAAATCGCATCGCCGAGTTGATGGATGTCATGGACCCCACGAACATAGTTAGCAGTGACGCAGACCTCGACTTCACGAAGTGGGGCTGGTGGACCAACAGCACGCAGCAATTCAGCGCCCAGGCAGATCAGGAAATCCGTCCGCAGGCGCAGCGCATCCGGGACATTTTTCTGCCCGGTCGGCGAAGCTACCTGAACAGCCTCAGCCCCACCAGCTCGGGCGCGCCCATCCCGCTTGCTCAGCCAACCAACGTGAACATCGTGATTGAGGCGATTGATTACAATCCCGCAAGCGGCAACCAGGCGCACGAATACATTGAGTTGCGCAACCCCAACGCATTTGCGGTGGACTTCTCCGGTTGGAAATTGCAGGGCGCGATTGATTACAAATTCCCGCCGGGCACGGTGATTCCTGCCGGTGCGGCGACCAATGGCAACATCGGCAAACTGTTCGTCGCCTGCGATCCCTACGCCTTCCGCCAACGGCTCACGGCTCCGACCAGCAACCAGAACTGTCTCGTCTCCGGTCCTTATCAGGGCCAGCTTTCCGCCCGGGGTGAAACCCTTACCTTGCATGACCGCAGTGGCTGGCTTGTCTCCAGCAACACCTACGCTGGCAACCCTTCCCCTGCCCAGCAATTCCTGCGGGTCACGGAGATCATGTATAGCCCCGCCCCCGCCCCGGCGCTCACGAACAACGCGCAGGCGCTTGAATACGTCGAATTGAGAAACATCTCCACCAATGTCAGCCTGAACCTGAACGGCGTCCGCTTCGCGGGCGGCATCACCTTCAGCTTCACCGGCAGTGCCGTTACCAACCTGCTGCCCGGCCAGCGCGTAGTGGTCGTTCGCAGCCAGCCCATGTTCGCCGCCCGCTATGGCGGCGGGCCGTTGGTCGCCGGCGTCTTTGCCGGATCGCTCGACAGCAACGGGGAACAACTTCGGCTGGAGGACGCCGTGGGCGAGAAGATTCTCGAGTTTTCCTACAACAACAGCTGGTATCCCATCACTGACGGCTTGGGATTCTCGCTGGTGATTGTGGATGACACCGCACCGTGGTTCACTTGGGCCGACAAGGCGAGTTGGCGGCCCAGCGGCGAATTGCATGGCTCACCCGGCAGCGACAGCGCTCCCACCCCATCGCCGCCCACCGTCGTCATCAATGAAGTCCTCGCGCACACAGACCTGCCGCTGGTGGACAGCATCGAACTCTTCAACCCGGGAACCAACACAGCCAGTGTCGGAGGATGGTTCGTGACCGATGACTTCTTCACCCCGAAAAAATACCGGATCCCCACAGGCACAACGCTCGCGCCCGGAGCGTTTCTGGTGCTGTCTGCGGACACGAGTTTTGGCATTGGCGCCACTCCGTTCCTGCTTTCGGAATACGGCGAATCGGTGGCGCTCTTCGCCACGGATTCCCAGACCAACCTCACCGGTGCTTACCAGTTGCAGAATTTCGGCGCTTCGCCCAACGGCGTGTCGCTCGGCCGCCATATCGACAGCCAGGGCGGCGACCATTTTGTCCTGCAAAAGACCAATTCGCTGGGCGCAGCCAACGGTCTCCCGCGCGTTGGACCGGTCGTCATCTCCGAAATCATGTATCACCCGCCGGACCTGCCCGGGCTCGTGGACAACGATCTTGATGAATACCTCGAACTCCAGAATATCGCGCCCACAAACGTCGCGTTGTTCTGCACCGACACGAATGTGCCGGGCTACGCCCCGGCCGCGGCCACCAATACCTGGCGGTTGCGCAATGCCGTGGACTTTGACTTCCCGACGAACCTGACGCTCGCCGCCGGCGGACGGCTACTCATCGTCGGCTTCAATCCTCAGACAAATCTCGCCCAACTGACGGCCTTTCGCGCGCACAACAATGTGCCCACGAACGTCCTGGTCCTTGGTCCTTGGAGCGGCAAGCTCGACAACAGCGCGGAAACCATCGAACTCAAGCAGCCGGGCGTCCCGGACCCGACCAACGGCACCTTCTTGGTTCCTTACATTCAGCTGGAGGAGATCACGTATCGCGACGTTTTGCCGTGGCAATCGGGAGCCGATGGCTTGGGCAATTCTCTCCAGCGCCAGACCAACTCCGCCTTCGGCGACGATCCGATCAACTGGTCTGCCTCCGCCAAATCCGCGGGTCGCGCGAACGTCGCGAATTTGTTGCCTGAGATTTCCTTCGGCGCACCCGCCAACCTCTCCCGATGGAATGTGCTGCAAGGCATCCCCATCACCATTAATGCCACCGATGCCGATGGCAACGTCACCAACTTGGCCCTGCATGCCAACGGCAATCTCATCGCACAATTGAACACCCCGCCCTGGCAGTATGTTTGGACCAATGCCGCGCTCGGCACCAATACGCTGATGGCCATTGCCACGGATGATTCCGGCGGGATGAGTGCATCAATGCAACTTTCCCTTGTCGTCACCTCCCTGCCACCCAGCATCACGCTGACGTTCCCCACCAACCAAGCCATCCTCCCCGCCAACTCCAACCTTTTGTTGACGGTGACGGTGAGCGACCCGGACAGCCCGGTGGCCAGTGTAGACTACTTTGACAACGGCAATCTGCTCGCCAGCGTGGCCACTCCGCCCTTCAGCCTCTCGTGGACCTTTCTCACGCCCGGACCGCACGCCGTGGCCGTCATTGCGCGCGATGCGGGATCCGCCCTCAGCCAGCCGTCCGTCGCCCAAGTTTTTGCCCAAGCGAGCGCATCCGAATCCACGCAGGGCATCGCCTCCAATGCCGTGTGGCGATATTTTGAGGGCGGCACCAATCCGGGTGTCGGTTGGAACCAACTCATCTTCAATGACACCTCCTGGAACTTCGGTGCCGCGGAACTTGGCTACGGCGACAGCGCGGAGGGGCGCCCGGAAAACACGGTGATCGGTTACGGCCCCGATCCGGACAACAAGTATCCGGCCTGCTACTTTCGCCATACCTTCACTCTCCCACCCGCCGCTGCGCCGTCCTCGGCCGTATTGAACCTTATGCGGGACGATGGCGCGATCGTCTATCTAAATGGCATCGAGATTTATCGCACCGGCATGGACACGGGCACGCCGACCCATGTTACCTACGCCACCAACAGCGCGTCCGGAGCCGACGAATATTTATTTTACTCGGCGAACTTCGATTCCGCCCTGCTCACCGCCGGCACAAATCTGCTCGCCGTCGAAGTGCATCAGGTCGACGCGGCCAGCACTGACCTGAGCTTCGCGGCGACCCTCACTTACAACACCGACCTCTACGGCCCTGCGATTATCACTCAACCTCAAAGCCAGACCCGGACCAACGGACAAAGCGTCACCTTTACCGTGCAAAGCCTTGGATCTCCGGCGCTGAAATATTTCTGGCAGCAAAATGGCACCACCTTTTCCTCCACCGCCTCAAATTCAATCACTCTCAGCAACTTGGGTCTGGCCAACGCCGGCGAATACACTGTCCTCGTCAGCAACAGCGTCGGCACCGCGCTGAGTTCGCCGGCTCAACTCACCATTGTGAGCGTCATTGGTCCGATCGCCTACGCGCAGGCCATCACCAACGCCGAGGATCTATCGCTCCCGATCACCCTGAGCGTGGGAGGAAACATTGGTCCTGTAACCAACTACGTGGTCGTCACCAACCCGGTTCACGGAACTCTCACTGGCACCGCCCCCCATCTGACCTACAATCCATCCGCCAACTATTTTGGCCCGGACAACTTTGCCTTTCGGGTCCACGACGGTTCGCTCACCTCGGCCGTGGCTGTGGTAAGCCTCACGTTGACCAACGTGAACGATGCGCCCGTTGCCTATGCTCAATCTCTCACCAACGCCGAGGACGCCGCCTTGGCCATCACTCTGATTGGCGCTGATGTGGATGGCCCGGCAACCAATTACATCGTAGTCACCAATCCAGTCAATGGGATCGTGTCAGGCACAGCCCCGAACCTGACTTATACCCCAGCCACCAATTACTTCGGACCCGATAGCCTGGTGTTTCAGGTTTACGACGGCTCACTCAACTCCGATGTGACCACCGTTAGCCTCACACTAACCAACGTGAACGACGCGCCCGTTGCCAACCCCGATCAGATCGTTCGCTATGAGACGCAGGGAACCACTACGCTGGGCGCAGTCCTGCTGACCAATGACACCGACGTGGATGGCGACCTGTTGAGCATGACGGAAGTCTCCAACGCCACACCGCTTGGGGCGACCCTCCAATTCACCAATGGAGTCGTCAGTTATCAGCCTCCTCCTGGTGACGCCAATGTAGGCAGCCTCGAATACATCATCATCGACAGCCAAGGCGGCTCGGCCACTGGCTTGGTTTCGGTAGCGGTCGCCCCGGACCCGCCGGGCACGGACGAGCTCAACATCACAGCCAGCCCCGGACCGTCGATTCATCTCACGCTCACCGGACAGCCCGATTTTATATACACCTTCCAATTCACGGACGCGCTGCAGCCCTTCGGATGGCAAAACTGGCTGGTTACCAATGCCAGCGCCGGTGGCGAAGTCACCGTGACGGATGAAACAGCTGCCGGCCCCACGAACCGGTTTTATCGCACCATTCGCGGCATCGCCCCTTAAGTCAATTCCTCCTGCCGGAAAGCTCCCGCAAGCGGGTCGTTGGTGCCGCAAGATCCCCAAACGCTTTGTCGGCTGCCCCTATGCAAAAAGGCGGCGCCGCTGCACGCCGCCCTTCCTTGAGCATGGGCTGAGGCACAAAGACATTCTAGACATCTGCTAATCCTTAACCGGAGGCCGGTCTCCGACCCGTCCCCGACTCGCGACAGTCCATCAACATTCCGGGGCCGGGACCGGCGCTCCAATTGCAGCTACACTCGTCCTAAATGCCCAGCCCCTATACCTCTTTTGGTGATTAGCGGCTAAACAGCCTCACTCAAACCACAACTCTCCGCCTTGCGCCACAGTCTTCACCGTGTCGCCTGGCTTGATCTCGCCGTTGAGCAACTTCGTCGCGAGCGGATTGAGCAGCACATCCTGGATCGCCCGCTTGAGTGGACGGGCGCCGAATTGCGGGTCGTAACCCTGCTTCGCAACCAGCTTCTTCGCTTCGGGCGTCAGTTCCAGCGTCACCTTCTGCTCGGCCAGCCGTTTGACCACCGTCCTGAGCTGCACGTCCACAATCTCCCCGATCTGCGCTTCGCTCAGGCTGTGGAAGATGATGATGTCATCCACGCGATTCAGAAACTCCGGACGGAAATGTGTCTTCAGCTCCATCTTCACCACGCGTTCCAATTCCGCCTCATCCTTCAACGAGGCCGGACCCTTGGCATAGAATTCCTGGATGATCGGCGACCCGATATTGCTCGTCATGATGACGATGGCGTTCTTGAAATCCACCGTCCTCCCCTGCCCGTCCGTCAATCGCCCGTCGTCCAGCACCTGCAACAGCACGTTGAACACGTCGTGATGCGCCTTCTCGATCTCGTCGAACAACACCACGCTGTAAGGCCGCCGCCGCACCGCCTCGCTCAATTGCCCGCCCTCCTCATAACCTACGTAGCCGGGCGGCGCGCCCACGAGGCGCGACACCGCATGCTTCTCCATGTATTCCGACATATCGATGCGCACCATCGCGTTCTCGTCGTCGAACAAAAACTCCGCCAACGCCCGCGCTGTTTCGGTTTTGCCGACGCCGGTGGGTCCGAGGAAAATGAATGAGCCGATCGGGCGATTTGGATCCTGCAAACCACTGCGCGAACGCCGCACCGCGTTGGCCACAGCCGCAATCGCCTCCTGCTGACCGATGACACGCTTCTGCAACTGCGCCTCGATCTGCACCAGCTTCTCGCGTTCGCCCTGCAACATCTTCGACACCGGTATGCCCGTCCACGCCGCCACCACCTCGGCGATCTCCTCCTCCGCCACCTCCTCATGCAGCAAACGGTTGTCACTCGGCTTCTCCTTCAGCAACTTCTCCGCGGCCGCCAGCTTCCGCTGCAAGTCCGGGATCTTGCCGTATTGGATCTGGGCCGCCGCATTCAGGTCGCCATGACGTTGCACCTTCTCCAACTCCGACTTCGCCTCCTCCAGCTGGCCGTTGATGATGCCCACCGCATTGATGGACGCCTTTTCGTTCTGCCACTGCGCCTTCATCGCCGTGGACTTCTCCTTCAAGTCCGCCAGCTCGCGTTCCAGCCTCGTCAAACGCTCCCTCGATGCCGCGTCTTTCTCGCGCTTCAACGCATTCTGCTCGATCTCCAACTGCATGATCTGCCGCTCTAGCTGGTCGATCTCCGTCGGCATGGAATCCAACTCCATGCGCAAGCGCGACGCCGCCTCGTCCACCAGGTCGATGGCCTTGTCCGGCAGGAAACGTTCAGTGATATAACGATTCGAAAGTGTGGCCGCCGCGACGAGCGCATTGTCCTGAATCCGCACACCGTGATGCACTTCGTAACGCTCCTTGAGTCCGCGCAGGATGGCAATCGTCGCCTCCACGCTCGGTTCGGTCACCTGCACCGGTTGGAACCGCCGCTCCAACGCCGGGTCCTTCTCGATGTATTTGCGATACTCATCCAGCGTGGTGGCGCCCACGCAACGCAACTCGCCCCGCGCCAGCTGCGGCTTGAGCATGTTGCCCGCGTCCACCGCGCCCTCGGCCTTGCCCGCGCCGACAATCGTGTGCAGCTCGTCAATGAACAGGATGATCTTCCCCTCGCTTGACGTCACCTCCTTGAGGAACGCCTTCAGGCGATCCTCGAATTCCCCACGATATTTCGCGCCGGCGATCATGGACCCGATATCCATCGCCACCAACCGCTTGTTCTTGAGCGACTCCGGCACGTCCCCGCTGACAATGCGCCGCGCCAGCCCCTCGGCAATGGCCGTCTTGCCCACGCCCGGCTCGCCGATGAGGACCGGATTATTCTTCGTGCGCCGCGACAAGACCTGCATCACGCGCCGGATCTCGTCGTCGCGCCCGATCACCGGATCAATTTTGCCCTGCCGCGCCAACGCCGTGAGATCCCTGCCGTATTTCTCCAACGCTTGAAACTTGTCCTCCGGATTCTGGTCGGTGACGCGTTGATTGCCGCGCAACTCCACCAGCGCCTTCATCAAGGCCTCGCGACTCAGTCCCGCCGAAGACAACGTTTTTTTAAGCGACCCGCCCGCCGTCTCCACGATGCCCAGCAACAGATGCTCCGTGCTGATATAGTCATCCTTGAGCTTGCGTGCCTCGGACTCGGCCGCGTCGAGCGCCTTGCGCAACGACTGACCCACGAACGACTCCGCGCCGCCCTGAACTTTATGGCGCCGGGCCAGTTCCTGGTTGAGGTCTGCGGTGAGTTTGGGGGTGGGCACGCCGAGCTTCTCCAGCAACTCCGGCACGAGACTCTCCGGCTGCTGGGTCAACGCCAGCAGCAGATGCTCGCAATCCAGTTCCTGATGCGAGAGTTCGCGCGCAATGTTCTGCGCCGCCTGCAACGCCTCCTGCGCCTTGATAGTCAACCGATCCATTTGCATAACACTTGAATTTAATTTAACCGCAGATGGACGCAAATGAACCGACATCCAGCCCCTTCCCCGCCCATCATCGGTAGGGACGCCACGCTGCGGCGTTCACATGGGTTCAATCAGCAATCAACTTTCAACCATCAACTAGTTAACACGCACCATGCCAACGAAGACGAAGTGAAATAGCCCGGAATTGCGTGTTTCTCCCGCAAAGTGTGCCATCACCTGCGCCAATGAGTGTGCCACGCCATTGGAGAGTGGAACAAGTTGCCTCATGAAAGGCTCCCAAATCGTGAGGTGATAGCGTCAGCCGTTCGAAACCCTGCTCCTCCCATCTCGGAGTGGGTCTTTTGCTCTCAAAGGAGTTGTGTGCGTCAGGTTGAGCAAATGGTTTCATGGTGGCCACGAGGTAAAACGAGGCGGCACGGACGGCCTAGCGGGCCATCCATACCCGCCGTTTCAACCAGCGCCCCGCCCGTGCTTGGGAGCCTTTTGCTACGCAGAATTCTGGTTCATCAAGGAATTCCGGGGGATGTTTCGGGAGGATGAAGTTGCCGCGGACGGGACGACGGGGTGGTAAAAGCGGTAAAGCCCTGAAGAATCCACCCCCGAATCGACAGGAAGCTAAACGTGTTCCTATTTGACTAATATGGAGCTACTTACAAACAAGAAATCCACCACCAGAGCCCTCCAGTGGCTTTACTTTTCCTTTACCTTTGCTTTACCGAATTTCGATTTCTCGGCGGGTCACCCGGTGATGTCACCCTTTGACACTTTAAACCCCTGAACGGTAGCCGCCAGCGTGAGCCAGCTCTGGCTTTTCCCCGCGTTCAGGTGGAGCGGACTCACGTCCGCTGGACCAGGTCACCTGCTGACGTGACCCTTTGATACCACTTTCTGCGGCACACACGGTATCACACGCTGCACTTTACCTTTGCTTTACCGCCCTGCGAATTGCCGGAATCGCTGCTGTCTCTGCGGGCCACCGGGCGGGACGGTGGCAGCGCCACAGGCGAAGGTAACGACAGGCGGGACGCCGGGGCCCCTCAGACCCACGAACTGAGAAGCCTTCCCTACCCTGCAGGCAAGAGGCTTTACCTTTGCTTTACCTTTTCTTTACCCATTTCCGATTTCTCGGCGGTCAATGTGCGTTTTGACGGGTTTTGGCGGGGGATGCCTCGGGTGCACGGAAACGACATCCCGGTATTTTCGGACCACGTCTCACTGCCCAAGCCCGCACCGCGACCGGAGACTCGTGCTCCGATGCTCGACTGGCTCAACCCACCCCACCGGCAAATCCACCCCCATCACCCAAACTTCAAGTTGAGAAACTGAACGTGAATTTAAAGTAGTTTCAAACCCGGAGGATGACAAGTCCCGGGCCTCTCGGAATTCCGGGAGGAACCAAAATTCCCTTTCCGCCTACTTTATTGCTGAACAGAGCAACCAACCCAATAGACAGGTCGCCGGGAAAAATGTGCCGACGAACTGAACGAACGTCTGCGCTTGGAACTCGTGGATGAATTAACCGCGCAGCAATGAGATGGCGCCGGCAAGGACGATGATGGCTGCGCTCCTTTGGCTGCCTCGGCAAGCGGCCCTGAACGGGCCAATCCCATAACCTGCAATCTGTCCAACAGCCTCGGTGGCGGTTGGCTTGCATCCGACATTATCCATAAGCGTAGGCGCCTCTCTATGATCTGGCAGGAATCGCTTCGTCATGGCGAATCAAGGCTCCGTAACATGCGCCCCGGTATGCTCCGAACGCGTCAACGTCCTCAGGATAAGAGGCGCACCAGAATGGCTGGTTGAGTAAAAGAAGGGCTAAGACGCCCAACCCGAGCATTGCCTACAAGCGGAAGGCACGCGCAGGGTCCCAATGAAGAAAATGAACCGTAGCAGCCCGAAAGTGCGCCTTTGAAGAATGCGGATCTGGAGTGCTAACGCCTAACCGCCTAGGCGACCTTGCGGGAGTCCCGAAAGAACAGGACGAAGAGACCGAGAATCACCGCCGCAAAAATCGTCGGCTTAATCCAAAGGTGCCGCCAGTCGATGGCCTGCAATTCGGCCTGGCGCGCTGCCGCTTGGGACGCTTGCAGCGCCTGCAATTCGGCCTGCACCAGCTCGCGGTCACCTTCTGCCGCAGAATCAAGCCGGGCCTCGGCAGCAGCCATGTCGCCGGAAATCTTTTGCACCAACGCGGCCTGTTCCTTGGACGCTGCCGTCGTGTGCTGCGCCTCTATGCGAGCGGCCACTTGCGCGCCGATCAACATTCCCAACCCCAGCGTGAACAACACCAGCATGCCCTGCGCTTGAGCACGCACTGGCCGGGGCGCCACGCGGTCGGTGTAGATCTGGCCGGTGACGAAGAAGAAATCGTAACATATGCCGTGCAACAAAATGCCCACGAGAATCATCCAACGCACGCCGTCCGGGGCACCCACGGCAAACAACCCGTAACGCACCACCCAAGCGAGCATGCCCACAGCCAGCATCCATTTCACACCCAGGCGAACAAAGAAGAAGGGCATGACGAGCATGAACACGATCTCTGAGATCTGCCCATACGACATGGTCTGGCCGATCGGCAGCCCGGTCATCTCCACCACGCGGCTGGCGATCTGATAGTAGAAGGCCAGCGGGATGCAGATCAGCGTCGAAGCCATCAGGAACGTCAGATAAGAGCGGTCTTTCAACAGCACCCACGCATCAAGGCCGAGGATCTGGCGAACCGACACGGGCCCGGATTCCAGCGGCGGCGTGTGGGGCAGCGCGAAGCTGAACAACCCCAACGCCACGGAGGCGGCAGCCGTCAGGTGAAACATCGAAATCTTCGTGTCCCAGCCCATCTGGGAGACCATCCAGTTCGCCGCAATCCATCCGATCGTCCCCAACACGCGGATGCCGGGGAACTCCTTCTCCGGATTCGTCATGTTGCGCAGGGCCAGCGTATTGGTCAGGGCGAGCGTGGGGAAATAGGTCAGCATGTAACCGAAGAAAACTCCGTTGATGAAATCCGGGGTGGCCTTGCCTACGCCCATTTGCATGCTGGCGAAGAGCATCAGGCCCGCCCCCGTCAGATGCAGCAACCCCAGCACCCGTTGAGCGGCGAAGAAGCGGTCGGCAATCATGCCTACGAAGAAGGGCGACAACATGCCGGCGATGGGGCCGACCGAATACGTCCAACCAAAGTCGCCCGCAGTGAAACCGATCGTGCTGAGATAATTCGGCGCCGTGACATACCACGCCCCCCAGATGAAGAACTGGAGGAACATCATCACGGAAAGCAACAGTCGATTGGTCAGGTTCATGCGGCTTGAATCAGGTTGGATTTATCGCCCACCATGCTTATACGCGGACCACGGACCGGGTGCGAATCGAATCTTCTTCCGCCTCGCAAATCTCCAGCGCCGTGACGCCATCCCGCGCCGTGACTACCTCGGGGCGACGGCCGGTCAGCACGCAATCCAAGATGTAACTGATCTCGTCACCGTAGCCGTCGGAACTGCCCAACGGCAAGGAACGGGTCGGTTGACCGGGCTTGGTGACCTGCAGGGCGTTCTCCCCACGACTCAAATCGAAGTCCACCGTGGCGCGTTCGCAATGAACCGTGTAGCTCATGTTGAATCCGCTGGCCAACAGCCAGCTGCCCTCGGCGGAAACCGCGGGCCCACCGCCAACAAACTGATACTGCGCCACGACGTGATTGATGGAGCCGCGCTCGTCGATGACCCCGGAGGCGTAAACAGTCTCAGGGCGCCCGAAAATGAAGTTCACAAAGTCAACGTCGTGAATGTGGAGGTCGAACAACGCGCCGCCAGCGTCCGCCTGTGAACCATAGCTCCCGTTTCGGCTCCACTTCGGCATCGCGGAGACGCGTCGGAACCCTGCGGCCAAGACCCGCCCGTAAGTCTCCAGACTCACGACCTGTCGCAACCACGCCCAACCCGGCCAGAAGCGCATGCACATGGCAGGCATCAACATGCCCGGCGAGCGTTCGGCAACCTCCAACACTTTGCGGGCCGCCGCCGAGGTCCGGGCCAGCGGCTTTTCACACAACACGTGCTTGCCCGCCTCCAACGCAGCAATGACCTGCTCGGGATGGACTGCGGTGGGCGTGCAAAGATCCACCAGTCGAACTGCGGGGTCCTCAAGGACGGCATCCAGTTGGTCACACACCCGCACCTCCGGTCCAAGGCGGATTTCATTTGCTTGCTGGATGTTGCCGTTCACGCCAGCGAGCACCCCATTGACCGGCTTGCGCATGGCATCGCACACCATGGAGACGCGGGCCTGCGGATTGTCGAGATAGGCGCGGAGGTGGGTGGCTCCCATGAAACCAAGTCCGACCACGGCGACGTTGACGGGCTCAAACCCGTTTTGTTTCAGATGTTTTTTCATCTTTAGTCGGTCAGATAAAAGTTCGCTCCACCACCGCCCGTGCCGCCCGGATATCCGCCACCCGCCTATCGCCTGCCTCGCGTTCGATGGCGAGGTTCACGTTGAAAATGACCTGGCGAAACGTGGCGAAGAAGGCGCGCCATTCCACTTCACCCGTGCCGACCACCACCTCTTCACCCCAGGTGCCAGGAACCTTGGTGCGACGCGCATCCTTGATGTGGACCTGCCTAATCCAAGGCGCGAGCGTTTGCAAGGCTTTCACCGGATCTCCCTTGTCGTAAAGAATCATGTTGGCGGGATCGAAGTTCACCCCAATGTTCGGGTGATTGAGCTTGCGCAACAAGTCAGCCAAGGCGGGCGCGGTTTCCTGCCCCGTTTCCAGGCCCAGCAGGATGTTGTGCACCATGAAGATGTCGGACACTTCATCGAGCCGCTGCAACAGCTTGCTGAACATCGGGTCCGATTCCTCGGTGGGCAGGAACCCGGCATGAAAGGTGACCAGCTTGAGTCCGATTTTCTTCGCAAGCACGGCGGCGGCGCGTATGTTCTTCAAATTCTGCTCCCAGGTGGAGTCGGGAGCGATGCCGCCGGTCGACCTGATGGACTCCAGCGTGGAGTAATCTTCCCCGACACAGCGAAACATGCCGGTGACGATGGTGACACCAGCATCCCGCAACATCGCTGGAGTGTCGCCCCAAACTTTGGGGTCGTCGCGCAAGGGGTCGAGTTCCAGTTGCACCCGGTTGATACCGGTGGCCTGCAGCCTGGCAATCAAGTCGTGCGGGTCCGTGGCCTGCAAAGACCAGGAGCAGACGGCGAGATTCGGCATGCTCTGGGGCTGTGTCATGGGGGAAAACTCACAGAAAAGCGGGTCTGCCGCCATCCATTTTCGCGCCTTGAATCAGTCACGCTGCCACTCAGGTTTGTTGGAAAACACCCACCGATAATATTCAGTCCGCTGCAATTGGCTCGCCGCTGCTTCGTCCAAAAAGACTTTCACGGTGGGATGCAACTGCAGGATGGAGGCCGGGCAGATCGCGGTAAGGGGGCCTTCCACCGCTTGGGCGACGGCTTTCGCCTTTTGCTCACCAAACGCAAGCAGAACAATTTGCTTCGCATCCATGATGGTGCCGATGCCCATCGTGATGACGTGATACGGGACCGCGCCTTCGCTGCCAAAAAAGCGGGAATTATCGCGACGCGTCTGCTGAGTCAGCGTCTTTATGCGAGTCCGCGAAGCGAGCGAGGAGGTAGGCTCGTTGAATCCGATGTGCCCATCCGTGCCGACACCCAGAACCTGCAAATCAATTCCCCCGGCTTTCTTGATCTCCTTTTCATAACGGGCACAAAACTTCGGCACGTCCTTGGCCATTCCGTCAGGGATGTGGATGTTTTCGGGATCAATCTTCAAATGACGGAACAAGTTTTCCCGCATGAAGCTGTGGTAGGACTGCGGATGGTCCGGGGCCAATCCCACGTATTCGTCCAAATTGAAGGTAGTCACTTGACCCCATTCGAGTTTGAGACCGATGAGAGCACGATACAGCAGCAACGGCGTGCTGCCGGTGGCTAGCCCGAGGACTGAGTCCGGTTTGTCGCGAAGTTGCCGAGCAATCACTCGCGCGGCCACCGAGGTGGCGACTTCAGGCGTGGGTTGAATGATAATTTCCATCAAACTCTCCCCAAACGCGCCGCCAGCTTGCCGCGCACGTCCGAATTGAATTGCTCCACGTAATCGCAGACATACCCGACAATGTCTCGCGATTCGTTGACCACCAGCGGGGTAAGGTCCATGCCAAAAATGATGCGCTCGGCCTGATCGCTGGCGTGAGACTCGAAGAAGGTCGCATTGGCCGCGCGGCGTCCCAAGGTGGCCAAGTCATAGCGCTTACCGCCCGCGATCTGTGAATCAAAGATTCCATTCAAAGCCGCCGCCAAATTGTCACGGCCACTCACATTCATGACCACCTTGGCGGCGTCCGCCAGCCAGTCAAGGTCACGCCAAACCTCGCAACCGATCACCCTTCCGGGCCGCTGCTCCGGAGGCATTTCACGCAAAGCCTGCAGCGAGGCCACCACCACTCCGATGTGCGTTTCGTGCTTGTCCGCCGGATTGTGGGTGTAAACCACCTGCGGTTGGGTGGCAGCCAGGATTTGGGCGAGGTCACTCTTCAACGCAACGTCAGTCGGACTCTTGACGATGCTGCTGGGGTGATCCAACTGAATCATCACGCCGTATTGTCCGACGATTGCCGCGGCATCCTGTTCCTCACGCCGAACGCCCATCATCTGATCGTCGGTAAAATCTTTGTAGGGACCGGTGCGGGAACTGCCCGCCCCGTTGGTGCAGGTGACCCCGCCGAACCAACGATCGGGACGCTGGTAACACTCCAGAATGCCGTGGAAGGCCATGAACTCCAGGTCGTCCTGATGCGCACCTATGCCCAAGTGCGTGACGCGTGCCAGCGCTTCCGTTTCCGGCGCTTGGTCGGGAACGAACAGACGGGCATTGGGTTGACGAAACTTCATGGCTCAATGAGGGACTTGAGGCAAACTGGCGGCGGCAACGGCCTGACCCACACGACGGCTCTTTTCATCCGGCACTTCCAGTTTAAGCCGACGCGCAACTTCCGGGAATTCAGCCTGCAATACTTTGCGGGCCCGTGCCAGCAACAGATCACCCCCCTGCCCGGTGGTCACCCGGCCGAGCAACAAAACGTTCTGGCAGTCATAAAACTCCAGATAGTAAGGCAGCGAGTAGCCCAGATACACGCCGATGGTTTCATAAATCTTCGCCGCCCGGGTGTCGCCCTTCTTCATCAAGTCTTGGACGGCTTTCAACCGTTCGGGCAGGCCCATTTCAGGGGGCACACCGATCTTGGCAGCGGGTAGCAGCTTGTTGACGGCCTGTTGCGAGAAATACATGGCGCCAACCCCGCGGTCTTTTGACCACTCATCCGGCGGAGCTTTGGGATTGTAGTCCACCGGCGCGAAAGCGAGTTCGTTCAACCAGCCCCGAATGCAGCCTTGCCGGTCAATAAAACCAGCTGCCTCGCTCGAACCCATCGCGATGCCAAGCATGCCTTTGCGGCGCAGAGACAACGCGCCCGCCAGCGCTGTGACGTCGCCATCGTTCATCACAACCATGGGGACGTTCCAAAGCTTTTGCAGGCGTTTGAAAAGTTTGGCCGCTTCAGCATAACGCTGACGCGGAATCGCCCGCAGCAGCGAGGCTATGCGGATTTCATTATCCACGATTACGCCCGCTGAACTGCCGCCGATGGCGTCGACGCGCGGCAAATGTGCCGCGGCCCGATGCAACGCGGAGGCGACATGATGAAAGTGATAATCAGGGTCGGATTTTGACTTTGGATCCCAAGGCACTTCTTCCGTGAAAACGGCCTCACCATCAATGACCGCTGCGACCTTGTAATCGCTCGCCCCCAAATCGAAGCCAATCCGACACCCACGCAGATGGCCGCCCGCCGATTGGTCTGGCTCGCGTGCAGCGGGAACCTTGCCCGCGTTGCAGACGACCACGCGGAACGGCTGGGCGTAAGCCCGAGTCATCATGTCCACGTCGAAGGCGCGCTTGCCGCGTGTTGAGTATTGTCCCTTGAGGAAGTCACCGATGGCTCGCGGACCCCCGACATAGAGTTTCCAGCCACCCCGCGCCCAGAGGAGAAATTTCACCAGCCGCTCAACGTAACGTAACGTCTGCGGTCCCCCGTTACGATCCACCGTCGTTTCACAGCGCGACACCAATCCGTTTTCGCGCTCCAATCCAAGCACCAGCGGCACACCTCGTCCGGAGACTTTGACGTCGGCGATATATTGCCGATTCCAAAGGACAGGCGGCAAGAAGCCGGGATCGAGCGGAGCGAAGATTTGAGAAGTTTTTGCCACGGTTGCCAAATGCATTGGGTTTACACTCGCACGGATGTTCGACCTCTTGGGGGGCGAATCAAAGCCAAAAGATGTCACCATTCTTGGGATTTTGTAACATGCCCGTTTCTATCATTTTGCCGCTTGCGTTCGCGCGGTAATTGCCCGATTGCTGCAGCCATGAAGCTCAAGCTCAGCGCGCTCGACCTGCACCTGATCAACCCTTGGAAGATTGCCAGCTCTAAAGGCTCCAGCACTCACACCGTCGTCATTTTCGAGCTGGCCGACAAAGATGGGGTGAAAGCGATTGGCGAGGCCGCCCCTGCCAGCACGTATCAGGAGACCGCCCACGCCGTCATCCAGTTTTGCACCGGGCTGGACACAACGCGCCTTTCGTTTGCGGACGTTCCTGGTTCGATGGCTTGGGTGAATTCCTTGCCGGGCATCCCGGCGGCGGCACGTTGCGGATTAAATCTCGCGCTGCTGGACGGCGCAGCGAAACGAGCGGGCGTTCCGGTGTATGATCATTTGAAACTCGGTTTTCGCGAACAGCAGCACGTCACCTCATTCAGCATCGGCATAGACACACCGGAAATCGTCCGCGCCAAAGTATTGGCGGCAGCCAGCTATCCCGTGCTCAAGCTGAAGGTGGGCGATCCGCGCGACCACGAGAATTTTGCCGCGCTTCGCTCCGTTGCTCCGAACAAGCCCGTGCGGGTGGATGCCAATGAAGGGTGGAAAACCAAAGAGTACGCACTCGAGATGTTGGAAGACCTCGCTCACGACGGCCACATCCAGTTCGTGGAGCAACCCATGCCACGCAACACACCGCCGGCAGATCTGATCTGGTTGAAAGAACGCACTCCCTTGCCCCTCTACGCCGACGAATCCTGCCACGCTGTGCGCGACATCCCCCATTGCGCCGAATGCTTTCACGGTGTGAATGTAAAGCTCATGAAGACCGGCGGCCTCAGCATGGCCTGCGACACCCTGCAAGCGGCACGCAAAGCGGGCTTGATGACGATGGTCGGCTGCATGATTGAGACTGGCCTACTCATCAGCGCCGCCGCCCACCTCGCGGAGCTGGCCGACCATCTGGACATTGACGGAAACCTGCTGGTCAACAATGACCCCTTTGCGGGCGTGACTGCGGAGCGCGGAATACTTTCCTTTGGCTCAGCGCTGGAGAAAACCGGATTACGAGTCAGCCCGAGAGGCTGATGACCACTACAAATTCTCGGGGAACAATCGGCGCGTGCGACTCGTCCGTGCCGCGAAAGAAACTCTCAAGGTATTTGGACTGGTTGACGAACGCAGCATGACCATCCGCATGCACGATATTCCACCCTCCGTTCCGTGGTTGTCGCCGGGGTCTGGATAATTCTCATTCTTGCGGGTGGAATCTGCAGCGTTCCTGTCATCTGCATCGTAAATCACCAAGGTGCCTGAGGGTCTGGGCGCGCGCCCGAGCATATTGAGAGTTCTAAAATTGGTATTGTTCAACAGCTATGTCCACGACGCCACGCTGCGCTCCGTCTTGAGAGTCACGGCACCATAGTATCCAGCAACTTCGTGACTGTGGTCGTCTTGACCAATCTTTCCTGCAGCATTGTCAACCAAGTCGGCGACGAACGATTTGCTGGCGGCATTGATACGGTCGGGGCAGTTGGGAACACCTGATGTATTTGGTCCGCCGAGCGTATAGGGGCATACGTAAGTATGCCGGACAACCAGGGAAATTGATTGCACTCAGCCGCGCCTCATTCTTGGTGGCGGGACAAACGAATGCTCTGAGCGCGGGCAAGTAATTTGGATACAAGCAGTTGATCTCATCATCCGTATATGCACCGGTAAGGGCCGCCGCGCATCATCCACGGCAAACATCAGGCTGCCCAGCCCCATCCGCCGACCATTTTTCAGACATTGGATCTGTTTGGCTTTAACCTTGGCCCGTCCCAGTGCGGGAAGCAGCAGCGCTGCAAGAATGGCGATGGCAACCAGCAACTCAATGAGGGTGAAACCTGAACAGCGTGTTCACGACTTTTTCATCCGGCGCCAAAGCCCCAACACACGACCCCCTGCCTGCAACTGGCTTTCGGCAGCCATCAAAGGGGATGAAATCCACAGGCCAACTCAGCGCTTCGGCTGATACAGATCCAAATATCGATTCGCCGTCTGGTCCCAGGAAAAATCCGCGGCCATGGCGTTGACCCGGAATTGATGGAAGGCCTGCGGTGCCGCATACAGCGCCAGCGCCTTGCGGATGGCGTGAGCCAATGCCGCCGGGCTGTACTCACTGAACTTGATGCCGGTGGCGTCCTGCGTGTTTTCCTGCGCATCAATGACCGAATCATCCAAGCCACCCACCGCGCGCACAACAGGGATGGTTCCGTAGCGCAAACTGTATAGCTGATTCAATCCGCACGGCTCGAAACGCGAGGGCATCAAGTAAAAATCACAGGCCGCCTCGATGCGATGCGACAACGCGTGGTTGTAACCGATGCGGACGCCAACCTTGCCGGGATGTTTCTTCTCCAGATGGTGCAACGCCCGCTCGTAGCGCTGTTCGCCGCTTCCAAGCACGACGAACTGCATTTCGTTGTGCGCGAGCATCTCGTCGAGCGCTGGCACAAGCAGATCAAGCCCTTTCTGCTCCGCCAACCGCGTGATCGTGCCGAACAGCGGAACGCGAGCCTTTACCGGCAGCCCTATCTCTTTGAGCAACTCTCGCTTAACCAGTTCTTTGGCCTCCAACGTCGTCGCGGTGTAGCGCACGGGCAGATGCACATCGGCCGCCGGATTCCACTCCTCGTAATCCACGCCGTTCAAGACGCCGTGCAGCACCTTGATGCGCTCGCGCAACAAGCCATCCAGCCCGCAGCCAAATTCCTCGGTCGTGATCTCCCGCGCGTAGCGCGGACTCACCGTGGTGATGACATCCGATGCCGCGATGCCGGCCTTAAGACAATCCATTGCGCCGTAAAACTCCGCCGTCCGAATGTTGAACTGCTGCCAAGGAATGTTGGTGAGTTGAAACGCATTCGCGGCAAACGTCCCCTGATAGGCGAGATTGTGGATTGTCAACATGACCGGCGGGGGGCTCCGCCAGCCCGACGCGTGCTGCTCCTGTCGCAAGAGCAGCGGCACCATGCCGACCTGCCAGTCGTGAACGTGAATGACCTCAGGCTGCCACGGTAAATACCGTGCCAGATGCACAACCGCCTTAGAAAAAAAAATGAAACGCTCGGCGTTGTCGCCGTAGTCAGAGCCACCCTCGCTGTAGATGCCCTGACGGTTGAAGAACTCCGGCTGCCCGACGAAATACAGCGTCAGCCCCGGCATGGGTTCCTGCACCCAAAGCTCCCCGCTCACGCGCCGCTTACCCAACTGCACGGACATGTGCCAGTCCGCTCGCCGCACGTCACTATGCTTC
Source organism: Pedosphaera sp. (assembly GCA_017853715.1). GTDB lineage: Bacteria > Verrucomicrobiota > Verrucomicrobiia > Limisphaerales > DSYF01 > DSYF01. Next base: position 29,800 of record JAFMIZ010000001.1, read on the forward strand.
TCGCGGATGCCGCGATACAGCGGCGTCACGATCCCGACGTTATGCCCCTTTTTCGCCAGTGTCTTCGCCAACCCTGCGACCATGTCACCGAGGCCACCCGTTTTGGAATACGGATGCACTTCGCTGCTGGCCATCAGGACTCTCATTTCAAGAAGCTGTGCCGCGGGGCGGGAAAGCCCATGGGATTCCGGGCGTTCAATATTAGCTGTGAATGTCTCCAGCCGTCACGGCGTGATCCGTTCCGTCTTCAGATACGGCCGCAAAGGTTCCGGCACCAAGACACTGCCATCGGCCTGCTGATGCGTCTCCACCAGGGCAACGAACAAGCGCGCGAGCGCCGTGCCGCTGCCGTTGAGGATGTGGGGGAACTTATTCTGTCCGTCGGCATCTTTGAAGCGCAGATTCATCCGACGCGCCTGGAAATCTTCACAGTTCGAGCAGCTGGATACCTCGAGATAACTCCCCTGCCCCGGGGCCCAGACTTCGATGTCATAGGTCTTCGCGCTGCCAAAACCCATGTCGCCGGTGCACAATGAGATGACGCGGTAATGCAATCCCATAAGTTGCAGGATGCGCTCGGCATTGGCGACCATCCTCTCCAGTTCATCATAACCCGCCTCAGGTTTGACGACTTTGATCAGCTCCACCTTGTCGAACTGATGCACACGAATCATCCCGCGCGTGCCAACGCCCGCCGCGCCCGCTTCGCCCCGGAAGCACGGAGTGTATGCGCAATATTGAATCGGCAGCTGCTCCACCTTCAGCAACTCCTCGCGATGGATGTTCGCCACCGGAGTCTCCGCCGTGGGAATCAGGTAAAGCTTGCCCAGATTCGCGGCCACGTCGCCTTCCGCCACGCCGTAGTATTGATCCTTGAACTTCGGGAACTGGCCCACGCCGACGAGACATTGCTCGCCCACCATGAAGGGCGGTGACACTTCGGTGTACCCATGTTCGGTCGAGTGCAGATCGAGCATGAACTGAATCAACGCACGCTCCAACTTGGCACCCCAGTTCGTGTAGAGCAGGAACCCGCTGCCGGAAAGCTTTGTGGCGCGGGCGAAATCCACCAGCTTCAGACTCTCGCAGAGTTCAACATGCGACTTGGGTTGGAAGGTGTAATCAGGCTTCTCGCCATGAACGCGCACTTCCGGATTGTCCTCCGCCGACTTGCCCAGCGGGACCGATCCATGCGGCAGGTTCGGCAGACGCAGCATCAACGCATCCCGGCCGGACTCCGCGTCGACCGCCTGCTTGTCCAGCGCCGCAATCTTGTCGCCCAGATTCTTGGTCTCCGCCTTCATGGCGTTGGCCTCGTCGAGCTTCTTCTGCCCCAGCAAGGCGCCAATCTCCCTGGAGACCTTGTTGCGCAGCGCCTTGAGCGATTCCACCTCAGCCAACGCCTTCCGACGATGCTCATCGAGGGCGAGGATCTCATTGATATGGGCTTCATCGCCTCCGTGCCGGGTGGCGAGGCGTTCTTTGACAAACTCAGGCTGCTTCCGAATCACTGCGATGTCGAGCATCGGCAGAGTATGGGAAAGGCGAACGGCAGCGGCAAGCAGGCAACGTAACCGGTTCCAAAGCTAATTATTTTGACGGACACCGCACTTAATGTTTCCTTACACACCCAAATATGCCCAAGTCATTGGTCACCGGCGCTGCCGGATTCATCGGGTCACACGTTTGCGACGAACTGCTCCAGATGGGCCATAAGGTTGTGGCCATGGATGATCTTTCCGGCGGCTTCCTCGAACACGTGCCGAAGCGTTGCTCGTTCGTGAAGGGGCGCGTCGAAAACAGGGCGCTGGTGGCCCAACTATTCAAGCAGCACAAGTTCGACTACGTGTTTCATCTGGCGGCCTATGCCGCCGAGGGCTTGAGCCATTTCATCAAGACGTTCAATTACACCAACAACCTCATCGGCAGCGTGAACCTCATCAACGCCGCTGTGAACACCGGCACGGTGAAGTGTTTCGTGTTCACCTCCTCCATCGCTGTATATGGCCGCAATCAGTTGCCCATGACCGAGGACGCCACGCCGCAGCCGGAAGATCCTTACGGCATCGCCAAATACGCGGTGGAACTGGACCTCAAGGAAGCGCACGAGATGTTCGGGCTGGACTACGTCGTGTTCCGGCCGCACAACGTGTACGGCGAGCGCCAGAACCTGAGCGATCCCTATCGCAACGTCATCGGGATCTTCATGAACCGCCTCCGCAACGGCCAACCGATGACGGTTTTCGGCGACGGGCAACAAACCCGTGCGTTCAGTTACATCAGCGACGTGGCCCCGATCATCGCGCGCAGCATCGAACGTCCGAAGGCTTACAACCAGGTCTTCAACGTCGGCGCCGACGAACCCCATTCAGTGATCAAACTGGCGCATGCCGTGGCTGAGTGCATGGGTTGCCCGCCGAATGTGGTTCACCTCGAGGCCCGCAACGAAGTGGTGAATGCCTATTCATCGCACGAAAAGGCGGCGAAGCACTTCGGCGACCTGCTGAAGAACGTTTCGCTGGAGGAGGGCTTGAGCCGCATGTCCGAATGGGCGCGCACGGCGAAGCTTCGCAAAGCCAAGCCGTTCCAAGGCATCGAGGTTTACAAGAACCTTCCACCGTCCTGGGCTAAGATGGACAAGCGCAAGGCCAAGAAGTAGGCCGAGAATCATTTTGACAATCGCGGGCAGATTCCTAAAGTGTCGTCCGCTTTCGGATGGGGTCGTAGCTCAGTTGGTAGAGCACCACAATGGCATTGTGGGGGTCAGGAGTTCGAATCTCCTCGGCTCCACCATCCTTCAATTTCGGTCTGCCCAGCCGTTACGAACGTCACTTCAGGCTAGACCTGCCATGGTGTGGATTTGCCAGCCGTTGCCGACAACTTCCTTATTCCTTAGACTATGGCGATGGACACTTTGCCAAACAATGCCGAGCGGTTTGAGCAATACGCCAAGCGCCTGGCGCACTTGGGCGTGCAGGAGTCGGATATCGAGGAGTCATTTGTCCGCTCGGGTGGCCATGGCGGCCAGAACGTCAACAAAGTATCCACCTGTGTGATGCTGCTGCACCGACCGACGGGCATTCAAGTCAAGTGCCAGCAGTCCCGTCATCAGGGGAAAAATCGCCTGCTCGCGCGGGCGCTACTGCTGGACAAACTGGAGCAGCGATTCCGCGCTGAAACTGCCGCCCGCCGCGCGGATGCGGAAAAAATGAAGCGTCAGAAGCGCCGCCCCAGCCTCGCCGCACGCCGACGCAATGTGGAAGCGAAGCGATTCCACGCCGCCAAGAAGGCAGGTCGTCGGAGCACGCGGGACGATTAACGGCGCTGCTCAAAATCGCTCGCCTTGAATCTGGAGAGATTTGAGATCCGCTCGAGAACGCGCCGGATCGTAGCCGGCGCCCCTCACACGCAAGTCGTATTGCCCCCTTCGGCATTGCGCGGACTCACGGGTTTCTCTAGTTTCACCGAATTCGAAGCATGAAGATTTATATTGATGGGAGTTACTACAGCGAACAGGACGCCAAGGTGTCCGTGTTCGACCATGGCCTGCTTTACGGCGATGGCATTTTTGAGGGAATCCGCATTTACCACGGCCGCGTCTTCAAATTGAAGGAGCATATCGACCGGTTGTTCGCCTCGGCCAAAGCGATTTTGCTGAACATGCCGATGACTCACGCCGAGCTGATGAAGGCCACGGTGGACACGTGCCGCGAAAACGGTCTCAAGGACGGCTACATCCGCCTGCTCGTGACCCGCGGCGTGGGCAACCTGGGCCTGAACCCCAACAAGTGCAAAAAGGCGTCCGTGATCATCATCGCGGACAAGATCCAGCTTTACCCGAAGGAGTATTACGACAACGGGCTGCAAATCGTCACGGTGCCCACCACGCGCAATCTGCACAGCGCGTTGAATCCAGCAATCAAGTCGTTGAACTACTTGAACAACATTCTCGCCAAGATCGAAGCCAACAACGCCGGCTGCGAAGAGGCCATCATGTTAAATTCCGAAGGTTACGTGGCCGAATGCACAGGCGACAACGTATTCATCCTCAAGAACGGAGAAATGTTCACCCCGCCACTCTCCGCGGGCGCACTATACGGCATCACCCGCAACACAGTCATTGACCTTGCGCGTGCGGCTGGAATCAAGGCATCTGAGCCAAATCTCACACGCTACGACCTCTTCAATGCGGATGAGTGTTTTCTGACCGGCACCGGTGCGGAAATCGTTCCGGTGGTGAAGATTGACGGGCGCGTCATTGGCGACGGCAAGCCCGGCAAGATCACCCGGATGCTGGAAGAAGCTTACCACTCCTTGACGAAAGTCAGCGGCGAACCGATATACCAGTAGCGACATGCTCTGCTGCGTTTGCAAAGAAAAAGAGGCCACGGTCCACCTGACCCAGATTGTGGGGGACAAGATGCAGAAGGTGGATTTGTGCAAACTATGCGCCGAAAAGAAGGGCGTCAACGACCCGACCGGCTTTTCGCTGGCCGACCTGCTGTTGGGCTTGGGTGCGTCGCAAGAAATGGAGCAAGCCAGCGGCGGCGCGGATTTGAAGTGCCCGCACTGCGGCTTCACGCAAGCGGACTTCAAGAAAACCGGCCGGCTCGGTTGCGGGGCTTGCTACGAGGTGTTTGGCGAAGGCTTGGAATCCTTGTTGAAGTCCATGCACAAGGGCACGCGGCATGTCGGCAAGACCCCGGCGGCCCGGCAGAAATCCCGGGTGGCGCGCCAGAAGCTAGAAGCGCTGCAGCAGCAGCTCTCCAAGGCCATTGAAACCGAGGACTTCGAGCGCGCTGCCGAATTGCGCGACGAACTCAAGCGCCTGCAAGGCCGCTCGGGCCAGACCACCAACGCCTGAGCCATGAACATCCACGAGTTTTTGACGCCGCCCGCGGAAATGGCCAAACGCAAGGGCCCGCATGACCGGATTGTCATGTCCAGCCGCGTCCGCCTGGCTCGCAATATCGTGGGGGTGGCCTTCCCGGGCACCGCCAAAAAGCCTGAGCGCGTTGAGGCGTTGAATTCCATCCAACCAGCCATCCAACATCTCTCCAAAATGGCGGACTCATTCGCCGCTTCGATGGAGGAGTTCACTGCGCTGGACAAACAGATTTTAGTGGAGCGCCATTTGATCAGCCGCGAACACGCCGCCCGCGGCGCTGGCAGCGGCCTTGTCTTGAACCACGACGAAACCCTCTGCGTGATGATCAACGAGGAAGATCATTTGCGGATGCAGTCGCTCCTGCCCGGACTGCAGATCCGTCAGGCTTGGGAGGAAATTGACGCTCTCGATTCCGAACTCGAGAACCAGCTCGAATACGCCTTCAGCGATGAACTGGGTTATTTGACCGCCTGCCCGACCAATCTCGGCACCGGCATCCGCGTCAGTGCGATGCTTCATCTCCCAGGCCTCGTTTTGGACGAGCAAATCAACCCCATCATCCAATCGGTGAACAAGCTCGGCCTGGCCGTGCGCGGACTTTACGGCGAAGGCACCGAAGCTCTGGGGAACGTGTTCCAAGTTTCCAATCAAATGACCTTGGGCGAGGCGGAGACGACCATTGTCGAGCGGCTCGAAAAGGTGGTGGCGCAGATCATTGAGCACGAGGAAAACGCGCGCGCCCGACTGACCGAGAAGCGGCCCAAACGGAAGATGCTGCTCAACCATATCGGCCGCGCTTACGGCATCCTAGCCAACGCCCACAGCATCTCGTCCAAGGAGACAATGAACCTGCTTTCCTTGATGCGCCTGGGCCTGGATCTCGGTTTCTTCCCCGGAGCCGGCGCGCCCTTGGTGGACGAGCTGTTCATTGTGACCCAGCCAGGCCATCTGCAAAAGCTGCACACCGAAAAGCTCTCCACCGAGGAGCGGGACTTCCTCCGCGCCGACATGCTGCGCGAGCAGTTGCGCAACGTGAAACGGCCGGTGACGGAGAGTTGAGCGGAGAGTTTAGTGATGGCCTGGCTGTCGCTTTAGCAGCACGCTGCGTCCAGACTTGCGACAATCCCCCGCAGGATCTGCCAATTTCCCCGTGTTCTACCGGCGCCATTCCGGAGGTGGGCCCTGGCGCAAATCCTGCAAACAATCTCGTGCCCGCGCGCTAGACAAAGACCTTTCTCTAACGCATTTTGGCATCAGATATGAGCGACGAAGCCATGAGCAATTTCACTCCGCGTGCCCAGCAAGTCCTTGCCCTAGCACGAAAGGAAGCCGACCGCTTCAACCACAACTTCGTGGGCACCGAGCATTTATTGCTGGGCCTCATCAAGTTGGGCCAGGGCGTCGCCGTCAACGTCCTGCAGAAAATGGGCCTCGACCTTGAGACCGTCCGGATGGAAGTCGAGAAGCAGGTGGGCACCGGCCCCGACCAGAAGGTCATGGGCAACATCCCCTACACGCCCCGCGTGAAGAAGGTGCTCGCCCTGGCCCAACGCGAAGCCAAGGCGCTCAACCACACCTACGTCGGCACCGAACACATCTTGCTCGGCCTGCTCCGCGAGGGTGACGGTGTAGCCGCCCGCGTGCTCAAGAGCCTCGACGTGGACATCGAACTTTGCCGTCAGGAGATCCTGAAAGAACTCGACCCCAATTTCGCCGCGCAGGAAGAACAAGAGCCCTCCGAAAAACCTGCTGCAGGGGAGAAAAAAGGCGACACCAAGACGCCCGCGCTCAAAGCCTTTGGCCGTGACCTCACCGAGATCGCTCGGAAGGCCGAAATGGACCCCGTCATCGGGCGCAAGAACGAGATCGAGCGCGTCATCCAAATCCTCTGCCGCCGCACCAAGAACAACCCCGTGTTGCTCGGTGAAGCTGGCGTCGGCAAGACCGCCATCGTCGAAGGCCTCGCCCAGGAAATCGCGCAAGGCAACGTACCGGAGATCCTCCGCGACAAGCGCGTGATCACCTTGGACCTCGCCCTGATGGTTGCCGGCACCAAGTATCGCGGCCAATTCGAGGAACGCATCAAGGCCGTGATGGACGAAATCCGTCGCGCCAAGAACGTCATTCTCTTCATCGATGAACTGCACACCATCGTGGGTGCTGGTTCTGCGGAAGGCACCATGGACGCCTCGAACATCATCAAGCCCGCACTCAGCCGCGGCGAGATGCAGTGCGTTGGCGCGACCACCCTCAACGAGTATCGCAAATACATCGAGAAAGATGCCGCCCTGGAACGACGTTTCCAATCGGTGAAAGTGGAGCCGCCGTCGATCGACGAGGCGATTCTGATCTTGAAGGGTCTTGCCCCCAAATATGAGGACCATCACAAGGTGGACTTCACCAGCGAGGCCATTGAATCGGCTGTGAAACTTTCTGACCGTTACATCACCGATCGCTACCTCCCGGATAAGGCCATAGACCTCATGGACGAGGCTGGTTCCCGCGCGCGCATCAGCACGATGACCCGCCCGCCGGAGATGAAGGCATTGGAATTGGACATCGAGGAGACCAAGGTCAAGAAAGAGCAGGCCATCAAGAGCCAGGACTTTGAAGGTGCCGCCGCCATGCGCGACAAAGAGAAGCAGGCGAAGGACAAGCTGGAAAAGGTTCTTGCCGAGTGGCGCAGCAATCGCGAGGAGAAGCGCGTCGTCGTCAACGAAGACGACATCCTGACGGTCGTTTCCAAGTGGACCGGCATCCCACTCAAGCGCATGGAGCGCGACGAGGCCCAACGCCTACTGGCCATCGAAGAGGAGATGGCGAAAGTCGTCATCGGCCAGCGCGAGGCCGTTTCAAAACTTTGCAAAGCGCTGCGCCGCTCCCGCGCGGACCTCAAGGATCCCAAGCGTCCCATCGGCACGTTTGCGTTGCTCGGGCCGACTGGCGTGGGCAAAACCCTCCTCGCGAAGACCCTCGCGGAACAGATGTTCGGGGATGCCAAGGCTCTTATCCAACTCGACATGAGCGAATACATGGAGAAGTTCAACGTCTCCCGCTTGGTCGGTTCACCTCCCGGCTATGTCGGCTACGAGGAAGGCGGGCAGTTGACCGAAGCCGTCCGCCGCCGCCCCTACTCCGTCGTGCTGTTCGACGAAATCGAGAAGGCGCACCCCGACGTGTGGAACATGCTCCTGCAAATCCTAGAGGAGGGCAAACTCACGGACAGTGTTGGCCGCGTGGTCAGCTTCCGCAATACGATCATCCTGTTGACTTCCAATGTTGGCTCTGGCGACGGTCGCCGGACGACAGCCATGGGATTTGGCACGGCCAGTGATGAGCAGACGAACGATAAGTCCCGCGAGGACATTCTCGAGTCGGCCAAGAAAACGTTCCGCCCGGAATTCCTCAACCGCCTCGACGACATCGTGGTCTTCCGTTCGCTGACCAAGCCCGACTTGGTGGAGATTCTAGAACTCGAAGTGGCCAAGGTGGTGCAGCGTCTCAAGCACAAGCGCCTCACGCTCAAGCTCACCGAGCAGGCAAAGGACTTCCTGGTCCAACACGGTTTCGATCCGCAATACGGTGCGCGCCCCATGCGCCGCTCCGTGGAGCGTTATCTCGAAGATCCGCTGGCGGAGGAACTCCTGCGGGGTCACCTGCATGAAGGGGAACCCATCGTGGTCACACCCGAAGGCGACAAACTCACCTTCTCTCAAAACCAAGCCGCCGAAGGCGCGCTGTCAAGTTAGCACCGATTTGGAATTACCAAGCGCCGGGCAGCACCCCGACGCTTTCCATTTTTGCGCTGGCAGCGAGCGTTTGAAGTTTTCCGCTTGGGCGATTGGTTGGCTTCGTTATCTTGCCCGCGTGCGTTGGAACAAAGTCAGCATCATCGGTGTAGGCTTGTTGGGCGGGTCGCTCGGTCAGGCGCTCATTGCGCGCGGACTTGCCAGGCAGGTCGTCGGTTGTGTGCGCCGCAAGGCCACCCTTACCCAAGCCAAACGTGCCCGCGCCGTGCATACCGCGACGTTGGACTTCGCAGCAGGCGTCGCCGAAGCCGACCTCATTGTCCTATGCACCCCGATCGCCCAGATGCGGCACACGCTTCAACAGCTGCTGCCGCACCTGAAGGAAGGCGCCATAGTCACTGACGTGGGCAGCGTCAAAAGCTCCGTCGTTCACGAGCTGGAAATCCTGGCCGCTGAAGCAGGCGCACATTTCGTGGGCAGCCATCCCATGGCTGGCTCGGATAAAATGGGCGTCAAAGCCGCACGGCCGAGCCTCTATGAAGGTGCCGTTTGCGTGGTGACCCCGACAAAGCGGACGAATCGCAGGGCCGCCCGCGCCGTAGAGCAGGTTTGGAAATCGGTGGGAGCTCGCACTATCAGGCTTTCTCCCGAAGCACATGACCAGTTGGTCGCTCGTTCCAGTCATTTGCCACACTTGCTTGCGGCGCTGCTGGTGAACCACACGCTCGGAAAGGGCATCGCCAGGCAGCCGCTGCTCTGCGCCACCGGTTTCCGTGACACTACGCGCATCGCCTCCGGCTCGCCGGAGATGTGGCGCGACATCGCCATAGCCAACCGGGCGAATCTAGCCCGCACGTTGGGAGAATTTACCCGGGAGTTGCGCGCGCTCCAGAAGCTCATTCAGCAAGGTAACGAACAGGCGCTCACGAAATTCTTCGAACAGGCCAAGGCACTGCGTGATGGCTGGTGCAACAAGGCGGGCTACGCCTCGCCGGAATAACCTGCCATGGCGTTACCCGACTTGATCGAAATCGTCCCGCTGACTGGCCCGGTGCATGCCGAGATCACCGTGCCCGGATCCAAGAGCATCACCAATCGCGCTCTGATTTTAGCTGCGTTGGCCAAGGGAGAGACAACTCTCCGCGGGGCATTGTGGAGCGAGGACACCGAAGTCATGACCGCCGCCCTCCGCGACCTCGGATTCGAAATCGCCGTCAAAGCCGACCCACAAGAGGCCTGCAACCGAACCATCCATGTTCGCAGCCCGGGTGGAAAGATTCCGCGCGGGGGCACAGCCCACAAGCCACTCGACCTATTCGTCGGCAACGCGGGCACCGCTGCGCGATTCCTCGCGGCAATGGTCTGCCTGAGCGACGGCGTGTATCGCTTGCACGGGGTCCCACGCATGCACGAACGCCCGCAAGCCGCGCTCTTCGCTGCGCTGAGAGAGCTGGGCTACCGCATTGATTCACCCAACAACAAACTGCCCGCCGTCATTCACGGGCAAATGCAAAACGCAGAACACGAAACACGGCATTGCAAGGTTTGCGTCTCGGAGAGTTCGCAGTTTGCCTCGGCGCTGCTACTTGGCGCAGAACTCGGTGGCTGGGCCATTGAAGTCACCGGCGCCAACGCGGACGAGCTGCCCTACGTCGAGATGACTCGCGAGCTGATCAAGGTGTTTCCCAGGTTTGGTGGTGAATTCCAGATTGAGCCGGATGCGTCGAGCGGGAGTTACTTTTGGGCGGCTGGCCTGCCTGTTTCCAATTGGCCGACCTCAGGCTGGCAGATTGACGCTCATTTCCCAAAGTTTCTGGTGCTGCCGGAACAGGTTTCACGCGAACGTGATTTGGGCGACAGCATCATGACTGCGATCACCGTCGCATCATTTGCCAACCACCCGATTCAATTCACCGGCCTTGGTCGTCTTCGCGTGCAAGAGTGCGAACGCGTCGTCGCGTTGCGCACTGAACTCACCCGGTGCGGAGCGAAGGTGGCAGAACAGGGCGACACGCTGACAATCCATCCCTCACCGTTGCACGGTGCGGAGATTGAGACCTACAACGACCATCGTATGGCGATGTGCTTTGCCGTTTTGGGCCTCAAGGTGCCGGGCATCCAGTTGCGCAAACCGTCCTGCGTAAAGAAGACGTTCCCCAACTTTTTCCAAAAACTGGCCGCCGCACCGCCCCACGGCCTCGGAGCGACTATTCTCGACGCCAGCACCCGGGAGCCGATCGAACACCACGATTTGTTCGCGGGTTAACCCTTGAAATTCCATTTTCTCAAGCTCGCATTGCAGCGGAGGAATCCCTAGATTCTGACGAGTCGAAACGACCGAACCGACCGTGGAACCCAATACCAGCACATCTCCAATCGTCATTGCCATGGATGGCACCAGCGCCAGCGGCAAAAGCACCAACGCCAAGCTGATAGCCAAGACGTTGGACTACGTTTACGTGGATACCGGCGCCATGTATCGCACCTTGGCGTGGTATTGCCTCAAGCAAAACGTGGACGTTAACAACCCCAAGGCCGTCGCCACAGCCTGTCGCAAGTGGAAGACCCTGCTCATCTGCAACGACGGCGACATCAAGGCCGTCCGCCTGCTCGTGGATAATCATTATCCCGAAAAAGAAATAAGGACCAAGGAAACTGCCGCCGCCGTGCCCCACGTCGCCGCCGTGCCGAAGGTGCGCGATTGGATGAAGAAAAAGCAACGCGAGTGCATCCAGTTCGGCAACCTCGTCATGGAAGGCCGCGACATCGGCACGAACGTTTTCCCAGAGACGGACTTCAAGTTTTACCTGGACGCCCATCTGGAGGAACGCACCAAACGTCGCCAGGCCGATGGCGTGCAGGAAGATCTCGCTGCCCGCGACCAACGCGACAGCCAACGTGCCGCCGCACCGCTGATGATTGCCCTCGGTGCGCGCATCATCAACAACTCGGGTGAAACCCCCCAGCAAACCAGCGAACGCATCATTGGCATGGTGCGCGAGATCATGACGTCAGCCCGGCGGTGAGCGAATGAACTTCTCCTACTTCATAGGCTGGAGTTTGTTTCGAATCATTTACGCAATCTATTTCCGGTGGCGCGTGTTCCATCCCGAGCGCGTGCCGAAGACCGGTCCTGTCATTCTGGCGTCCAATCACCTCAGCTTCCTTGACCCGCCGCTGGTCGGATCTGGCTTGGACCGCGGCATCAACTATCTCGCCCGCAAGACCCTGTTCCGTTATCCGGGTATAGGCGCGCTGCTGCGCTCTTGGAACGCAGTGCCTGTGGACCGCGACGGCGGCAGCGCGGCAGGATTGAAAGAAATCCTCGACCGCCTGAAACGCGGCGGCGCCATCATCATGTTTCCGGAAGGCACGCGCTCCAGCAACGGACAGCTGCAACCCGGCCGCTCCGGCATCGGCTTGGCCATCATCAAGTCGGATGCCCCCGTGATTCCCGTGCGCGTCTTCGGCACGTTCGAAGCCTACGGCAAAGGCGTGAAACTCCCCCGTCCTCACCGCGTGCAGGTGAAGTATGGCCAGCCCATGTATTTCTCCAAGCTGCGCGACGAGGCCAAAACCTGCTCCAAGGATAGACTGAAGGAAATCTATCAGGAAGTGGCCAACGACCTGATGGCTGAAATCGCCAAACTGCAACCTTGTTGGGACAAGGCGCAATTTCCCTGAGAACGCAATGGCGGGTTTTGCATGACGGTATCATCGTGGCGAAAAGGCCCACCATCGAATTGACGGCCAATTGTTCGCCAAAGGCTGATCATGCTAAATCCCGCTCACACCTCCCGAACCCTGCTGCGCCCGCTGGCCGCGCGTTTTCCCAACGTTGACGCGGCATGGCTGAGATCGTCTGCATCACCGCTGTTTCAACGCTGCCCAAGAGAATAATTCACGTCATTAGCGACATCCACGGCGAGGACCAGTAATTGCGCCATATGATCAACAACGCATCCGGTTCCTTGCGTCCGCTCGTCCAGAAAATGTTTTCGGACAAGATGCAAGATTTCCTCATTCTGATCTTTTATCCACCTGAAGTCACGCGACGGTTGGATCGGGAAACCCGCAGGGAAAATCAGATGCAGCCCTATGCCGCGAGCACGCTGACCAACATCTTCAGCCTCACCCGCGTACTGTCGACCCGCTACAGCCTAAAACGGGCGTTCACCGTCTTTCCTGCTGAATATCGCGAGCTGCTTTCCGAAATGTTGCAGGTCCCCACCAACGGACGGCAGAACGAGTTTCTCGTCACCATTGTCGAAGAACTCGTCCGCCGCGGACGCATCTGGTGGTTGATCCACATCACGGGCAGGCTGGCGTGCAATCTCGCCATTTACGAATTGATCATCGCCGGTCACTGCTGGGATCGCGGCCCCGCGGTGACCGGGTGGTGGACTACATTCGTCAGCAGCCCAACGTGTTCTTCATTTGGGCAATCACGATGCCGCATGGCTGGGTGCTGCGCTCGGGCACGACGCGTTGATCTGCAACGTGCTGCGCGTGTCGTTACGCTATCGCCGCATGGCCCAGGTGGACGAACGCTACAGCATACCTTGGACGCCGTTGGAGCACCTGACCCGCGCCGCCTATGCCGACGATTCCGCCATGCATTTCATGCCCAAATCTTACGGCATGCGCCCCAACGAAATTGTCGCCCGGATGCAAAAGGCGGCTGCAATCATGCAGTTCAAACTCAAAGGCCAGATGCTCGCGCGCCATCAGGAATGGCAGATGGAGTATCGTCGCTTGCTGCACCGAATCGATCATGCCAAGGGCCGCATCGAGGTGGACAGCGTCAGCTATGAACTGCGCGACAAGTCGCTGCCCACCATCCACCCTGCCGCCCCTACCAATTGTCAGCGGAGGAGGAACTTTTTGCGGCGGTTGCGCGGCTCTTTTCTCAGCAACCAGAAGCTCAACGACCACATGCGCTATCTGGTCGGGCACGGCTCCATGTATTTGATCCGGGACAACCACCTCATTTTCCACGGGTGCGTGCCCGTTGACGAGCTGGAGAAGCTGCTCGTATGCGTGGTCGAAAACCCGAGGGAAGATGACCTGGACGAGCTGTGGCATCTCTGGAGCGGCCCCTGCTCTCAGTTGTTTGGCAAAGACCGCATCGCAACTTTCGAGCGTGATTTCATCGCCGATAAAACACCGCATCATCAGACCAAAAACCCCTACTTCGCCCTGATCAATGAGGCGAATTTCTGCGACAAGGTCCTGGAAGAATTCGGGGTGGAGGCGCAGGGACTCATTGTCAACGGGCATGTGCCCGTTAAAACGAAAAGGGAGAATCACCGCTGAAGCGCAGCAGAAAAGCGATCACCATTAATAGCGCCTTCTCGGAGGCTTACGGAGATCACGGCTACACGCTCGTGATGGAAGCGGACCGCACGTGCCTGGCTTTGCTCCATCACTTCGACTCCGTGGAGGCTGCCATCCGTGATGCCGTGGACATCATCCCAAGCGTCACCGACGTGCGCGTCTGGGATAAGCCACGACGAACCTCTGACACGGAAAGAGGCATGGAACTCCGCACGCGAATCAAATTGCTTGAACGTCTGATCGAGGCCTACCTGAGCAACGATCTGCGTCGAGACGCGCCGGACGAAAATTGGCGTCCGGATTCATTGCCTTGACCGCAATCGGCTATCGCAATGCCATCTGCCGCGCCCAAGTGTCCGCCGCCAGAATCTGCTCCAAGGTCGGGTGCTCGACCACGGAATGCGCGTCCATTGTGAGCCGAACCGTTTCGGTGATTTGCGGGAAGTTGATCTTGCCGGTCACGAAGGCATCCACGGCCACTTCGTTGGCGGCGTTGAACACGGCGGGCATCGTGCCACACGCTTCTCCGGCCCTGCGCGCCAGCTCGATGGATGGAAAACGCTCTGAGTCCGGCTCCTCAAACGTCAATGAGCCGATCGCCGTGAAGTTGGTTTGCACCCGCTCACTCACCGCGCGCTCGGGATAGGTCAGCGCGTATTGAATCGGCAGGCACATGTCCGGCGTGGAAAGCTGGGCAATGAGAGAACCATCCACAAACTCGACCATAGAATGCAGGATGCTCTGTGGATGGACCAGCACACCGACGCGCGCCATCTCGACGTCAAACAGCCAGCGCGCCTCGATCATCTCGAGCCCTTTGTTGAAGAGCGTGGCCGAATCAATGGTGATCTTGCGACCCATCACCCACGAAGGATGCCTGAGAGCGCGTTCCACGGTGATTTCACCGAAGCGTTCCTTGGGCCAGTCCGCTTTGCTGCGGAAGGGGCCACCGCTAGCGGTCAGCCAGAGCTTGCGCACCGACGCGGAGGGCTTGCCGTCGAGACATTGAAAGATCGCCGAGTGCTCGCTATCCACCGCCAGCACTCGCACGCCATACTTGCGGGCTTCGCTCATCACAATCTCACCCGCCATGACGAGAATCTCCTTGGAGGCCACGGCAATGTCCTTGCCTGCACGGATCGCTGCCAGCGCGGGCTGCAGCCCCGCCGTGCCTACAATGGCAATCAGCACGATGTCAGCGGCGGGCATCGTGGCGAGCTTCAATAAGCCATCCTGGCCAGAATGAACCTCCACGGCAGTGCCCAAGGCATCTGCCAGCTCCTTTGCCCTGGCGGGATGGTTGACGGAAATCATCGCTGGCTGAAACTTCCGCGTTTGCTCAAGCAGCAACTCGGCGTTACCCCCTGCCGCCAACCCAACGAGTCGGATCTTGTCGGGCAAATCCTCCGCCACCTTGACGGTGGAAGTACCGATAGAACCGGTGGAGCCAAGGACGACGACGTTTTTCATTTCAAGTTTGCGATTAGCCATTCACGCCGCTGGTCAACTGGGCAGCACAAACCGCATGTAAAGATACATGAGCGGCGCATTGAACAGCAGACTATCAAGCAGATCCAGAATTCCACCGATGCCCGGGAACAGTCTGCCCGAGTCCTTGAGCCCAGCCTCACGTTTGAAGAGGGACTCGATTAAATCGCCCACCACCGCGCTCGCGCTGAGAATGACGCCGAGGATGACTGCGTGCAGCGTGCTCATGCCCGGCATATGAGATCCCGCCAAGTGAACAAAGATGACGCTCGCCACGGTGGAAACGACGATCGCGCCACCAAACCCCTCCCATGTCTTGCCGGGGCTGATGCGCGGAATCATTTTGTGCCTCCCGATCAACGACCCTACGGCATACGCCCCCATATCGCTGAACTTGGTCACCAGAATAAAATAGAGCACGAAGAATGTTCCGTCGCCGGCCGGCAGCAAGGGGAAATAGTTGATCTTCGTAATGAAGTTCAACAACCACGGCACATACATCAAACCGAACAATGTCGTGGAAATGGCCAGTATGCCGGCGGTGTTGCTCTTGGAAACGAATTGACGCACGCACAACCCCAGCACGAACAGGATGAGGAAACCCGTTTCAAAGTCATTCGCGTCCGCAGGTGACTGGTGCAATCCCAGTCTGTCCGTGCAATGCAGGAAAGTGCCGACCATGAGAAGCACGCCGCCCGCAATGCCCCACCCTTTGAAGCAAACGAGGTCCCGCCTCCGCGCCATATCGTAGAATTCAATCAACCCCGCTGTCGCCAGCAGCACCATGATAGCGAGAAATACATAGTCGGAGATCAACCGGTTGCCGGAGAAAAGTCCGCCCAGCACCACCGCCCATAGGAGCAGGGAACTGCCGAGTCGCCGGAAGAAAGTCTGCGACTTGCTCAGCGGCACTGGCGCGGAAACGGTTGCGTCTGGCATCAGCGGAAGTGTGGAAAAACGTCCTGAGGGCGGCGAGAAGTTTTAGCTGCGAATTTCACAAATTCTCACCAATTGAAACAAGGGGCATTCACGGCAATCAGCGAAATCAGCGCCACTCCCTTGGGGGGAATTTTGAACACCCGGCTGGCCTGTTTGTCTGTTTGCTGTTAACGTTTTGCATACATGAACACGGGACTCACGGCCATCAACGAGGCGGTTGCGGAAGCCAGCGCTTTCACCCGCCCACTCTTCAACGAACTCAGCAAAGTCATCATCGGCCAGCAATACCTGGTCGAGCGCCTGGTCATCGGACTGCTCGCGAACGGCCACGTCCTCCTCGAAGGCGTGCCCGGACTGGCCAAGACCACCGCCGTCAAGGCGCTGGCGAACGCCATGCACGTGAAATTCTCGCGACTGCAATTCACCCCAGACATGCTCCCCGCCGACGTCATCGGTACGCAGGTGTACAACCCGCAGTACGGCAACTTCTCCACGCGCCCCGGACCAATTTTCGCCAACCTCGTGCTCGCTGACGAAATCAACCGTGCGCCCGCCAAGGTGCAGTCCGCGTTGCTCGAAGCCATGCAGGAAAAGCAGGTGACCATCGGCGACCAAAGTTACCGGCTGGAGGAACCTTTTCTCGTGCTGGCCACACAGAACCCGATCGAGCAGGAGGGCACCTATCCCCTGCCCGAGGCGCAAGTGGACCGCTTCATGTTGAAGCTGAAGATCGGCTATCCCACACGCGCTGAGGAGCGGCAAATCCTTGAACTCATGGCTCGTACCAGCACCCCGCCGCAAACCCACGCCGTGGTGGACGCCAGCCAAATCCTCAAGGCCCGCGATGTCATCAATGACATCTACGTGGACGACAAGGTAAAGGACTACATCGTGGACCTCGTCTGCGCCACCCGTGAGCCAGACCACTACAAGATTGCCGTGAAAGAATTCATCCAACTTGGCGCGTCACCACGTGCGACCATTGCTTTGACGCTTGCCGCCAAAGCCTACGCCTTCCTCAGAGGGCGCGGTTATGTGACTCCACAAGACGTGAAAAGCATCGGCATGGACGTGCTCCGCCACCGCGTGGCGATCACCTACGAAGCCGAGGCGGAGGAGAAGACCAGCGAGAACGTCATCCAGAAGATTTTTGATGAGCTGCCGGTGCCGTGATGAAGCAGGCGTGAACAACCAAGGTGTGCGGCCGTAACAGGTCACACACACGTTCAAATCACAAACGATGATCCCCCGCGAGATACTCAAAAAGATTCGGCAGATCGAGATTCGCACGAACCGCATCGTGACCGAAATGCTCGCGGGCCAATATCATTCCGTCTTCAAGGGCCAGGGCATGAATTTCGACGAGGTGCGCGAATACCAACCGGGGGACGAGGTGCGGTCGATTGATTGGAACGTAACCGCGCGGATGAACCATCCGTTCGTGAAAAAGTTTGTCGAGGAACGCGAACTTACGCTCATGCTGGTGGTGGACGTCAGCGGTTCAGGCCGCTTCGGCTCCCAAGCGCAGTCCAAGCGTGAGCTCGCCGCCGAGATCGCCTCGGTGCTCGCCTTCTCCGCCATCCGCAACAACGACAAGGCAGGCCTCGTTCTCTTCAGCGACGAAGTGGAGAAGTTCATCCCCCCCCGGAAAGGCCGCAAGCACGTGCTCCGCCTCATCCGCGAGGTGTTGTTCTTCGAGCCCCGGCGGCGCGGGACAGATCTACCGGGCGCGTTGGACTTCGCGAACCGGATGCTCGCGCATAAAGCCATCATGGTATTGGTCTCAGACTTCCTTTCGACCTCGGCTGCCACCCCAACGGCATCGGAGAAGCGCGGTTTCCAAACCGCCATCAAACAGGCCAACCGCCGCCATGATTTGGTAGCGGTGCAGGTGGCCGATCGATTTGAACTGGAACTCCCGGACTTAGGCCGGCTGGTTTTAGAAGATGCGGAGTCGGGTGAGGTGGTTGAAATCAACAGCGGCAACGATGCCACACGCAACGCTTTTGCCCTGCGTCAGTGGAAAAGCCAGGAGGAATTGGCCCGCATGTTCCGCTCCGCCAACGTCGATGCCATCCAGTTGCGAACCGATGAACCTTATGGTGCGGCACTCGGACGATTTTTTGAGACCCGGGAAAGGCGGAGGCTGCGAGGATGAGTGTGGAATTGCCCTTAGACGTCCACCATCACCCATTGGCAGGGACGGCGCGCTGCGCCGCCCACGCCACTGAACGGAGCGTCAGGTGGCGCAGCGAGGCAAATGGGCAACATCACACCCAATTCCGTCGCCTAACGCTGCGCCCGGCGACGGGGTCAACGCGGCGCGATGTCCCTGCCCCAGCTAGCTGACATGGCTGCAACCGCAACAACGCATCCGACCAGCACGACGACCAACGTCGTGCTTGATGGTTTGCGCGACATCAAGGGTCCGGTCCCAATCCCAACGGGCTGGGAATGGCTTTGGTGGACCCTTGGCGCACTGTTGCTCATTGCGCTGCTGCTGGGTCTGGCAAGGTTGATCTTTCAGCGGCGCAAGTTTGTCGCTGCGCCCCCCACCATCCCCGCGCATATCGTCGCCAAGCAGCGACTGGCCGATGCACTGGCGTTGATCAGTGAACCCAAGCCATTCGTCACTGCCGTTTCCGACACACTGCGCTGGTATCTCGAGCAGCGGTTCAGCTTTCACGCGCCGGAGCGCACCACCGAGGAATTCCTGCGTGAGTTGAACAAGACCGAACTGCTTTCGCGCGATCAGAAGGAGAGCTTGGGCGAATTCCTGCAACGCTGCGACCTCGTCAAGTTTGCGAAGCATGAACCTGCCGAGGAGGAGCTGCGTCACCTGCATCGGGCCGCACTGCAGCTCATCGAGGAAACTGAGCCACAGCCGGAGCCCGACGCGAAGGCCAGGCAACCTGAAAATCCCCGTCGCCCATGATTTTCACCTTTGCCTATCCCTATCTCCTTTTGCTGCTGCTCCTGCTGCCGGCGCTCGCGTGGCTCAAGGGCAAACAGGGACGACCCGCGGCATTCATGTATTCCTCCACGCAACTTGTCGCTGGTGTATCCAGCAAGACCCGCTCGCGCGCAGGCAAGTTTCTGGCCGCGCTGCGCTGGCTGGCGTTGATCATGTTCATTATCGCACTCGCGCAACCACGTTTCACCCGCAGCGAAGCGACCATTCGCGCCAGCGGCGTGGATATCGTCGTGGCCATCGATCTGTCCGGAAGCATGGAGTCGGAGGACTTCGAACTGAGCGGCGAACGAGTCAACCGACTGACGATGGCCAAGAGCGTGTTGAAGAAGTTCGTGGAGAAGCGGCCTAACGACCGAATCGGGCTCGTTGCATTCGCCGGCAAAGCCTACATCGCCTGCCCTCTGACGCTGGACCACGATTTCCTGGAGCAGAACATTGACCGTTTGATGCTTCACCAGATCGAAGACGGCACCGCGATTGGATCCGGGCTCAGTGGCGCGGCCAACCGGCTAAGAGATTTGAAGGCCAAGAGCAAGATCGTCATCCTGATGACCGACGGTCAGAACAACGCGGGCAAGATTTCGCCGCTGACGGCTGCCGAAGCTGCAAAGGCACTGGGTGTGAAGGTTTATACCATCGGGATTGGCACGCGCGGCCAGGCCCCGATGCCGGTGAATGTTTTCGGGCAAAAGCGTTATCAGATGGTGCAAGTGGACATCGATGAGGAAACCTTGACCAAGATCGCCACGGAAACCGGCGGAAAATATTACCGTGCCGATAATGCCGAGCGGTTCAAGGACATTTACGACGAGATAGATCAGCTGGAGAAAACCGAAGTGGACGTGAAGAAATTCACCGAGCATCGCGAACTGTTCCAAATCGTCGTCGCCTTCGGATTGGCAGTATTGCTGGCCGAACTGGGGTTGAAACACACCGTGATGAGGAGGCTGCCATGAGATTCGCCAACCCGCATCTGCTTTGGTTGCTGCTGGTGATTCTGCCCGCGTTGCTGGCATTCCTTTGGTGGGCGACCCGAAAGCGCCAGAAGTTGCTGATGAAATTCATCCAGGCGCGATTGCTGCCCGACCTGACGGTGGGCATTTCGCCCGCACGGGAGCAATGGCGAATCGTACTGATATTTTGCGCGGTTGCAGGACTACTTGTTGCCCTGGCACGCCCACAATGGGGCTTTTCGTGGCAAGAGGCCAAGCAGAAGGGATTGGATGTTATCGTGGCGATCGACACGTCAAAATCCATGCTGGCGGAGGACGTCGCGCCCAACCGGCTGACGCGAGCCAAGCTGGCGGCGATTGACCTGATGCAGACCGCAAAGTCTGACCGGCTCGGTTTAGTGGCGTTCGCGGGAGGCGCGTTTCTCCAATGTCCATTGACCATTGACGATGCCGCCTTCCGCCAGAGTGTGGAGATCCTGGACGTGGATACCCTGCCTCAGGGCGGGACTTCGTTGGCGGAGGCGATTGCCACGGCACAATCCGCTTTCAAGCAAGGCGATGGCTACAAAGTGCTCGTGCTATTCACTGATGGCGAAGACCACGACTCCAACGCAGTTGAAGCAGCACGCAAAGCCTCGGAAGCTGGGATGCGTATCTTCACCATCGGCATCGGCTCGCCGGAGGGTGAACTGCTGCGCGTTCGCGATGCCAAGGGCCGCGTGGATTACGTCCGGGATGATGCCGGCAACGTGGTCAAATCCCGGTTGAACGAGGAAATACTCAAGCAGGTCGCCGCGGCAGGAAATGGATTCTACTTGCCCATGCGCGGAGCCAAGGTGGTCGAGACGCTCTACAAGAACGGTCTGGAGCCTCTGCCCAAGTCAGAGTCCGACGCCAAGCTCTACAAACGCTATCACGAGCGCTACCACTGGCCGCTGGCCGTGGCGCTAGTGCTGCTGGCGATAGAGGTATTGTTGCCCAATCGGGCCAAGCAGAAGCCAACTCCCCAGGCTAAGGCACCACAAAGCGCAACGGCGGCAACCGCTGCGCTTTTGCTGGCTTTACTCCTGCCCGCAACGGCACAGGCCTCGCCCCGCTCTGCGATGAAAGAGTATCGCTCGGGAAAATTCGTCGAGGCGCAGAAAGAGTTTGAGCGGCTTGCCGAGGCTGACAAGAAGAGCGACCTGCGGCTGGCGTTCAACGCAGGCACAGCAGCGTATCAGGCCACGAACCACGGCATTGCCATCAGCCATTTCAACAAGGTGCTGGCGTCGCAGGAGGTGAAACTCCAGCAAGCCGCCTGTTTCAACCTCGGCAACTGCAATTTTCGACTCGGTCAGGAGGCGGAGGACATCGACGGAATGGAAGCGAAGTGGAAAACCGCGCTGAAGTTTTTTGAGAACGCCACCAAGATGGATCCCGCCGACCAGGACGCCGCGCATAACTATGCGTTCACGCAGCGTTGCATCGAGCAGATCGCCGCACTGCGTGAAGCGGCCCGACAGGCTAAGGCCGCCGCAGATTCCGCCGCGAGACAGCGTCAGTATCATCAGGCGCTCCAGATCATGGAGCAGTTGTTACAGAATAATCCCACAGCCAAGCCGTTTGAGGACTTCGTCAAGAAACTGAAGGAGATTGATGACATCGCCACGCCACAAAATCCATAAGCGATTCGCGTTCCTGCTGATCTCGATGCTGATCAGCAGTGCGTCAGCCTTCGACATGACCAAGTCGGCGGATGACTATTTCCACGGCGGGGCGATGTACTATCTCTCGAACAACATTCCGGCTGCCCTTGGCGTGGTTACAAACGGACTCAATCAGTATCCCGACAGTGAAAAGCTCCAAAAGTTGGAAGCCCTGTTGAAGCAACAACAGCAGAATCAACAGGAGCAGCAACAGCAAGATCAGCAAAAGGAGCAGCAGGACCAACCACAGCAGAACCAAGATCAGCAAAACCAGCAACAGCAGCCGGACCCACAGAAGGAACAACCGCCAAAGGACCAGTCAGCCCAGCAGAACTCCGGCAAGCCAGAAGAGCAACAGAATGCCCAAGCCCAGCAAAGTGCCGCCGAGCAGCAACAGGAAATGACTCCTGAACAAGCCTTACGGCTGCTGGACTCGACCAAGGGTGAGGAAGCCGTGCTGCCCATCCAAAAGGCGCAGCCGCCTGCGAACCGCCCCTTCAAGGACTGGTGAGCAACAACACATTTTGACAAAGCAAAAGGGCAGGCTTAACGCCTGCCCTCACTGCCTTTAAGGACCGAAAAAACTACTCAGCTTTGGCCGTGCGCGGCTTGCGAGCACGACGGTCACCTTTGGCATCAACCTTCTTGGCTTCGGGCTCGGGAGCGGGCGGGAGAGGATTGCTGCTCTCGACCTTGACCTTGAGCGTGCCCTTCACGTCCGCATGGAGGTTGAGCTCCACTTCATGTTCGCCCAGCGCCTTGAGACCGTGGTCGGTGTGAATCTTCCGCTTATCAAGAACGATGTCGAACTGGTGCTTCAGTTCGTCCGCGATCATGCCGTTGGTGACATGTCCGAACATCTTGCCGTCCTCACCGGTCTTGACCTTGATGACGAGCACCAGCTTCTGGAGGCTCTTGGAAAGCTCGGTCATGGTGTTGAGCTCATGCGCCTCGCGCTCGGCACGACGCTGACGGAGCGATTCGAGACGGCGCTTGTTGCCAGCGCTCACCGGAATCGCCAGCCCTTGCGGAATGAGATAGTTGCGCGCGTAACCTGCCGCCACCTTCACCTGGTCAGACTCGCCACCGAGCCCAACGATGTTCTGAACGAGAATAACTTCTGTCTTGGCCATAAACTTAAATCTTAGTCGTTAAATTGAATTCACACTGTCATCAAAACGGAACGTCGTCGCTCTCTGGAGGAGCGTCGCCTTCAAGCGGTTCACCCGCTGGAGCTGCTGCCGCCGGGCGTTGACGGGCCGCAGGAGCAGGAGCTCCACCTCCCTCACCCCCACCTTGAGCGCTGCCGAGGAACTGCACCGTCTCAGCGACCACGCCGAGCTTGCTGCGTTTCTGACCGGTTTGCTTGTCATCCCACTGGTCGAGACGGAGACGGCCCTCGATCATGATCGGACGGCCCTTGCGCATGTATTGACCGACGTTTTCTGCCGTGCGGCCGAAGACATCCACGTCAATAAAAGTCACTTCCTCCTTCTTCTCACCGCTCTCGTTGGTCCAGACGCGGTTGACCGCGATGCCGATTTTCGCAATGGCCGTGCCCTTGGGCGTGTAGCGCAATTCAGGATCGCGCGTCAGATTCCCAATCAGGATGACTTTGTTGAAGCTGGCCATGGCCCTGGCTCTCCTTTACTTCGCCGCCGCAGGAGCGGTAGCTTCGGTGAACAGCGCGCGAAACACGTCCTCGTTCAACGCGAAATGGCTCTGGAGCTTGCGGAGGGTTTCGGAGCCGGCTTCAAAAATGAAGTTCACGTAGAACCCCTCTTTGAGCTTGTTGTCATCCGCCTGACGCGAGAAGGTGCGCTTCTCCATCTTCTGGACGGTTTCGACTTTGGCGCCCAGCGAGGAGATCTCAGCCTTGAGCTTGTCAACGATGTCGCTGACGCCCTCTTCCTTGCCGGCGGTATTCAGAATAAACAGACCTTCGTAACGTTTCACTGCGCTTTTCCTTCGTTGTTGGAACCGGCAACGGTTCCGTTAAATTTGTTCATCGCCTTGCTGATGCCTTCAGCTACCCAGCATTCCATCTGGTCGGCGACCCGTCTCAAAACTTCATCCAAGGTTTCAGCCTCATCGGCTGAAAACTTTCCCAGCACGTGGCCAGTGATTTCCCGGCGCTCATCTTTCCGTCCGATTCCAATCCGCAATCGCGGGAACATCCTCGTGCCCAGATGCTGCTCGATGGACTCCAATCCATGATGCCCACCCGTGCCACCGTGAGGCCGCATCCGCACTTCCCCCAGCGGCAAATCCGCATCATCCACCACCACCAGACAGGATTCAGGCGTGACCCGGTAAAACTTGGCCAGCGCTCCGACTGCTTCCCCGCTGGCGTTCATGAACGTCTGCGGCTTGCAGAGCAAGACATCGCCGTGCTTGCCCCCACTCCAGCGAGCGACTTCGGACTCAAACTTCCGATCGCCCTTCCAACTGGCTCCGACCCGTGTCGCCAATTGCTCCACCGCAAGAAAGCCTGCGTTGTGACGCGTGGCGGCGTATTCCCTGCCGGGATTCCCCAATCCCACGATGATTCGGAGACTGTCCATCGGCGGGGAAACGGCCAGCTGGGTTTTGAACCCACTGGCCAATCACAAAACTATTTCTTCTTTTCGGCTGCCGGGGCGGCCTTGGCCGGAGCGGCACCCTTCGCAGGGGCTGCCGTGGCAGCTGCCTCGTCCTTCTTTTCCTTGATCATGGCGACGTCGCCAGCAGCAGGTGCTGCAGCGTCCGCGGCCGGGGCAGGTTCTTCTTCCTTACGCGGCAGCGAGCAGGCAACCACAACGACATTCTTGTTGCCAACGACCTCGACGCCCGCAGGCAGAGGGAGTTCCCCCAAATGAATGGCGCGATCCACTTCGAGGCTGGAAACATCCACGAAGAGTTGCTCAGGCAAATCCTTCGGGAGAGCACGCACCTTGACCTTGAACATGACGTGCTCGAGCACGCCACCGCCGTTTTTCACACCAGCAGCTTCACCGGTGGTTTCGACGGGAACAGAGATGGTCACCTGCTCGGTTTCAGAGACTTCGTGGAAATCGATATGAAGAACCTTGCCGCTCAACGGATGGTGTTGAACTTCCTGCACGAGGGCGAGGCGCTTGGGCTTCGCGTCATCCTTGACCGTGAGGTCAACCAGCAGGTTTTCAGAGACGTGATGATGGAACATGTTTTCCAGTTCCTTCGCGTCCACCTGGAGGCTTTGAGGTTGCGCCTGCCGTCCGTAGATGACGGCGGGGATGCGGCCAGTGGCACGCAGTTGCTTGTTCGCGTTACGGCGGGTTTCAGCCCGCACCGAGGCATTAAGTGCTACAGATTTCATTGTTTCAGCAATTCAAATACTCACCGTCTACCGCCTATGCGGGACGTCCATCTTTGAAAGCGAACAGCGAATTTACCGACTCATTGCGGTGAATACGCGTTATGGCTTCGCCCAACAAACCCGCCACGGAAATCGTGGTTAGGTTTACCCCGTCAATTCGAGGGCGGAGTACGGTATCAGTGGTTATCAGTTCGTCAATGACTGATTTCTTCAATCTTTCGATGCCGATCGGGCTTAATACCGCATGCGAAACGCAGGCCAGAATCTTCTTGGCACCCTGCTTCTTGAGGAAATTCGAGGCGCTTACAAGCGTGCCGCACGTCTCCGTCAGATCGTCCACCAGCAAGCAGTTCTTGCCCGCGACATCGCCAATCAGGGCAACCGCCTCCACTTCCGTGGCGCTTTTGCGGGATTTGGCGACAATGGCCAGCCCACAATCCAGAAACTGCGAATAGGCATGGGCCATCTTGAGCCCACCGACGTCCGGACTGACAACCACAAGGTCAGGAATCTTCTTCCGCTTCAAATAGCGGTAAATCTCGGGCGACGCGTAAAGGTGATCCACGGGGATGTCAAAAAAGCCCTGAATCTGCTGCGCGTGCAGGTCCATCGTCAGCACGCGATTTGTGCCAGCCGCCACGAGGAGATTCGCCACCAGCTTGGCGGTGATGGGCACACGCGGACGATCTTTGCGGTCCTGACGCGCGTAGCCGTAGAACGGCAGCACGGCCGTGATGCGCTTAGCGCTGGCACGGCGCAACGCATCAATCATGATGAACAGCTCCATCAAATTGTGGTTGGTCGGGGGCGATGTGGGCTGAATCACATAAACGTCCTCCCCGCGGACATTCTCATCAATCTTGATGAATGTCTCGCCATCGGGAAACGGTTCAATGGTGCATTTGCCCAGAGGGACGCCGACTTTTTTGCAAATGGCCGTGGCCAATGGCTTATTTGCGGTGCCGCTGAAAATTTTCACTTAGTTGCCGCTTTGGGTTAAAAATAAAAAGGCTACCGAAACATGGTGGACTGTTTCGGACTGACTCTAACAATCGGACTTTGCGTCGCAAGTTGAAACCCGCCCGGGCGCGATATTTCAGCGCCCAATCCATCCGCCACCGACCACCAAGTCATCCTGATAGAACACACACGCCTGCCCCGGAGTGATGGCGCGTTGCGGTTCATGCAGCTTGACGGTGGCAGAGCCGTTGGGGCCGGGAGTCACGGTGGCCATCGTGCCGTGATGGTTATAACGAATTTTCGCCATCGCCTCAAAACTGGCAGGCGGCTCCTCGAACGGAATCCAGTTACAACGCTCGACCCCAAACTCATCCCGGTCCAATGCCGAATCGTCCCCCACAATCACCCGGTTATTGGCGGCATCCAACTCGATAACATAAAGCGGCTTGGGCGAAGTGAGGCCCAACCCCTTGCGCTGACCGATGGTGTAGAACTCGATCCCGTCGTGCTTGCCCAGCACCCGACCATGCAGGTCAACAATGTCGCCCTGGTGTTTCTGGACCAAATTTGCCTGCTGCAGAAACCGTCCGTAGTCCTTGTCCGGCACGAAACAGATCTCCATGCTCTCGTCCTTGTCGGCGGTTTTCAGTCCGCAGTGGCGCGCGGTCTCGCGGGTATCGCTCTTGGTCAGTTCACCCAGCGGGAACAACGTCTTTGCGAGTTGCTCCTGCTTGAGTGAAAAAAGAAAATAACTTTGGTCCTTCCGCTGATCGCGACCACGCTTGAGCAGGTAGCGACCGTCCTCGCGTCGCTCGACCCGGGCAAAATGGCCGGTGGCAATCTTCTCCGCGCCGAGCTGTTTCGCACGATTGATGAGGGTGCCGAACTTCAGCCGCTCGTTGCACATCACGCAAGGGTTCGGCGTGCGGCCGGCTTTGTATTCCTCGGCGAAGTAATTGATGACCTGCTTCTGGAAATCTTCCGCCTCGTCCACGAGGTAATAAGGAATGTTCAGCTTGTGGGAGACGGAACGGGCATCGGACACCGCCTGGGGCCCGCAACACTTATCCTCCGCCCGAGACACACAATCCTGCGGCCAGAGCTTGAGCGTGATGCCGATGACCTCATAACCCTGCTCCTGCAAAAGCGCCGCCGAAGCGGAGGAATCCACTCCACCGCTCATGCCAACCACCACCCGCTCTTTTTTCGGCTCAATCACAGGTCCAAATACTACTTCAAAAATCCCACGCCACCAAAAGCAAAGCGCGGGCGTCGCCGCCCGCGCTCCCAGAATTACAATCACATCAAGGCAGGTCCGTCGCGCCCATCAGGAAGCGATCCACTTCCCGCGCCACGCCACGACCTTCGTTGAAGGCCCACACCACGAGGCTCTGCCCTCGGCGGCAGTCGCCCGCGGCAAAAACCTTCGGCACGCTGGTGGTATATCTCTCGTGCTCCGCTTTCGCATTGCTGCGCGGGTCGCGCTCGACTCCAAGACTTTCAAGCAACGGCTGCTCCGGTCCAAGGAAGCCCATTGCCAACAGCACGAGCTGCGCAGGGACGACCTTCTCAGTGCCAGGAACGTCCACGGGCACAAACTGACCCTTGTCGTTCTTGTCCCACTTGATCTGGACAAGGTGGATGGCTTTAACGTTGCCATGCTCGTCGCTCTCAAATTTTTTGGCCGTGGTCAGGTAAATACGCGGATCGGCACCGAACTTTGCCGCCGCTTCTTCCTGGCCGTAGTCCATCTTGTAAACCTTGGGCCACTCAGGCCACGGGTTATTGGCCGCGCGTTCCATCGGGGGCTTGGGAAGGATTTCCACCTGGACCACTGACTTGCAGCCATGACGCAACGAGGTGCCGACGCAGTCCGTGCCGGTGTCGCCACCACCGATGATGACCACATCTTTGCCTTCCGCCGTGATGAAGTTGCCGTTCTTCTTGCCATCCAAAACGGCCTTCGTGTTCGCCGTGAGGAAATCCATCGCGAAATGGATGCCCTTCAACTGACGGCCTTCGATGGGCAAATCACGCGGCTTGGTGGCACCAGTGCACAGCACGACCGCATCGTAGTCCGCCATCAAGTGTTGTGAGGTGATATCCTTGCCCACCTCGCAACTGCACTTGAACACCACACCTTCGGCCTCCATCTGCTTGAGGCGGCGGAGCACGACCTTTTCCTTGTCGAGTTTCATGTTGGGAATGCCATACATGAGCAACCCACCGGGCCGATCCGCGCGTTCGAACACGGTGACGGTGTGGCCTGCGCGATTCAACTGCGCCGCCGCACTGAGACCAGCCGGGCCGGAACCCACGACGGCAACCCTCTTGCCCGTGCGCTTGGCCGGCTTGACCGGCTTGACCCAGCCATTTTCCCACCCCTTGTCAATGATGCTGACTTCAATCTGCTTGATCGTCACCGGGTTGCCGTTGAGACCGACCGTGCAGGAACCTTCGCAAGGGGCCGGACAAACTCGACCCGTGAATTCCGGGAAGTTGTTCGTCTTGTGCAAACGATCCAGAGCCTCGTGCCAAAGTCCGCGATAGATGAGGTCGTTCCACTCGGGAATCAGATTGTTGATGGGGCAGCCGCTGGCCATGCCGCTGAGAATGCGACCCGTATGGCAATACGGAATGCCGCAATCCATGCAGCGCGCCGCCTGCTGGCGCAGCTTGCCCTCTTCCATGTGCTCGTGGAATTCGTTCCAGTCCGAGATGCGTTTGATCGCGTCGCGGTCCAGAGGCAGCTCACGAACGTATTCGATGAATCCTGTCGGTTTACCCATGACTCAATTTCTTTCGGGGTCCAAATCTCTAATTGTTAAGCCTAGCTGCCGCCCACGCGTTTCTTGTCGGTGGAGTTTTCCTCGAAGGCGCGCGCCAGTGCATCGTCGCCGGTCAATCCATCGGCCTTCGCCTTCTTGATGGCCGTGATCACGCGCTTGTAGTCCGCCGGCATCAC
Organism: Pedosphaera sp.; assembly: GCA_017853715.1. Lineage (GTDB taxonomy): Bacteria > Verrucomicrobiota > Verrucomicrobiia > Limisphaerales > DSYF01 > DSYF01. Next base: position 59,078 of record JAFMIZ010000001.1, read on the forward strand.
CTTGATGAACTTGGGCAGGAACTTATCCCACGACTTCAAGATGGTTGCCGCGCGGGTGCTCTTGGTATTGATGGCGTGGTTTTCGACCATCGCCTTGAGCGTCGCCACGTCTTCGTCGTCGAGCTTTTCCAAGCCGACCATTTCCTTGTTGCACTTGGTCGGGAAGTCGCCCTTCTCGTCGAGGATGTAAGCCACACCACCGGACATACCGGCGGCGAAATTTCGGCCAGTGGGTCCCAGCACCACGACGATACCACCCGTCATGTATTCGCAACCGTGGTCGCCGATGGCTTCCACGACAGCTTTCACTCCGGAGTTGCGGACGCCAAAGCGTTCGCCGGCCATGCCGCGGATGAACACTTCACCGTTGGTTGCGCCGTACAACGAAACGTTGCCCACGATCATGTTCTCTTCCGGCACGAACGTTGCGCCCTCGGCAGGATAGAGGATGAGCTTGCCACCGCTCAGACCCTTGCCGAAATAATCGTTCGCATCGCCCTCGAGTTTGAAGGTCATTCCCTTGGGCATGAACGCACCGAAGCTCTGACCTGCGCTGCCCTTGAAGGTGATTTCAATCGTGTCCTCGGGCAGGCCTTCGGGTCCGTGCCTCTTGGTGACTTCGCTGCCCGTGATGGTGCCGACGACGCGGTTCACGTTACGCACGGGCAATGTGGCGCGAACCTTTTCCTTACGCTCAATCGCCGGCTGGCAGATCTCCAGAAGCTGCGTCATGTCGAGCGACTTCTCGATGCCATGATCCTGCGGCATCTGGCAGTAGAGACCGACCTCCGGACCCGCCTCGGGCCGGTAGAGAATGTTGCTGAAGTCCAACCCCTTGGCCTTCCAATGCTCAATCGCCTTGCGCGGCTCGAGCTTGTCCACGCGTCCGACCATCTCGGGGATCGAGCGGAAGCCAAGCTGGGCCATCAACTCACGAACTTCCTGCGCGATGAACTTCATGAAGTTGACCGTGTGCGCCGGATCGCCCGTGAACTTCTTGCGGAGTTCCGGGTCCTGCGTCGCCACGCCCACCGGGCAGGTGTTCAGGTGACAAACGCGCATCATGATGCAACCCAACGTCACCAGCGGCGCGGTGGCAAAGCCGAATTCCTCGGCGCCCAGCAGCGCGGCAATGACCACGTCGCGTCCAGTCTTCAACTGACCGTCCGTCTCCACGGCGATGCGCGAGCGAAGATTGTTCAATACGAGCGTCTGGTGCGTTTCCGCCAAACCCAGTTCCCAAGGCAAACCGGCATGCTTGATGGAGGTCTGCGGCGAAGCGCCAGTGCCGCCATCGAAGCCCGAGATCAACACGACGTCGGCGTGCGCCTTGGAAACGCCTGCAGCGATCGTGCCCACGCCCACCTCGGCAACCAGCTTGACACTGATGCGCGCATCGCGGTTGGCATTCTTCAAGTCGTGAATCAACTCTGCCAAGTCCTCGATCGAGTAAATGTCATGGTGCGGCGGCGGGGAAATGAGTCCCACGCCGGGCGTTGAGTGACGCACTTTGGCGACCCAAGGATACACCTTTTTCCCGGGCAATTGACCGCCTTCGCCAGGCTTTGCGCCTTGCGCCATCTTGATCTGGAGTTCCTTGGCATTGACCAGATAATGGCTGGTGACGCCAAAGCGACCGGAAGCCACCTGCTTGATGGCGGAGTTCTTCGAGTCGCCCTGCTCATTGGTCCAAGTGTAGCGTTCGGGATCTTCGCCACCTTCGCCGGTGTTCGACTTGCCGCCAACGCGGTTCATCGCAATGGCCAGCGCCTCGTGCGCCTCCTTAGAGATAGAGCCGTAGCTCATCGCGCCGGACTTGAAGCGCTTGAGGATGCTTTCAACCGACTCGACTTCTTCGACCGGAACCGACTTGGCGGGCTTGAAATCAAGCAAGCCACGCAGGGTGCAGAGATTCTTGCTCTGCTCATTGACCGCTGCAGAGTAGTCCTTGAACGCCGCGTAATCTGCACTGCGCACGGCCTTTTGGAGCTTGTGCACCGTGTCCGGATTGAACAGGTGATACTCGCCGTCGCGGCGCCATTGATAATTACCACCCACTTCGAGCGTCTCACCGTTGACCTGCCGGTCGGGGAAGGCGTGGCGATGGCGGACCTCCACTTCCTTGGTGATCTCATCCATGCCGATGCCTTCGATACGCGAGGGCGTCCAAGTGAAATACTTGTCGATCACGGAGCCATTGATGCCGACCGCTTCGAAGATTTGTGCGCCACGATATGACTGAATCGTCGAGATACCCATCTTGGAAGCGACCTTGATCACCCCTTTCACAGCGGCCTTCACGAAATGTTTGCACGCCGTCTTGTGATCCAAATCCTTCAACATGCCCTGACGGATCATGTCATCGAGCGTCTCAAACGCGAGATAAGGATTGATCGCACCGCAGCCGTAGCCGATGAGCAGAGCAAAGTGCTGTACCTCGCGAGGTTCGCCGGATTCCAGCACCAAGCCCACGCGCGTGCGCGAGCCTTCGCGGATCAAATGATGGTGCAAACCGCTCACAGCCAACAGCGCCGGAATTGGTGCGTTCTTCGCATCAATCCCCCGATCGGAGAGCACAAGGATGTTGATACCCTCTTTGATGGCTTTGCTGGCCGCTTTGAAAAGGTCGGCCATCGCCTTCTCAAGCCCCTTGGCTCCCTTGTCCACGTTGTAGAGGATGGGCAGCGTGATGGACTTGTAACCGGGCTGGTCAACATGCTTGAGCTTCGCGAACTCCTCGTTCGTGAGGATGGGCGACTTCAACTCAATCAAGTGACAGCTCTCGGGCACCGGATTCAGCAGGTTCTTTTCCGTGCCGATGGTCGTGATGGCGCTGGTGACAATCTCCTCGCGGATACAGTCGATCGGCGGGTTGGTCACCTGTGCGAACAGCTGCTTGAAGTAGTTGTAGAGCGGTTGGGGTTTGTTGCTCAACACGGCCAGCGGAGTGTCGGTTCCCATGGAACCCACTGCTTCCACGCCGTCCCGGGCCATGGGCACCATGAGCATGCGCAAATCTTCAAACGTGTAACCAAACGCCTGCTGGCGTTGCAGCACCGTTTCATGGTCAGGCTCAGGCAACTTGCCCGCGTCTGGCAACCTGGCCAGTTGGATCAGGTGCTGGTTCAGCCACTCACGATACGGATTGGCCTTGGCCATGGAGTCCTTGATCTCCTCGTCGGCCACGATGCGGCCCTGTTCCATATCAATATAGAACATGCGGCCCGGTTGGAGGCGCCCCTTGTGCGCGATGTTCTCAGGCTTCACGTCCAGAACACCAACTTCGGAAGCCATGATGACATAATCATCCTTCGTCACGTAATAACGCGACGGGCGGAGACCGTTACGATCCAAGGAGGCACCAATGCTCACCCCGTCGGTGAACGCGATGCACGCCGGACCGTCCCACGGTTCCATCAGGCAGGAATGATATTCGTAGAACGCCTTGCGGTCGTCGCTCATGGACTCGTGGTTCGACCACGGCTCGGGAATCATCATGGCCATGGCGTGCGGCAGGGAGCGCCCCCCGAGCACCAGCAATTCGAGCACATTGTCGAACACCGCCGAGTCACTGCCGTTTGGGTCAACGATGGGCAGGATCTTCTTCACGTCATCGCCGAACAGATCGGTCTCGAACAACGACTCACGCGCGTGCATCCAGTTGATGTTGCCGCGAAGCGTGTTGATCTCGCCGTTGTGCGCGATGTAGCGATACGGATGCGAACGCGCCCAGCTCGGGAAGGTGTTCGTGCTGAAACGGGAATGCACCAACGCCAGCGCAGTCGTCATCTTCGGATTGTTCAGATCCGGGAAGTATTGGCCGACCTGCTCGGTGAGCAACATGCCTTTGTAGACCAGCGTCCGGCTCGACATGCTGCACACGTACCAGTACTGCGCACCCGGCAGCGTGGAGCAGCGGATCTCATTGAAGGACCGCTTGCGGGCAACGTAGAGACGCCGCTCAAAAGTGAGCACCGCATCCATCCCCTCGCCTTTGCCGACAAATGCCTGACGCACGAAAGGTTCAGCGGCCTTCGCCGTCTCCCCGAGTGAACTGTTATCGGTGGGCACTGTGCGCCAGCCGAGGAAATCCAGCCCCTCAGAGATGACCAGCTTCTCAAAAATCTTTTCTAGGTTGCGTCGCTCCTGGGTGTCCTGCGGCAGATAAACCATTGCCACGCCGTATTGCCCCAAGGCCGGCAGCTTGATTCCAGCCTCGGCGGCCACTTCGACCAGAAAGTCGTGCGGCGTCTGTATGAGGATGCCAGCGCCGTCGCCGGTGTTCACTTCACAACCACAGGCGCCACGATGATCGAGGTTGCGGAGAATCTGGAGCCCTTGCTGGACGAGGTCGTGAGATTTCTTGCCCTTGATGTGGGCGACGAAGCCTACGCCGCATGCGTCCTTCTCGAACTGCGGATCATACAAACCCTGCTTGGGCGGCAGGTCCAGTTGCGGACTGCCTGGCTGTGTTTGGTTCTGTCTGGTCATACTCGTAACTAAGATCTGGTTGTCCCTAATCCCCAAAAGCGGCGCACTACGCTTACAACCGCTCCGGCATGGCTGTCAGTGCCTGACTTACAACACCGAAACCGGCAGACTTCACCCCATCTGTTGCACGAAAGGAATCGTTCACGGCACTTTGATTTAGTCTGCGCCACAATGGTCTGCTTGACCGTGGGTTAACCGGCCAAGCGCCAGAGCGGCGCATATCAAACATGTGACAAGCCGCGGTGTCATCAAAAAACTTGGCCCAGAGCGCGAGCAAGTTTCATGGCCAAAGTTAGGCAGCTTGCTGCACTTTCGGCGATGGATTAGTTTCGCCCCATGATTACCCGTCGTGAAGCCATCCGAACTACTGCCATCCTCACCGCAACCGCCATTGTGCTTCCGGTGGCGGTAGCGCAGCCGCAAGCCACCGCAGCCAAGCCGTCCGAACCATTCGAAGTGCCTCCCCTGCCCTACGCTTACGACGCTTTGGAGCCGCACATTGACGCGCGCACCATGGAAATCCACCACGGCCGACACCACGCCGGCTACGTGACGAACCTGAACAAGGCCGTTGCCACCTTGGATTGGAGCGGCCCGATGACTTTGGAAAAGCTGTTCGACTCCGTGAGCAAGCTGCCCGAGGCTCAAGCGACGGCAATTCGCAACAACGGCGGCGGCCACTACAACCACTCCCTCTTCTGGCCAATGATGAGCAAGACCGGCGGCGGCGAACCCGATGCCGAGCTGGCCAAGGCGATCGATGCCACCTTCGGCAGCTTTGCAACCTTCAAAGAGACGTTCAGCAAAGCCGCCGCCACCCGCTTCGGCAGTGGTTGGGCATGGCTGGTCCTCAATGCTGGAAAGCTGGAGGTGGTTTCAACCGCCAACCAAGATTCACCCCTCATGGGCAAAGCGATCGCCGGATGTGACGGAACGCCCCTGCTCGGTCTGGACGTCTGGGAACATGCCTACTATCTCAAATACCAGAATAAGCGGGCTGACTACATCGGTGCCTGGTGGAACGTGGTGAACTGGGACTTCGTCACCGAGCGCTACTTGAAAGCAAAAGGCTGACTCTAATTTCAATAGAGCCGGCTCGTGGGCTCGCGCCTCAAATTACCAAGACACCTGCCTTGCGGCTGCGCGGTTGCCCTTTGTCGGATTCTCCCGCAACATGGGGTAGCTATTATGAGTTTGGACAAGAAAGGCAAAAGACGCGAAGCCCGGGAACGGGCGGTGCAGTTCCTTTTCCAGCACGAAATGAACACGCCGGAGAATCTCGACCAGACGCTGGAGGAATTCTGGATCACCCAGCGCGCGAACACCCACGCTGAGAGACAGGAAAGCCCAACTTGGGGTGAAAAGCAGGAACTGCCCCCCCCCACGACCGACGAGGCTTCCGTCCAACTCTTCGCCGACCCGCTCATTCGCGGTGTGCTGGAACATCGCGATAAGATCGACGCAGAAATCCAGAAGCACGCCAAGAACTGGTCGCTGCATCGCATGGCCGCCGTGGACCGCAACGTCCTGCGCCTCGCCACCTTTGAAATGCTGTTCCGCGAGGACATCCCGCCCATCGTGAGCATCAACGAGGCCGTGGACATCGCGAAGAAGTTCTCCACGCACGACAGCGGCAAATTCGTCAACGGCATCCTCGATCAGGTCCGCAAGGAATTGATGCGCCCGCTCCGCTGAGATGTTTGCCGACCTGCACCTGCACTCCCTTTTCTCCGACGGCACCTTCACGCCCGAGGAGATTGTCGCGCACGGCAAGCGACTGGGCTTTGGGGCCCTCGCCCTGACCGACCACGACACCATCGAAGGCTGCGAGCATATGGCTGCCGCCTGCGCCGCCGAACGGATCGATTTCATTCCGGGCAGCGAACTGACCGCCGAGTTTGCCGACCATGAACTGCACATCCTCGGTTTCTACCTGAACACGCAGTATCCGCGCTTGCTCAGCGAGATGGCACGGTTTCAGGAAGTGCGTCAGCAACGCATTCGCGATATGGTGGCCCGCATCAACGAACTCGGCGTGCCTTTGAGTGTGGATTCCGTCTTTGCCCTCGCCAACTGCCGTTCCCCGGGCCGACCACACATTGCTCGTGCGCTGGTGAAGGAAGATTTTTGCAGCAGTCTCGACGAAGCCTTTGAACGATTCCTCAAAAAGCACCGGCCTGCTTGGGTGCCCAAAGCCAAGATGTCAGCGCTCGAGGCGATCGAACTTATTCACGAGGCTGGCGGCTTGGCCGTGATGGCGCATCCGGGCTTGAACAAGTGCGACGAGGTGATCCCTGAATTGGTGAAGTCTGGTCTGGACGGCATCGAGTGTTACCACACCAAACACAGCAGCACCACCGCCGCGCACTATCTTAACATCGCCAAGCAATACGGCCTGCTCGTCACGGGCGGTTCGGATTGCCATGGACTCAGCAAAGGCAAGCCCCTCATCGGCGGCATCAAGCTCCCCATCCATTACGTCCACAAAATGCAGAAGGCGCGGGAGAAGCGTCTAGCCTCAGGCGATTCAACCAGTCGTAAATCGTAAATCGGACATCGCAAATCTTCACATGGGACTGTTCGACAAATTCAAAGCCGCGCTGACCAAGACGCACGACAAGCTCACGCACGAGATCAAGCGCATCGTCACCCGCTCGCCCAAGCTCGATGCTGCCACGTTGGAAGAGATCGAAATCGCCCTCATTGGTGCCGACCTCGGCCTCGAAATGACCCGGCAAATCGTCACGGCGGTCAAGAAAGCCTACGAATCGCAAGGCAGCAGCGGACTTGATGTGCTGGCGATAGCAAAACGCGAAGTGGAACAAAACCTCGCCGTCAAGGAACCGGGGCTGCGTCAAGCCGCCTCCAAACCGACCATCGTTTCGATTGTCGGCGTCAACGGCACCGGCAAAACCACCACGTCTGCCAAGCTGGCCAATCTCATTCAGACGCAAGGCAAGACCGCCCTGCTAGCCGCTTGCGACACCTTTCGCGCCGCGGCCATTGAGCAACTGAAACTCTGGGGCACGCGCTTGAACGTGGAAGTCATCGCCGGCGCCTACCACGCCGACCCTGCCGCCGTCGCTCACGACGCCGTCAAAGCGGGCCAATCACGTCAGGTGGATTACGTGTTCATCGACACGGCCGGCCGGCTCCACACCAAGCACAATCTGATGCAGGAATTGCAGAAGGTGCATCGCGTCATCGGCAAGCAACTCGACGGCGCGCCGCACGAAGTGTTGTTGGTGCTGGATGCGACGACCGGGATGAATGCGCTGACTCAAGCCCGCGAATTCAACAAAGCCGTCCCACTTTCTGGTCTGATCGTGACCAAGCTCGACGGCACCAGCAAAGGCGGCATGGTGGTGGCCATTCAGAAGGAACTCGGCATCCCGATCAAATTCGTCGGCCTCGGCGAAAAAGCGGATGACTTGCAGCCCTTTGACCCGAAGCAGTTCGCAGAAGCGTTGTTCGAAGAATGAATCAACGAAGATTCATTCTCAACTTCCTCATTCCTATTGCAGCGCTGCTGGCGATCGGCTGTGCCTCATGCGTCGGTTCAACCAACAGTTTTTCGGCCTACGAGCGCCCGGTGATGACTTGGGTGCCGCGCTACGCTGCCAACAATTCCCAGCAACGATTATCGGAGACTTACTCCGGAATCGGGATGAAGGACGCGCTCACCCATGTGGGACTGCAATTCTGGACACCGACGAACAAAGGCGGCCTCATCCGGACCGGTAAGGGCGCAACTACCAGCGACGCTGTAATCAAATCCTTTCGTGATTGGTGCCGAACCAACAGCGTCCGTGTTTTGCTCTGCGTTTACCAAATCGGCGACTGCGAGCTGGCGCTCTCTGCCTTCAAGGATAATTGCGGCACCTTCATCGAATCACTTCTAACCGAGGTCAACCGACATGACTTGGACGGCGTGGACATATACTTCGAAGGCCGCGGACGACTCAACGAGGACAAAGAAGGCTTTCGGCCATTTCATCCGCCAGCGGGCGACAAGATTACACAAAGACAACCGGCACCTCACCGTGGATTCCTATGCCTACGTTTGGAACGCCCCCAATCAAACTTGGTGGCCCAATCTCTTCCCGCACGTGGACGGCTTGACCACGATGGGCTATGAGCAGACCGGTTTCCGAGACACAATTGGCGGGCTACGCATCCCAAAAGAAGGCCGCCGGAGAGTTCGCCAGCAAACTCATGATCGGATTACCCTTGCATAAGGGCGAGTGGCGAGGCACTAGTCTGGACGAGCATTTGAAGTGGTCGTATCGGATGGAGAAGTAGCGTGGCTTTCTGGGACGCTCAGCTGAAATCCGCGAATTGGCGCAAACCAGATGTCTGGAAATCGCTGCAAACAGTTAAATCAACGCCTGAGTAGGTTTGACACCCGCATTGGCGCTCAAAAACGCTACCAAACTGCTAGGGACCAATCTTCGTTTGCCAGCTGTTTGCACCTCTCCCATCTTGTCCCGATGAAAATGCCAAGCAAGCGCTTCGACTTTGATGTTGCGGTCATTGGGGCAGGCAGCGGCGGATTCGCAGCCGCTCGCACCGCGGCTGCTGCCGGACTCAAGACTGTGGTCATCGAGGGCGGACGTGAGGTTGGCGGGCTATGCATACTCCGGGGCTGCATGCCATCCAAAGCGCTCCTATACGCCGCCGAAATGCGACATCTCGCCCGCATGGGTAAAACCTGGGGCCTGCGGATTCCAAAGGCAGATTTCAATTTCAAGCAGGTGATGGCCCGCAAAGATCACATGATCGAGGACTTTGCCAGCTATCGCCGCAAGCAACTGGCGAATGCTAAATTCCAATTCATCCGCGCCAATGCCTGGTTTGAAGATAAATACACACTTAAGCTTTTCCCCCTAAAGGGAGCATCCAAATCCACGCCGGCCTCAATTAGAGCGAGCCACTTCGTCATCGCCACCGGCTCCGTCGTCTCCACGCCGCCCCTGCCTCAATTGGCAAACGCTGGCTACATGACCAGCGACCACGCGCTTACTCGAAAGAATCTTCCCAAGTCACTCATCGTCCTGGGAGGAGGAGCCATCGCGTGCGAACTCGCCCAGTTCTTTGCGCGATTCGATGTAAAAGTCACGATGATCCAACGCAGCCCGCACATCTTGAAGGAATTCGATGGAGACGCTGCCGAGGTGGTTGAAAAAGTTCTCCGTCGCGAGGGCATCCAACTCTACACCGGCACGCAACTTCTCGACGCCTCTCAGACACCCAAAGGCAAGTCCGTCACCTTTGACCACAGCGGCAAGAAAGTGGGCGTGCAAGCGGAGGAGATTCTTTTCTGCCTCGGACGCCAGCCCAACACCGCCCGCCTCGGCTTGGGAGACATCGGCGTCAAAATGGACGGCCCACGCATCATCGCCAACGACCAGATGCAAACGAGCGTGCCGCACATTTATGCCGCGGGGGATTGCACCGGACCGCATGAGATTGTCCACATCGCCATCCAGCAGGGAGAGATCGCCGCCAAGAACATCGCCAAACCCAAAGAACGTCTAAAAACCGACTACCGTCTGCTCACCAGCGTCGTGTTCACCGACCCGCAGGTAGCCTATGTAGGACTGACCGAGAAGGAAGCCAAGGCCCGCAAGATCCCTTACCTCGCCGCCAGCTACCCATTCAACGACCACGGCAAATCCCTCATCATGGAAGCACTTGATGGCTTCGTGAAACTATTGGCGAACCCCAAGAACGGCAAAATCATCGGCGGCAGCTGCGTGGGCCCATTGGCCGGCGAACTCATTCACGAAATCACCGCCGCCATGGCCAAGCGCATGACTGTGCACGAACTCGCCGTCCTGCCGCACTACCACCCCACCCTCGCCGAGATTTGGACCTACCCTGCCGAGGAATTGGCGGACCAAATCTAACCAGCAGACGCGCCACCCCATGACGGAACACGCCACACGGAACTCGGCTCCCTATCGCGGCCGCATCGCGCCGTCGCCGACGGGGTATTTGCACCTCGGCCATGCCCGGACGTTTGGGATGGCACAACAACGAGCGCTCGAACACGGCGGCAGTGTCATTCTGCGCAATGACGATCTCGACCGCGACCGCTGCAAGCCGGACTTCGTGCAGGCGATGTATGAAGACCTGCGCTGGTTTGGTTTCGATTGGTCCGAAGGCCCGGACTGCGGCGGCCCGTTTGCGCCCTACAATCAAAGTGAACGCATGGCACATTACTGGGCGATGCTGACGAAGTTGATTGAGTTGGGCGCGATCTATCCCTGCACCTGTTCCCGCAAGGACATCCAAGCCGCCGCCACCGCCCCGCACGCCGCTGATGACGAATCGATCTACCCCGGAACTTGTCGTAGAAATCGCAAATCTGACATCGCAAATCGTAAATCGAGCTGGCGTTTCCACGTCCCCGATGGCGATATTATTTCCTTCACTGACGCCAACCTCGGCCTGCAGCAGTTCATCGCCGGCAAAGACTTTGGCGACTTCTTGGTGTGGCGGCATGACGATGTTCCCGCCTACCAACTCGCCTGCGTCGCTGATGATGCCGCCATGCAGATCACCGAAGTCGTGCGCGGCGCCGACCTGCTCGTTTCCACCGCGCGGCAACTACTCCTTTACCGTGCGCTCAATCTGCCTGCACCAAGTTTTTACCACTGCCCCCTGATGACGGATGGACAAGGCATTCGCCTGGCCAAACGCCATGACGCCCTCAGTCTCCAACGCATGCGCGACGAAGGGCGCAGCCCCGAAGAGATTCGCACAGGCTGGTAATACCCATTCTGAACTCGATATTTACCGCGGAGACGCAAAGCGCAGAGTGGAGAACGATTTTCGTCTCCCTGCACCTCTGCTTGTCCGCAGTTAAGCCCCTGCAATTCCTGATTAGCTGAGTTCCAAATCCACCCCCCAGCCGTTGCGAATGAGGTGAAAGCTTGCAAAAGATGGTGAATTATTTTCTGCGCGTTTTGTCTGAAACGCATGGCTGCCATCACCAAGAAGACACCCGCCTCAAGCTCCAGTTCGTCGCCAACACCGACCATTCCATCCACGCCGGACTCGTCGTCGTCGAGGCCATGGCTCGCCGCTTCGACCTCTGGCGCAAGCTGGGCAAGCTCGCTTGCCTGGATCTCCGCAAGGACAAGAAACGCGGCTTCGGCCCGGAGGTCATCGTCGGCCAGTTGATTTATGCCCTCTGCTCCGGCGGCGGCTGCCTCTCCGACAGCGAGGCGCTCAATGATGATCCGCTGGCACGCGAACTCTTCGGCGTGGGCAAATTCGCCGACCAGTCCCAGGTCGGCGAATGGTTGCGCGAACAATCCGGCGAAAGTGTCGCGGCGCTGCGCCAGTTGCTACACCAGTTCGTGGCGTGGGTGTGGCAGCAGGCCGAACCCCGGCGACAGCCCCAAGGATGTGAGCGATCAACTCCTGCCCATGCTCGAACGCAATTGTTTCCTCTGGAAGGAAAAGGCAGCGCACTTCTACGCCGACAGCAGGAGCAGCCCGGGCGTTTACCTGAAGGCCATCGCCGCCGTGGCTGGCACTACACCGTGAGCTACAACAAGTGGACCGGCCCGCTGGAACGCACCGCGCAAGAGCTCCCCGCGCTGAGTTGGAAGGAGAACGGCAACGCGCACCACGCCTTTCTGCGTCATCAGCCCGAGGGCCGGACCGGGGCGCAGTTGTTTGCGGTGAGCCGGCGACGGGACGGTCTCTTCGACCACTACGGTTTCATCGCCTGCTACGACGGGCAGACCGATGCGGCGCGCGTGGGCGAGCGACATCACCTCAAAGGCGACAAGGAGCAGTTGTTCAGAGAAGTGCTGAATGGGCTGGACCCGCACCGTTCGCCGCGCTCGGCGCTGATCGCCAACCAGATCTATTATCTCATCGCGGCCCTGGCCTACGACCTGATGGTGCCATCAAGTTGCTGGACTTGAATGACGACTGCCAGGGCTGGCGGATCAAGACGCTGATGAAGAAGCTGGTGATGTTGCCGGGGCGGATGGGGCGGCGCTCGCGGCAATGGGTGGCGCGGGTGCTGGTGCCCGGCGCGTGGTTGTGCTGGTGACAGCGGTGGGCGCAACGCGTGTGGCCGATGAACGGACCGGGACGTCCCCGGCTCGTCGCCGCCAGCGGCTGACGCCCCGACTGAACCGATTGCGAGCCCGCTCCGTCCCGCAGAGACCGGACGCGGCGGAGCCTTGCCTTCCAGCCCGCGTGCCCCCCGGAAAAATGCTGTCCTTCGGCGCAGTGGGCAGCCCTCGCACCCCGCAAGAGACAATCTTCCCTGACACTCCTGCTGACGCCTTCCGTTCCACACCTTCAAACCGTCAACCCCATTCTCATCGTAATCATTGAGGGGAGATCACGCATTTCCGACTTGAACAAACCGCAGGCGTGCCGTTTTTGGGCGCATGAACGAGTGGTTATCGGTCATCATTCTTGGAATAATCGAAGGAATCACTGAATTCCTCCCCATATCCTCCACGGGCCACCTGCTTTTGGCCGGACAATTCATGCCCCGCCGGAGCGAATTATTTGTGGTCGTCATTCAATCGGGAGCGGTTTTGGCAGTCATCCCCCTGTTTTGGGACCGCTTCCATCAATTCCTCTTCAGATGGCGGGAGCCAGCGACCCGCAATTACCTGGCTAAAATACTCGCGGCATTCTTCCTCACGGGCGTGGGTGGTATGGTCCTCAAGAAAGCCGGACTTGAACTACCCGAAACCGTTTGGCCCATTGCCATCGCGCTGATAGCCGGGGGCATCGCGTTCTTGTGGATCGAGGCAAAGCTGCGTGGAAGGGCATTGAAGGGAGACGTCACTTGGACCATGGCGCTGGCGGTGGGTGCTGCGCAACTGGTGGCTGGGGCATTTCCGGGAACCTCGCGGTCCGGTGCATGCATCCTGCTGTTACTGCTGCTGGGATTAAATCGCCCGCTCGCGACAGAGTTTGCGTTTCTGGTGGGTATCCCGACGATGCTGGCTGCGGGCGGCTATGAAATCATCAAGGCCCTGGGCCAAGCCGGAGCTGATGCAGCACCCGAAAACTGGTCGCTGGTTGGCTTGGGATTTGCCAGTTCCGCCATCGTTTCATTCATGGCGGTAAAGTGGCTGCTACGCTACATCCAGACGCACACCTTCATTGTATTCGGCTGGTATCGGATCGCGCTGGGATTGCTGGTGCTGCTGCTCGCTTTACGTTGAGGTCAACGCGAACCATCGGGGATGACGATCGTTTGCCCCACTTTCATGCTGTTCGCCTTCAAGCCGGGGTTGGCCTTCAATACATCTTCAACGGTCACATCCACCTTTTCCCGGCGGTACGCCGCCACAATCGCGGACAACGTGTCGCCCGATTGAACGGTGTATTTGAAACCTGATGCGGCGGGGGCCGATGGTTGGGCGGAGGGCACGGGCGCAGCCGCCACCGCCTTCGACGCCTTTTTGATCTCCGACAAAATCAACTCCCGGTCCGCCTCGCGTTTGCGATCCACTTCCTTGAGGCTGTCAGCCAAAGCCTTCAGATCATCCGCACCGGCATAATTGCCTTGAGGCTTGGCCATTTGGAGCCGCAGCTCCTGCATCTCCTTCAAGGCATCCGCCAGGCGCTTTTGCAATTCCACGTTGGCCGTTTGCAGGGCAGTGAGCTCGGACCGGAGGCGGTCAATCTGCTCCTGAGTGGCAGCATCCTGTGCCCGCAAGACCGGTGTGAAGGTGACCAGCAACAGACCAACCAGAAAAAAGCGTTTCATGCCGCGACAATAGAAACGAGCGGGAAATCCCGCAAGTGTTGTGTGGCAGGAGTTACCCACACTCACGCAACATCCGTCAGGCGGTAGGTGCCGGGGCAATGAAGAGCTCCGAGCCATCAAGATGGCTCAAGATCATGTCAACCGTGCGGAGGATGGCCCCTTGGTTCTGTTGCACCACGGCGAGGGCATTGCGCCCGAGTTCCGTCCGGCGCCCTTCGTCGCCCAGCAGCAGCGCAAACGCCTGTTCCAATTCTTCACCATTCTTCACCTGACAGGCTCCGCCTTGGGCCACGAATTGGGCGGCAATGTCCGCGAAGTTTTGCATATTCGGGCCGAACACCATCGGTTTGGCCAGCGCACCCGGTTCGATGGGGTTTTGCCCCCCCACGGCGGTGATGCTTTTGCCGACAAAAATCAACGTAGCCTGAGCATAAAAATAACGAAGTTCGCCAGTAGTATCCACCAACAGGCAATGCAATGAACCGGCGGGGTGTCGCGTGCGAGGCGTCATCTCGCTACGATAGGCAAGATCAACCCCGAGTTGCTGGAGTTCGCGTCCGACCTCACGCGCCCGCTCGAAATGACGGGGAACCAGCACGAGAAACAAATCGGGGAAGCGCTTGCGCAACCGCTGGCAGATGCCGGCCAGCAAAACCTCCTCGCCCGCATGCGTGCTTCCCGCCACGAGAACCGGGGCGCCAGCGGGCACGCCACATTGGGCCAGGAGCCCGGGCACATCCAATCGCCGCGTCTGGTCTACCTTGGCCGCGTCAAACTTGAGGCTGCCGACGACATGGATGGCCTCCGGACGGCAGCCTAATTCGCGCAATCGCGCCGCATCCGCCTCGTTTTGGGCTCCCACCGCCGTAAACGACGCAAACAATTGCCGGAACAAAAAGCCATAACGCTGGTAACCGCGAAACGAGCGCTCCGACAGGCGCGCGTTCACGAGGAAAACCGGGGTTCCCCGATCGCGCAGGCGCCAGATGAAGTTCGGCCAAATTTCCGCCTCGACTAAAATCACCGCATCCGGCCCGATCGTATTCAGGGACCGGGCAACGCAGCGCCAGCGATCGATCGGGTAATAGAACTTACCGATGTGGGGGGGGAGGCGTTTTTGCAACTCGCCCATGCCGGTCGTGGTCGTGGTGGACACCATGATCTTGACGTTGGGCAGGCGCGGCTCGAGGGCGCGGATCAGTTGAGTGCAGACGTTGACTTCACCGACGCTGACCGCGTGCAGCCAAAGCACGTGGCGATTGGAGAGCGATTGCTTGGTTTTGGCGTCAAAACTTCCGAAACGCTGGCCGAAGCCCTGGGTCCAATTGCCACGGCGCCGCATCCGCATGAAGTAATACGGAGCGGCCAGCCAGAACAATATCGTGAAGAGAATGTTGTAAACCGTGCGCACAATGTCCCAATCCTGGGGTGATTTTGGGCGAGGACGGGTTCCCGGAAAAGGAAAAAGCCCTGCGCCGATCCAAATCAGCGGCGAAAGAATAAGAGCCACACAATCAATAGCATTGGGAGCATGACCGGCAGCGTGAATCGCAGGACATAACCGAGGAAGGTAGGCGTGCGGACCTTTTGATGATCCGCAATGGCTTTGACCATGAAATTGGGGCCATTGCCAATGTAGGTGTTGGCCCCAAAAAACACGGCACCCACGCTTATGGCCACCAACAAGGAGCCAAATTCGGGCGTCTGGACCATGGATGCCAAGACGGCCGGGTTGCTGGCCCCCTCGCCCGCCGAGGCACTCAGGAAACTTAGATAGGTCGGCGCATTGTCGAGGACACTGGAGAGCGTGCCGCTCCCCCAGTAAAACAAGGCCGGAGAAAACCCGCCCAGTTTCCCGGAATAATGAGCCGCATTGTTTTGCAGCCAATCAAGAGCAGGCATCATGGTGCAGAATATCCCGATAAACAAAATGGCCACCTCTTGTATCGGGTGAAAGGTGAAGTGATTAGCCTCGTGGATATCCTTGCGAGTGGTAAACCATGAGCCCGCGGCGGCGGCCAACATCAGAGCCTCACGAACGAATATCGGCTGGCTGATGAACACAGCCACCAAAATCACCGCGAGAAAGCCGACATTGCCCATTCCCCGGAATTTGAATTGGTCCGGCGACTCAGCCACCTCCCGCACGGCCTTCGGAGCGCGCAGATAATTGCGCCGATCAACGACATAAAACATCAGGAGCAAAACGCCGATGCCCGTCACCCACATCGGCCAGCAATGTTCCGCCACCCACCAAAACGGGACCCCCTTCAGATACCCCAGGAACAAGGGCGGATCGCCAATCGGAGTGAGACAGCCGCCCACATTGGAGACCACGAAAATGAAAAACACAATGTGGTGCGCCGTGATACGATACTTGTTCATCCGAATCCACGGACGGATCAGCAGCATGGATGCGCCTGTGGTGCCGAGAAAATTTGCGAGCACAGCTCCCAACAAGAGGAACCGAACATTTTCAAACGGAGTCGCCTCCCCTTTGACGGTGATATGAATGCCCCCGGAGACCACAAACAAGGAACCGATCAAAACAATGAAGCTGACGTATTCATGCGCCACGTGAAGCACGCGTTCATGAGCGTGGAGACCAAACAAGTAGTAAACCAGCGTGATCGCGCCGAGGGCCAAGGCCACTTTGGGATAATGCCTACCCCAAGCCTCGGCGTTTACCAATGGCCCCAAAGCAATAGCCCGAAGGGGATCATCATCCACGGGCTGGGGTTCAATAAATGATCCTCCATGCGCCGCGGAAGCTAGGAACGCGCTTTATCCTGGTCAAACTGAATCCAGCTGAGGCTGGCAATAAAGGCGTAACCCTCCCCCCTCCGCGGAATCAAAACGCCATCAAGGCGGAAGGAAGAGGGCTTAATCGCTGAAAGCAGACGGCTACCTGTCACTGGCAAGACCAGGGCAACCGTCTGCAAGAGTGGACGTGGGCGCCCACGACTGGAGACGGTGGCCCAAGGAATGAATCGTGATGGCGATGAATCGACCGGTTTTCATGCGGCAATCAATTCACGCGTTTCAGCCAAGATCGCCGCCTGACGACGAGCCCGTCGCTTGGCCATCGCCACCTTCTCCTCGAACAACGCCGGGAAGAACAGCAAAGGATACGCCGTCGCCCAAACCAGGCCCGCCGCTTCATTGGCGGCCCGTCTGAGTTCGATTCCAAGCGTCGCCGTTTCCGCATTGGCCAATCGCTCCCGGAGCAACCGCTGGTTCAGCCGCTCGAACTCGTTTTCCAAGACGGCCCGGAACGGCGCGGGCGGCAGGGGATTCACCTCGAACCGGGTTTCCGGTCCGAACACGGTAGGGACTCTATTTGCATTCATGTTCTATGCTTTCTTTTTCGCCGTGGCTTCTGCCGCGTCGCTCAACAAAAAACCCGCGATTGTTTCTCAATCGCGGGTTTTCTGTGAAATCGTTGTTACTTCGTTTTAGGTATCCAAACCTACTTCACCAGAAAACCCGCCACCGCACTGCCAACGAGACGTAATAAACGTCGCGCGATGGGTGAGCGCGGAGCACTTGATTGTCTGGACCATGTTCTTCATTTCAACGCGGCCATTAAACACCATCAAAGTGCCTTTGTCAAACCGACCGCTCCGTTTGCATTTTTCGTGCCTTCCCCTGCATTCCAAGTTCAAATGAACGGCAACAAATGAGTAAAATCGTCGGCATAGATTTGGGCACCACCAACTCACTGGTGGCCACAGTGGATTCTGGCATCCCGCTGGTTCTCGCGGACGCAGGCGGCAAACGCCTGACTCCATCAGTCGTGCATCTATCGAAACCCGGAGAGAAGCCGCTGGTTGGACTCCCGGCCAGCCGCCTGCGAGCCCTAAGACCTTCGGAGACAGTTTACTCAGTGAAGCGCTTCATCGGCCGCCGCGCCAATGAACTGACCGACACGGACGCGGATGTCCCCTACCCGCTTAGCCGCAGCGGCTCTGGCCCGGCGACGATTGACCTGCATGGCCATTCTTGGACACCGGAAGAAATCTCCGCTGAAGTCCTGAAGAAGCTCAGAGCGGATGCCGAATCCAGTTTAGGTGAATCCGTGACCCGCGCAGTCATCACCGTGCCCGCCTACTTCAACGACGCCCAACGCAACGCCACCAAGCGCGCGGGCGAACTGGCCGGCTTCACCGTCGAACGCATCATCAACGAACCCACCGCCGCCGCGCTCGCCTACGGCTTGGACAAGCTGAAGGAGAAATCGAAGATCGCCGTTTACGATCTTGGCGGTGGCACATTCGACCTTTCGATCCTGGAACTCAACGAGGCCGTGTTCCAGGTGATCGCCACGCACGGCAACACCCGACTGGGCGGCGACGACATTGATCGCGCGGTGACCGAACACCTCGCCAGCCAGGTCGAACAACAATCCGGCAAAGTGCTTCGGCATACCGGCACCCGGCAGGCAAGCCCCGAACAACTCATCGTCTGGTCCAAGCTTCGCGAAGCCGCTGAACAAGCAAAGATCAAGCTCTCGACGGAAAACGAGACCGACATCGCCCTGCCCTTCCTGCTGCCCGATTACAGCCTCAGTTATCGCCTCACCCGGGACGAACTGGAACGCATCGCCCGCCCCATCGTCCTGCGAACGCGCGAGCACTGCCTGCGTTCACTTGCCGATGCGGGGCTCGAAGCCCGCGACCTTGACCAAGTGATTTTGGTGGGCGGCCAAACGCGCATGCCCCTCGTGCGCCAACTGGTGGCAGAATGGTTTGGGTGCGCTGAGTTCGAGGAAACACGCGGCGGCCTTCGGCTGGGAACGGAATATCACGAAGCCGGCGGCCCATTACTCAACACGGGCGTAAACCCCGATGAAGCGGTTGCGCTCGGCGCCGCCATCCAAGCTGCCATCCTCTCCGGCGACTTGCGCAACGTGCTGCTGCTCGACGTGACACCGCTGTCCCTGGGATTGGAAACGTTTGGCGGCTTAATGAATGTGATCATCCCGCGCAACACCACCATTCCGGTAAAGGCGGGCGAAATGTTCACCACCGCCGTGGATAACCAACGGGACATGCTCATCCATGTGCTCCAAGGCGAACGCGAGCGCGCGAAGGACAATTGGAGCCTGGGCAAGTTCACGCTGGAGTTCGGACCAGCGCCTCGCGGGGTGCCGCGTGTCGGCGTGCAATTCGAGATTGATGCCAACGGAATCCTCAACGTGCTCGCCCGCGACACGCGCACGGGCAAGGAGAAAATCGTCCCGATGAAATCCGCCGTGGACGTGGACGACGAAGCCGTGACCCGCATGGTGGAGGAGTCTGTGGAACACGCCTTCGCTGACCTTGCGACCCGCCGCTGGGTGGAGGCGAAGCTAAAAGCCTCTGCGACGGCCAAAGCCGCCCGCAAGTGCCTCGCCGACACCCGGGATGATTTGGAACCCGAATACATCACCCAAGTCGAAGCCGCCTTGCAGGCCGTGAGCGACGCCCTTGCCACCGAGCAACCCAACACCGGCTGCGGCGACACCAAGCTGCTTCAATCCGCCTGCAAAGCGCTGGAAGAAGCAACCCAGCCCCTCGCCGAGCTCCTCATGGAACGCGTGACCGAGGCGTTGCTCAATCAGCGCGGGATCACCTGACCCTTGCAGGAGCCGACGTGAGGGGGCCCTATTTGAAGCGCCCCGAAGCGACCCTCCTCACGCCGGCTCCTACCCTCCAGGAAAATTGCAAATGCGCGTGATTTGTTCGGCGTAGCAGGTATGCTGCCGACATGATTTCGCGCGCCAAATCTGAAGCGCTGTTTGCCGAGGCCCTGAACCACATTCCCGGCGGTGTGAATTCGCCCGTGCGTGCTTTCCGCGCCGTCGGCGGCCAGCCGTTCTTCGTGAATAAGGCCAAGGGCTGTCGGGTCACCACGGTGGACGGCGACGAGCTGATTGATTACGTCGGCACATGGGGCCCGGCGATTCTCGGGCACGCGCATCCCAAGATCATCAAAGCGGTGCAAGACACCGCCGCGCACGGCACCAGCTTCGGCATTCCCAATCCGCTTGAAGTGACGATGGCCAAACTCATCTGCGCCTCCGCGCCCAGCGTGCACAAGGTCCGCATGACCAATTCCGGCACCGAAGCCTGCATGAGCGCCATCCGTCTCGCGCGCGGCTTCACCAAGCGCGAGAAGATCATCAAGTTCGACGGCTGCTACCATGGCCACACCGATTCGCTGCTGGTGAGAGCGGGTTCCGGCGCGCTGACGTTTGGCAATCCTGACAGCGCCGGCGTGCCTGCCGCCTTCACGCAGCACACGATTGTGCTGCCCTACAATGATGTGGACGCCGTGAAAGCGGCGTTTGCGGCGAACCCCGGCCAAATCGCCGGCATCATCGTTGAGCCCGTGCCCGGCAACGCTGGTCTTTACCTGCCGAAGCCCGGTTACTTGGAATTTCTCAGCCAGATCACGACGCAGGATGGCGCGCTGCTCATCTTCGACGAAGTGATGACGGGCTTCCGGCTGGCCTTGGGCGGCGCGCAACAACGCTTCGGCATCACTCCGGACCTGAGTTGCTTCGGCAAAATCATCGGCGGCGGCTTGCCCGTAGGAGCCTTTGGCGGACGCGCTGAAATCATGGACTGCCTGGCACCGCTGGGTCCCGTTTATCAGGCGGGGACGTTGAGCGGCAATCCGCTCGCGATGGCGGCAGGTATTGCCAATTTGGAGGAGCTCCAGATGGGCGGCGCATATGGCCAACTGGAAGAGCTGGGCCAACAACTCGCGGAAGGGATGAGCTCAGCCGCCAAGGCCGCAAACATTCCGCTCACCGTGAACCACTGCGGGTCCATGTTCTGCGGCTACTTCACCAGCGAACCCGTTTGGAATCTGGCTGACGCGATGAAGGCGGATCGCGAGCGTTTCAAGAAGTTCTTCCACGGCATGTTGAACGAAGGCGTCTATCTGGCCCCGTCACAATTCGAGTCCGGGTTCATCTCGGTGGCGCACACGCCGGCAGACATCGAAGCCACCGCGAGCGCGGCGGCGAAAGTCATGAAGTCACTCTGAGGATCATGCGAGTTCTTGCTCTGGACCACGGAACCGTTCGCATCGGCGTCGCGCTCAGCGACGAGCTGAAGATGATCGCCTCGCCCTTGGAACACATCCCGGCGGAGCCGTTCGAGGAATTTCTGAAGCGGCTGGAAGCCTTGGTGACCGAAAAGCAGGTGGAGCTAATCATCATCGGCATGCCGCGCAACATGGACGGGAGTTACGGTCCGGCAGCGGGGAAAGTGCGCGAGTTCATCGCGAAACTGCAAACTGAAGTGACCGTTCCCATCCGCACCTGGGACGAGCGACTGACGTCTTCGCAGGCGAACCGGATTTTGATCCAAGGCAACGTGCGCCGGGACAAGCGCAAGGAAACCGTGGACAAAATGGCGGCGGCGATCTTGTTGCAGAGCTACTTGGATTTATCCACGGCTTGATCTGACTCTTACGCATAATCCTGATCGCTTAGTGCGCCCAACCAACGAGGGACCAAGATTACGAGCCAGAATCCCTGAACCCAATCGTGAGCACCACGCGCGTCAAACTTACGATCGCCTACGACGGCTCCGGCTACGATGGCTGGCAATGGCAACCCGAAGCGAGGGGCGTGCAACAGGTGGTGGAGGACGCGCTGGTAAAACTGATGCCCGGCGGCCCGTATCGCCTGCACAGTTCCAGCCGCACCGACGCAGGCGTGCACGCGCTTGGCATGGTGGCTCATGCGGATCTGCCCCTGGCCAAGGCACGCATGACGCCGCACAAACTGAGGATCGCGATCAATGCTTATCTGCCGAAGGACATCCGCGTATTGGAATCCACCCGCGTGAGGCCTGATTTTCACGCGCGTTTTCATGCCACGGGCAAGCAGTATCGCTACACGGTCTGGAATCACGCCGCCATGAATCCTCTCCTGCAAGGACGGGCATGGCAGGTGCCGGTGAAATTAGATGTTCCCGCCATGAAGCGCGCGGCCAAACTGTTCGTAGGGCAACAAGACTTCCGCTCACTGGCCACCAATCGTGGACAAGTCTTGAAAGATGCGGTGCGCACGCTGACCCGTTGTGATGTGACCCGCAGCGGTCCGCAAATCAACTTCGTCATCGAAGGGGACGGATTTCTTTACAAGATGTGCCGCAGCATCGTGGGCACGCTGGTTCAGGTGGGCAAGGGCCGATTCAGCGAGACTGACATCCGCAAGATCATCGCCGCCGAAAGCCGCGGTGCCGCAGGCATGACTGCGCCCGCGCATGGGCTGGTGCTGTGGAAGGTGTATTACAGGGGCAAACGGAGTGGTGGAGCATCGGAGTGGAGGAATCTTGAAAGCTGACAGAACCATGACGCCAACCCTCCCGCACTCCACCGCTCAAATGCCCCGGCTCAACGTCGTCCTGCTCGAACCCGAAATCCCGCCGAACACCGGGAATGTTGCCCGGCTATGTGCCGCAACACGGACGACCCTGCACCTGATCGAACCTTTTGGGTTCAAATTGAACGATGCAGCGTTGAAGCGGGCGGGGATGGACTATTGGCAACACGTGCAATGGCATCGCTGGAAGAGCTGGCAGGACTTCGTTGCCAGTGTGAACCTCGGCGCGAAGTTTTGGTTCATCGAGCAAGGTGGAGCCCACTTTTACTCCGAGGTCCAATTCGGTCCGGACGACTATCTAGTGTTCGGGCGTGAGACCGCAGGCGTGCCAAAAGCCCTGCTGCAGCAGCACCACGACACTTGGCTGCGCATCCCGATGTTCAACCCCCAAGCTCGCTCCCTGAATCTCTCTAACTGCGTCGCTCTGGTGCTGTTTGAGGCACTGCGACAGCAGGGATTCACGGGTGGGGAGTAGGTCTTGGGCGCATTTGCCCCCCAAAATATCGGGCAAAAAACCTGCCCCGGGGAAAAATCATTCCTTGACCGTTGGCGATAAATGAGTTAGCTCTATTAACGCAGCCAAAAAACTTCAACCCCGGAAATTCTATGACACTTACAAAACGCGATTTGGTGGTGCGGATCAGCAATGAGACCGGCTTGGTGCAACAGCAAGTGCTCGACGTCATACAAAAGACTTTGGATTACATCGCCGACGCCCTTGCGAAAGGTGACAAGGTGGAACTGCGCAACTTTGGCGTCTTTGAGGTGAAAGTTCGCAAGGCTCGCGTGGGCCGCAATCCGAACGCACCGGAAAAGGACGTGCCCATTCCGCAGCGTGCCGTGGTTAAGTTCAAAGCCGGCAAAGAAATGCGTGCCGATGTGCTGCAACTCTCGCCCAAGGATGCCGCCGGCACACCGCCGCCGGCACCGATGGCCTAGGAACAGCCCAGTAACTTTCAAAAGCCCGCCAAGTAGCGGGCTTTTTTGTTGCTCAATCAGTCCAGACCTTTTGCCTTCACGCAGGGCAGCCGCCTCGCTAGCTTGTCGCGGATTTATGGAACGATTGCCGGGCTTTCGCGATTTCTACCCTGAGCCGTTGCCGCACAGCGATGTGTGGAGTTGCGACGCGCGCCAATACGTATTCGACAAGTGGCGCACCATGGCGCGGCGTTACGGTTTCCGCGAATACGACGGCCCGCCGCTCGAACCGCTGGAACTCTTCACAACCAAGAGCGGTGATGAAATCGTCCGCCAGCTCTATAACTTCACGGACAAGGGCGACCGCCCAGTCGCCATGCGCCCGGAGATGACGCCCACGCTGGCCCGCATGGCTGCCGCCCACGAACGCGCCTACAAGAAGCCCTTCAAGTGGTTTGCCATCCCGCAGTTGTTCCGCTACGAGAAACAACAACGCGGACGGCTGCGCGAGCACTTTCAGTTCAATGCAGATGTCATCGGGGAACCCGAGGCTGCCGCTGATGCCGAACTGATTGCGCTGGTGATCGACACGTTGCGTTCACTCGGGCTGACGGCCGATGATTTCTGGGTGCGGCTCAGCAGCCGGCGCGCATGGCAGGACTTCTACGCCAACGCCAACGGCGACCCCACCCGTGCCTACGAGTTTTATCAGGCCGTGGACAAGCTCGAACGCGACAAGCCTGAGGAGATCGACCAGAAACTCCGCGCCGCGGGCACATCGCTGGAGGCAGTCACCCGTTTCATTGAAGCAGGCGAACCCACGGCCGAGTTGAAACAAATCGTGGACGATCTGGGCGCTCGCGGTCTGGGTGACTACGTGAAGGTGGATTATCGCGTCATTCGCGGACTGGCCTATTACACGGGCCCCGTCTTCGAGGCCTTCGACCGGAAAGGCGAGTTTCGGGCCATCGCCGGCGGCGGGCGTTACGACAACCTCATCAAGCTGATCAGCGGCGGCAAAGTGGATTTGCCCGCCTTGGGCTTTGGCATGGGCGACGTGGTATTGCTCGAATTGCTGAAATCGCGGGGCTTGCTGCCGAAGTTCGACGGCGGGCTCGACGCCTTTGGGCTCGTGGAGGACGAGGCGCTCCGGCCGCAAACGCTCGCACTGATCCAGCGGCTACGCGGGGCCGGTTTTGCGGTGGATTACGCCCTGACCAAGGCGAAGTCAGACAAGCAGTTCAAGCGCGCCCAGGATTTGGGCGCAAAGCACACCTTGCGGCTGGAGCGCAACGAGGCGGGCGCCTTGCTGGCCAAGATCCGCAACCTTTCTACGCGCAAGGAATCCGCAGTCACTCCCGACGAAGCAGAGGCCGCTTTGCGCAGCAGTTAAGCCGGATCTTACCGGGGAAAGGCGCGGGCGGCGCTCAGACAAATTGAAAAACTCAATTACGTTCCGCCCGATGAAATGGACCCAACCAGCATTGCTAGGAGTTGCGGCAGCCGCCGCGGCCTGCCTGCTGAGCGGCTGTAGCCGCGACACTCCGCAAATCTCACAACCAAGTCCGACGACTCAAAAGACAATCACCCATCCCGCCATGAATGACTACCAGAAGCCTTCGCGCGAAGAATTGAAGCAAAAGCTGACCCCGATGCAGTTTGAGGTGACGCAAAATGCTGCCACCGAACCGCCGTTCCGCAATGAATACGACGACAACTTCGAGCCGGGCCTTTACGTGGACGTCGTTTCAGGCGAGCCCTTATTCAGTTCGCTGGATAAATTCGATTCCGGCTGCGGCTGGCCGGCGTTTTCCAAGCCGGTTGCAGGAACCGAGATTCCCGAAATTCGCGATACCACTCACGGCATGATCCGCACGGAGGTGCGCTCCAAATTGGCGGACTCACACTTGGGCCACGTTTTTGACGACGGCCCGGGACCAACCGGGGTCCGTTATTGCATCAACTCCGCGTCCCTACGATTAATTCCACTCGCCGAGATGGAAAAGGCAGGCTACGGAAAATATCTGGAGCCGTTCATCAAGGCGGGGTTATATAAGCCAGCAACCCACACGCCGGCAAAGTAAGCTCGAGCCGAACCGGACGCTTGCAAAAAGAACAGCGCTCGTGCGAGCGCCGTTTCAATTTTGATATCGGTGAAAAATCCTAAGCCTTCTCTTCGATCAGTTCCCGGCGGGCCCCGGTCAGCAGTTGCTCAACGAAGTTCGTGGTGTAAACACCACGGCGGAAGTTCGGATCCTGCATGATGGCTTGCTGGAAGGAGATGGTCGTCTTCACGCCGGTGATCATGTATTCCCCGAGCGCACGACTCATCTTGTCCATGGCTTCGCGACGGTCACGTCCGTAAGTGATGAGCTTGCCGATCATCGAGTCGTAAGTCGGCGGGATGGTGTAACCGGCATAAGCGTGGGTATCCACGCGCACCCCGCGTCCTCCGGGCTGATAATACATCTCGATCCGGCCCGGGCTGGGGCGGAACTCGTCGAAAGGATCTTCCGCGTTGATGCGGCACTCGATAGCATGCCCCTTGAAGTGGACATCGCTTTGCGTGTGACGCAACGGCTCGCCCATCGCCACCATGATTTGGTAGCGGACCAGGTCAATGCCCGTAACCTCCTCAGTGATCGGATGCTCAACCTGGATGCGCTTGTTCACTTCGAGGAAGTAGTAATTCCCCTGCTCGTCCACGATAAACTCGACGGTGCCAGCATTGGTGTAGTTTGCAATCTCAGCGATCTTCACCGCCGCCTTGCCCATCTTGTCGCGTAACTTCTTAAACTTGTTCTCGATGAGCGGCGACGGAGTCTCCTCAACGACCTTTTGGTTGCGGCGTTGAATCGAGCAATCCCGCTCGCCCAAGTGAATGATGTGGCCTTTGGTGTCGGCGAGAATCTGGAACTCGATGTGATGCGGGTTCTCGATGAACTTCTCGATGTAGACACCGGAATTTCCGAAGGCCTTCTCAGCTTCCGCCCGTGCCGTGTGATATCCTTTGACCAATGAGACATCGTTGTGAGCGACGCGCATGCCACGGCCACCGCCTCCGGCCACGGCTTTAATCATCACCGGATAGCCAATCTTCTTGGCCACGATCTGGGCTTCTTGCTCGCTCTCCACGAGCCCCTCAGAGCCAGGCGGGAGCGGCACCCCGGCCTTCTTGGCGAGGGCACGGCTGACGGCCTTGTCTTCCAAAGCGTTCATGGCTTGGGGACTGGGACCGATGAAGCGGATGTTGCAGCTTTCGCAAACCTCGGCAAAGTGGGCATTTTCGGAGAGAAATCCGAAACCAGGATGAATGGCATCGACGTCGGCCACTTCCGCCGCGCTGATGATGCGGTCAATGCGAAGGTAACTTTCGCTGGATGGGGCTTTGCCGATACAGATGGCCTCGTCAGCCAATTGAACGTGCATCGAGTTGACGTCGGCCTCGGAATAAACCGCCACCGTGCGGATGTTTAGCTCCTTGCAGGCGCGAATGACGCGGAGCGCGATTTCGCCACGATTGGCGACTAAAACCTTTTCAAACATTTAGGTTGGCTTGGGGGATTGAGGAACAGGCAACTCGCAGCGTGTTCAGGTCGGACGGACCCGGAACATCGGCTGCCCAAATTCCACTGGCTTGGCGTTATCAATCAGAATTTCAGTGATCACGCCCTTAACCTCGGCTTTGATCTCGTTCATGACTTTCATCGCCTCAATGATGCACACCACGGTGTCAGGTCCGACCTCGGAGCCGACATCCACATATGAAGCGGCCTCAGGCGAGGGCGAACGATAGAAAGTGCCAATCATCGGGGACTTGATCTCCAAACCGCTGGAGACAGGCACCGGTGCGGGAGCGGGAGCAGCAGCCAATCCCGCGGCGGGACTGGGGAGGGCCAGGGGCTGGGGAATGTAAGCGACTTGGGCACCTTCTTCATAAGCCCCACCCCCGCCGCTTCGTTTCAACCGAATCTTGAAGCCTTCACGTTCCATCTCAAACTCCGAAACGGAGTTCTTTTTCATGAGATCAATGACGGCTTTGATATCTTTGAGGTCCACAGTGATTCTTGATTTGGGATTTGCTTTTCTGAATCAGTCCTAAACAAAACCCGGGTATTCCAGATTCCGTCCAGGCAATTATTTCAACCGGGCGTGAGCCTATGGACGATGAAAGTTGAGGTCAAGCCCTGTATTTTGAATCGAAAGACGAATAAAAAACAGGCATCTACGCATGAATTCAAGACGCTTTAACGGTAACAGCAGCTCGCAAACCTAAAATGTAAGAATTTACTCCGAAGCCGGAAATTACGCCGATACAAACGGGCGCAACCAAGGAATGATGCCGGAACTCCTCGCGAGCTGAGGTGTTCGAGAGGTGAATCTCAATCGTCGGAATTTTCACTGCCGCGATGGCATCGCGAATGGCGACACTTGTATGGGTATAGGCGGCGGCATTCAGGACGATAACGTCAAAGACCCCCTTGGAATCCTGAATCCAAGTGACAATTTCGCCTTCGATGTTGGACTGCCTGAAGTCCACTTCCACCTTCAGCTCACTTGCCTCGCGCCGAACAGCAGCCTCAATGTCAGCCAAAGTTGCCGCGCCGTAGATGCCCGGCTCCCGTGAGCCAAGCAGATTAAGATTTGGCCCATTCAAGAAGCGAATCTTCATACGGCGAAGCTAGGAAGAAGGTTTGGCGTTGTCGAACTTTAACCCAGCTTGGGCGACCAGCCATCCACTCAGCCCAAACCAGCACCATGATGTGGCAGGGACGTAAAAGCCGAACTCAACCGAGGACTGAACGGCAAAAAAAGCAGTTCCGAGGGCTCCTCCAAACACCAGCCAGTCCCCTTTCCCCCCGGCCTCTTTGCCCACCCACAGCACGCCCCCAACCAGCAGCAAGAATAGAACTCCCCCCACCAGCCCGGAATCCGAGAACTGCTGCAAATAGTCATTGTGCGCCAACCTTGCCATTTCCGCGTCCGGCGGGCGAACCGCTTCATAGACCTTTACAAACGTGCCCGGACCGCTTCCTGTGATTGGACGGGCCTTGACGTTATCCAATGCGGCCCGCCAGTAATCAAATCGCGCGACCACGCTAGTGGCTCCACGCTGAAAAAAGCCATGATACTTCAGGGCGAAACCGGCATATCCCAGCACGACCAGTGAGACCACCACGCCAAGCTTCAGTCTCCTCGGCAAACTGGACCGCAGCAGCACCAAAACTCCCATGGCCAAGGCGAGGAGCCAGCCGGTTTTTGACCCTGACCAGAACAGACAGGCCGTCGCACCCAAACCAAGCGCACTGACAAGAGCGACACGTGCCCCAACCGTGAATTTCTCCCTCGCGGTCGCAAGCAACCCCAGCACCACCGGTGCCACCAGCAAGAGCAACCCTGCCAGGGAGTTAGGATAGAACAAGGTGGCAAAGATCCGGCCGCTCTCCATTCGCTTCAGCAACTCGGGCTCCAACCGATCCTGCGAAGGAGCCACATAAGTCATGAAATACTCTCGCGAGGCCGCCAAGCCACCAAAGTGCTGCTCCCAGCCCGCCACCAACACCAACGAGAAAGGGATCACCAAGCCGGCGGCAAGATATGTCGGCCGCGACATACGTCCCGCCACCAGCAGGCCAAGGTAAAAGCAAATCACGCCGACCGTGAAATGAACGCAGGTTAGCCGACTGATGCCTGCATCAATTGAAAATGGCACCGTTGCCCAAACCCAAAGCAGCCACGCAATCGGAAACACTCCTAGCTGCCATTTTAGTCGGGATGGCCAGCGCATCAAGGGCAGCCCCGCCAGCACCAGCAAGCCCACCAGCGGATAGGCATAGCGCACCGGCCACGACGTCAGCGCCCACTCCCAACCGTTGCTCGGCGGCGTGGACAGATGCTCCAGCAGAGGCGGGTTCGGAAATTTGAGAAAGCAGAGCCCAAGGAACAGTCCAAACATCGTCGCGTACATTCGCACAGCAGGCCCTGTCTCGGGTCTGGAGGCGGGAGCCGACGCTGGTTTGGGGCGAGCCATGCTAGAACTTCAGCTTCAGCAGGCCCACTTCCAAGGCGAGCGACTCCTGAACGTTGGTGTGCAACAGGCGCTGGGTCTGCTCGATGACTCGCAAGTTCGCCAGCGCCTCGGCTGAATTCACGCGGGCCGAAACCGTGCGCGTAGCCTCCAACTCGGGAAAGCTCAACAAGTCGCCGCCTGATCCCAACGTGAGCAGCCAAAGATCGCGCAACCACCATTGCACCAGCCCCAACCAATCGTTACGCAGCCGACGGTACTCGGACTCCACCGCAGCCTTGAGTTCATCCTGCCATTTCTCGCGCAAATCCTTTTCGGCGTCCGCGTAACGCTCCAATGGCGAACGCGCCGACAAAGTTTGGTCGATCACCTCCCGCACCAAGGCCAACTGTTCAAGCAACATCCCCAGCAAGCGATAGCGTGCCAGCAAACTCCCCTCCTCCATCGCCACCAGAGCAGCGAACTTGCGCAGCCACTCAAGCTGTGCAGCATCAAAGCGCTTCGCGCCGTGCCCGCCAAAATTCAGCCTCAAACAACGCGATTCAATGGTTTCCAAAACCCGCTCAGGCTCTGTCGTCGCCATGATGATCACCGAACGCGACGGTGGCTCCTCGAGGGTTTTCAAGAATGCGTTGGCCGACTGCATGTTCAGCCGGTCCGTCCCAACCACCACTGCCAGCTTCCACTTCGCTTCGGTGGGTTTCAGGTAAATCTGCTGCATCAAATCGCGCATCTGCTCCACGCTGATGATGCGCGACTTCGACTCAGGCCGGACCCAATGCACATCAGCATGATTACCGTCGTCAATTTTCCGACATGACGGGCAGGTGTCGCAGCAGTCCAGCGCGACGCCGTGGTCGCCTGAGAGCGGGGGGGTCTGACAATTTAACGTCTTGGCCAGTTGCCGCGATAGACCTTCAAGATCTTCCAGTTCGCTCCCAAAAAACAAGTAGCCGTGGGCGAGCCGACCACGCGCCAACGAGCGTTGGAGCAGTTCCACGCCCTGCGCGTATTGCGGATAATTCTTAAAGGACATCGAGCAACTCCAGATAAAACTACCGAGCTTGGCTGCGAAATGAACCGGCCACATCGCCCGGAACCGACCGAATCGTTCGCGCTCGTTTTGGCGACACTCGAATCAGCTCGTGCAATCGCGACTCCCATGCCGCACCGTCCAGCGGCAGATTCACCGCCTGGCGTTCCAGGGATGAGAACAAAATTGCATTGGCCAGTTCAATCGAGTGAATGCCCTCGGCTCCCGGAGCCAGCAAAGGCTCGCTGCCGAGAATGGCGTTGACGAAGTTTTGAAGCAATATCGCATGCGCACTTTCCACCGGCACGAACGACAGCTCGGTGGTCATCGCCTGCGGTTTGGCAAACGCATCCGCAGTCGTCCGGCACAAGACAGTGGTTTCGACAGCATTTGATGTCGCGAGCAACCGTCCATTCTCCCACAGCAATCGTCCGCGCGTTCCGGAAATCTCGAGCCGATTCGTGCCCGGCACCTCGCCCGTGGAACTGATGAATGTGCCGGTGGCTCCGTTGGCCCACTCCAAGTAGGCAGTCACGTCATCCTCCACTTCGATGTCGTGAAAACGGCCCAACTGGCAAAAGCCTTGGACGCTGGCCGGCATCCCCGCCAACCACTGCAGCATGTCCAAGTTGTGCAGGCACTGGTTTACCAACACGCCCCCACCCTCGCCTTCCCACGTTGCCCGCCATTCACTGCTCGCGTAGTAGGCATCAGGCCGGAACCAGTCCGTGTTTATCCAACTTACGCGCACCAACTCTCCCAAGCTCCCGTTCCGCAGCCACTGGCGCATTGCCTGGTAATGAGATTCAGCCCGAAACTGAAACATCCCACCGAAGACAAGTTCCGGGTGACGTTGATGCGCGGCAATGAACCGTTCGGCATCCGCCTTGTGCGCTGCGATGGGCTTCTCCGACATCACATGTAAACCCGCTGCGAACGCCTGCATCCCGATCTGTGGATGTTGCCAATGCGGTGTCGCCACGAGCACGGCATCCACCAGCCCGGAGCGCATCAGGGCTTCCGGTTCCTGAAAAAACGGCAGCGTTGGAAACTCGTCCCGCGCGTCCGGGCTGCGCGAGGCAACCGCTTTCAGTTCACAGCGTGCCACTTTCCCAGCCATCACTGTTTTAGCGTGAAAGCGTCCGATGTTACCCAATCCAATGATGCCCAGGCGGACAGTTTTCATGCTTCCTTCACTTGAGTAAAACCGTAAGCAACGGTGCGAGCGCCAGGCTCGGCAGATAATCCGCGATCTCAACGCGCCGCACCTCAAAGACCAACAATGAAACGGAGAAAACCATCAACCCCGCCGTGGCATTCACCGCATCCACCAAGCCGTGCGACGCCAAGAAGGGATGCAAAAGAACTGCCACCGACAAAGCAATGCTACCCTGCAAAGCCAGCACCGGCAGGGCTGACAATGCCACGCCCCATCCGAACATCATCACAAACCCCATTGCGGCAAGCGCCTCCATGACCGCCTTGACGATCAGCACCAAAGGGCCACCTCCCAGCGCTTCGGTTGTCGCTCCCAACCAGCCTAACGGCGCCGCGCAAAACAGGGCTGCGCAAACATTCACGGCATCGGAAGGATTCCGGCGGCGGGATTTCTGAGTCGCTGCGATGCGATCCCGCGCATAATGCCCGAGGCGGTTGGAAAGCTTTTGCAGGCGCAGGAGCTTTCCCAGGAGCCGCCCCAGCATCATGGCAACAATTACTACCGCAAGCTGCGAAAGGATCTGAAGAAAGCTGCCGTTTAAACTCATCCACGTAAGCCGCAAGCCCACTACTGCCGTGGCAACTCCAAGAACGAGTTTCATGAACGTCTGATTCTCCGGAGAAGGGGGCGACTTGCGGATGAGGCCGACGATAGCGCCGAACAGGATTGCCAGTGCGTTGATGATGGAACCGGTCACGCCTTCACTTAGCCAGAGCCCACAGCCAAAGGCAATTCCGCGCGCCGGGTTTTGCGTTTTGACGCAGTTATCCGAATGCGATATGGTGTTCCCATGGCAGCGTTCCCTCCCAGTTTCACCCGCGTGGTTGCAGTCACCGCGCTGGCACTTTCCTGTTTGCCGGTGATCGCACAAGGGATGAAGGGACGCCCCATCGAGTATTCCGAGCCGCGCAATGCCGAGGAAAACTCCATGCTGAGCCCCAAGCAGTCCCGCCTGGGTTCTCTAGAAAGTGAACTTAACCGCCCCTTCGAAAGCATCAATCCCGGCCGATCCCTAGACGGTGTTCTGCTCAATGCTCCGCTGCCCACCCCGGCTCCGGTCAACCGAAACCCCTCCAACAAACGGTTGGATTGGATGTATCGCTCGGCAGAAGATTTGATGTCCGTCGACTCGGTCGAGACCAAATACAAGCGTCCCCAACTGACACCGGACGGACGCGATTTAAACAAGATGCGGCCCATGGAGCGCGCCTACTACGAGGCGCTTGACGCACGCAATGGAGTGCAAGCGACCAACCAATTGGGTTTTTCAACTTTCACAACCGAGGCAAGCGCGGGCCAGCCCGAATTGTCCGGACTGCCCAGCGGGCTGAGGGATGCCGTGCAGCGAACAATGCAAAACACACGCGGGTTTTCCTCGCCCGGTACCGAGGATGCCACCGACTTCGCCACGTTCAATTCCGGCTCAGGATTTCCTGGCAGACCGAGTCCGGCTGAATTACGACGCGCTCAGGATTTCATGAATATATACAACGCCTCCGGAACGCCGTCTGCGTCGGAGTCCCAGAGTTACACCACCATACGTTCGTCGCCTTACGTGAACAGCAGCTTCTACGATCTCGCAAAACCCCAACCAGCGACACCTCCTCCCGCAGCTGTCAGCAGCAGCCCTCAATTCGGGAGTTTTGCCCCGGTTGCGCCGGTGGCCCCAATTTCGCCTGGAGCGGCTTACACGCCGGCACCGCAACCTGCCCGCAGCAGCCCCCCCAGTTCTCCGTTCATGAACGTGACTCGCGGCGGGATTCAATGATCCTGCCAAGCAAAAAGGCCGCACCTACTTCAGCGCGGCCTTTTGCATCCTGGACTGGTTCGGGTCTGAGCCCGCTTTCCTAGTGGGCGGCAGTCATCACCAAAACCTGTTCCAGTGTCGAAACGCCCTCACGAACACGATCCAAGGCCACCATGCGAAGCGTGCGCATGCCCTGACCAATGGCCACCTTGGACATTTCGCGTGAGTTAGCACGGTTGATGATCAGTTTGCGAATTTCATCCGATACCGTCATTGCTTCAATGATGGCAATACGACCAGCGTAGCCGGAACTCTTACAACGATCACACCCACGCCCGCGATACAGAGTGATGCCATCGAACAGGCTCGGGTCAATGTTCAGGTCCTGATACATCTTCGCCGGGTAAGTCACCGGCTCCTTGCAATGTGAGCAGATGCGCCGCATCAGACGTTGTGCGCAAGAGAGGATCACCGACGAGGAGATCAAGAATGGCGCGATGCCCATGTCATCCAGACGCGCAATGGCGCCAGGCGCGTCGTTACAATGCATCGTACTCAAGACTTGGTGACCGGTGAGGGCTGCTTCAATAGCGATTTCCGCTGTTTCCGTATCACGGATCTCGCCGATCATGACGATGTCGGGATCCTGACGCAAAATGGAGCGTAGGGCATTGGCAAAGGTCAACCCGATTTCCTTCTTCACGGGCACCTGATTGATGCCAGGGATCTGGAATTCAACCGGGTCTTCTACCGTCACGATGTTGAAGATGGGGTTGTTCAACTCGTTCAAGGCCGAATACAGTGTGGTCGTCTTGCCTGATCCCGTCGGCCCCGTGACGAGAATCAAACCATGTGGCGCATCCACTGCCTGTTTGACCTGTTGGAACGTATCGGAATCCAGCCCCAGCTTATCGAGGCTGGCGGAGAGGTTCGACTTGTCCAAGACGCGCAACACGATCTTCTCGCCGTGAACGGTTGGCAGGATGGAGACACGCAAATCAAAATCCTTGCCGCTGACGCGCACGCGCATACGTCCGTCCTGCGGCAGGCGGCGTTCAGCGATGTCGAGGTTGGACATGATTTTGATGCGCGAAGCCAACGCGAGTTGCATCTGCTTGGGCGGCGGGGTTGCATCTATCAAGACGCCATCCACACGGTAACGCAGTCGCACATGTTTCTCGAAAGGCTCCAAGTGAATATCACTCGCGCGATCCTTGATGGCTTGGATCAAGATCAAGTTGGCCAACTTGATCACGGGCGCTTCCTCGGACGAAGCTGCCAACTGGTCAAGGTTGACCTCCTCCATCGATTCATTGACGGTCTCGATGTTGTCCGGATCCAACTCCTGCTCGGCGCGCTCGGCAGCAGCCTGGATGATGTCCTCCATGCTGCCGCTCTTCGAGGAATCCACCGCACTGAGCTTGTCCATGATGGACTTCTCCGAGGCGATCATCGGCGACACGTCCATCTTCGTGATGCGCCTGACATCGTCGAGCGCGAGCACATTCAATGGGTCTGCCATCGCGATATAGAGCTTGTTCTCTAGCCGATGTACAGCAATGACCTTGTGGCTCTGCGAAATTTCGCGGGGGAGAAGGTCCGCGATCTCTAGCGGAATTCCAATACGCTGGAGGTTGATGGGCGGCACGCTCAAGACGCGGCCCATAGAGACCGTCATGTCCTGGTCGCTAACGAGCTTTTTATCCAGCATCAGCTTGAGCAGGCGCGTACCTTCTTTCTTCTGCTGTTCCAGTAACTCCTCCACCTGCACGGCGGTCAGGAGTCCGTCCTCAATCAGCGCATCAGCGATGCGCTCACCGAATGTTTTGACATGTGGCATGGTTAGTGGCGAAAGGCTTTACGGAGGTTCTTGACGATTTCGGCCGGTGACGCGACGTACCAGAGAATGCGGTTGTGGGTGACCGCGGAAAGCTCCTTGGCCGCCTGCACGTTAAATGGATTTGCTGTCGCGACCAGTACGGCCTTGCCCATCCGATCAAACGGCAATACACACCAGCGCCGGCATGCATCCACCGGAAATGAACGACAAAGCTCCAGATCGATCTCGTAGCGCTCCAGCGGTATCAATCCGAGACGACACTTGTCGGCAAGAATTCGCAGAGATTTTTCGATCGGAAAGATCGCCTTGTCGGAAAGCAATTGAACGAAAGGATCGATCACATCGCCCGGTGAGGCCATTGGATCAGACGTTTGCCAGCAAAGGTCGAAGTCAGCTGCGGTGATATGCTTGGCGTCGACGAAGACCTTGCGCATGCCCTTGCTGCCGTCATCCACATCATCCACCAGGACCACCTTACGTGACTTGGGTGCAGCAGGCTCGCCCGTCAATTTCAGCTTCGGCGCGAGCTCTGAGGACGGGGGTGGCATCTCGGGCATCTCGAGATTATCCACCGAAAAACTCGACGCCTTGCTCTCGATTTCGGCCAAAGCGGTCTTCACGTCCTGATCATCCGGATTGCACTGCAACACTGTCTCGTACTCGAGAATGGCTGAGGAGAGTTGCCCCATTTTCACATAAGCTTGGGCGATCCGCTTCGATGTGTTGACGACGTCATCCTCGCGACCCAGCTTGCTGTAAGCTTCCTTGAGGATTTCGAGCGATTGATAATCCTGAGGTTGCGACTGCGTGATGACCTCAAACATTTCAATTGCTTGGTTCAACTGGGCTTCCTCAGCTGCGGTTAATGTCGTTGCCATCGTTCTGAGCTTTACGTTCGCCGCCCCTTGCAGGGCGGCAGGATTTAAATCGGAGCAATCTTTCGGCCATTTTAGTTGGCCAGCCATTTTGAGGCAACTATCACTTCTAGTGTCAAAAATGTCACCGCTTGTGTCTCAAACTGGAACCGTGTTTCATCTGCGCGGCGGTTCTTACCAGATCAAGGTGACAGCGCCAGGCTCAGCGCGACGGAGACGTTTCCTGCGATTTCAGGAGTCCCTTCAACCTCGTCACGCTGTTTGCTGCGCCATATGCAAATGGGGATTGCTGTCCTAGCGGTCCGAACCTGCCCACAAACACACGATGCACGACGAATGAGCTCCAAAAAACCGTCCATGATCCCGACCTCGGGCGCCCGACTGGTGCGCTTCGTCGGTGACCGCATCCGCTTTCAAGTCCGCCTCGCCGACGGCCCGCCAGCCCAGGCCTGGCGCGCTCGCCTGCGCACCAACATCGGACGGGGCTCGGTCCTGCGCAATGAAATCATAGAGGCCCATGCCATAGGCGCACCGATTGCGGGCGCCTCGTGGCGCGACCTTCTGATGGAACGCGACGCCGAGGGTTGGTTTTTAGAGCTACCCTTGGCCGAGACTGGTTTCTTCAAGGCGAAAGCTTACGTCCTCGACGAACGTGACTGGCAACACTGGCCCGATGGCGGCGATGATGGCATCTCGGTGCATCCCAACTGGACACGGACTGCAAATATAATCTATTGCGCATTCACTCGCTTGCACGGCGAAAGCCGGTTTGCCGCTTCCACTGAAAACAACCTGCTCGAACCGCAACTGAAGCAGCTCGAAGCCAACGGTTATGCCGTTCTGCCTCCCTCAGGAAAGCTGCGCGATCTGGTTGGCCAACTGCCTCACATCACCCAAAGACTAGGCAGCCGCATCCTCCACTTGTTGCCCGTTGGTCCGACGCCCACGACCTACGCCCGCTTCGGCCGTTACGGCAGTCCGTATGCCTGCCTCGACCTGACGGCCATTGACCCGGCGCTCATCGTTTTTGATAAACGAAGCACGGGCATTGACCAATTTGTCGAACTTGCCAGCGCCACGCATCGTCACGGGGCAAAACTGTTCCTCGACATTGTGATCAACCACACCGGCTGGGGTTCGCAGTTGCAGGAGCAAAACCCGCGTTGGTTCGTCCGCAAACCCGACGGACACTTCCACAGCCCTGGCGCTTGGGGCAACACGTGGGAGGATCTCGTCGAACTCAAGCAGGACAACGTGGAACTCTGGGACGCCATCGCTGAAAGCTTGCTCGTGTGGTGTCGTCGCGGCGTGGATGGTTTTCGGTGCGACGCAGGTTACATGGTCCCGATGCCCGCCTGGCAGTACATCATCGCCCGTGTGCAACAACAATTCCCCGAAGCCGTATTTCTGCTCGAAGGTTTGGGCGGCGCGTGGGAAGCCACCGAATCTCTGCTGACTGACGGCGGCATGCAATGGGCCTACAGCGAGCTGTTCCAAAACCACTCCAACGTCCAAGTCAGCGGCTACCTGGACCACGCCGCGAGGCAAAGTGCACGTGTCGGCACGATGATCCACTACTCCGAAACGCACGACAACTCGCGCCTCGCTGCCAAGGGCCGCGGATGGTCCCTGCTCAGGAACCGCCTGTGCGCACTGGCCAGCTTCAGTGGGGGATTCGGCTTCACCAGCGGCGTTGAGTGGCTGGCCGCCGAGAAAATTCGCGTCCATGGCTGCACCGGCCTTAACTGGGACAGCAAGGACAACATCATACCGGAACTTGCGGCCCTGAACCATCTGCTGGCGGAGCACCCGTGCTTCTTCGATGGCGCCAAACTCACGCGCTTAAGCCCACCGGATTCGGACGTTTATGCCCTGCTCCGCGAATCCGAGGAACGTCTCGATTCCGTGCTCGTGCTCGTGAATCTCGACACAGAAAAGCCCCGCACCTTTTCGCTGCGGCCCAGCGCGCTTGGAGCCTTGACAGACGCCAAATTGACCGTTCTTGTGGATTTACTCGGACAAGAGGCACCCCCCCAAGCTGAGGTGAAGGGCCAACCGACTTTCACACTGCCTCCCGGCGCTGCCCTCTGCTTGAGCGACTCAGCCAAGCCACACGGCTTGAGCGGCGACGAATATCGCGCCCAGCGCGCCCGGGCTGCTTGGGGGCTCCAAGCACTCAGCCAAGTACAAGCTCCCGAAGCAATCCCTCATTTCGACTGGCGCAAACTCGCCAGCGAGGTGGAGGCATCACCCAAGGAATTTCTAGCCGCAGCCAGTCATCCAAACGGAAACGCCGACGGCAAAACTTCCCCTCATTTTTCCAACGTCATCGTTTGGGGCCGCGCTGACGCACAACGCATCACCGTCGTCCCCCCCAATCACTGGCTGCTCATCGAAGAGGACGCGCCCTTCGCGGCAACGCTCCTCGGCACGAACCGCATGCAATCCGGCAAAGTCTCACGCCAGGCGAACTCAATCCCTGCCAGCGGAAAGCACATCGCCTGTTGGCCGCCTACTTCGGAGGTGTGCGATGCGACGCTGAAGCTTCAACTCGCCACCGATAAGGAATCCACATTCTCCGGCGAAGTGCGCTTCGTTCCCGATGACCCCGCCAACAACCCGACGCCCAAGCTGGAACGCACCGATCTTGCCTTGTTAACGAATGGTCGTGGCGGCATGGCCCGACTCTGCGCCGACTTGGGCCGCGTGAATTCCAAATACGACTGCGTCCTCGGCGCCAATCTCCACAGCACCCTGCCGGTGGATCGCCACGTCTTTGCGAAACGTATTCGCGCGTGGATCAATGCAGATGGTTTTATCACCCCACTTGATTTTCATAACCTTGTCGCGTTCCGCCCCGGGCCGCCTGCCGTTTGGGAATTCGTAGCGCAGGCGGGCGATGGCCGCACGGTCGAAGTCCAGTTGCAGGCGCACATGCCTGAAGGTTCAAACACCACGGTGTGCACCTTCACACGGCCCACAGCCAAGCATGCCCGCGGCAAGCAAGTGCCTGCCGATGCCGACGTGCGCCTGACCGTCCGCGTGGACATCGAGGATCGCAACTTCCACTCCGAGACCAAACACAACGACGGAGCAAACCACCACTTCATCTCCCATACGCATCCCCAGAAGAACAGACCCGGTTTCGCTTTCACCCCCGCCCCCGACCGCCAACTGCGCGTTTTTGCCACGGCCGGACAATATCATTCACAGCCTGAATGGATTTACAACATCCCCCACCCCATCGAATCAACCCGCGGGCAGACGGGAGCTGGAGATGTGTTCAGTCCGGGCTGGTTTGAACTGCCTTTGCCCAAAGGGGCGGCCCTACAAGTCGTCGTCACTGCCGAAGCGGAAGGCGCAGACGAATCCGGCTTGCTCATCGGTGATACTGAAGTGCCAGATACTTTCGGCGAACAACTTCAGCAAGCGGCGAGGGCCTATGTCGTGCGACGTGGCGAGGGCAAGACCGTCATCGCGGGTTATCCGTGGTTTCTCGACTGGGGCCGTGACACCCTGATTTGCGCGCGCGGCTTGCTCGCCGCCGGCATGGTGGACGATGTGCGCGATATCCTCCTGACGTTCGCGCGGTTTGAGGAAAAGGGCACCCTGCCCAATATCATTCACGGCGAACACATCGGCAATCGCGATACCACTGATGCGCCGCTCTGGTTTGGCGTCGTTTGTGAGGAACTCGCCGAGGCTCAGAAGCGAAGTTCCAGTCGCAACCCGGATCTCTATGCCACTTTCGTGGACGGCAGGAAGCGCCCGCTCTCCGAGGTGCTGCGCAGCATAGCCCTCGGCTACTTGCACGGCACGCCCAACGGAATCCACGTGGATCAAGAATCTGGTTTGGTGTGGAGCCCGAGCCATTTTACCTGGATGGACACCAACCATCCGGCCGGCACGCCGCGCGAAGGCTATCCCATCGAGATACAATGCTTGTGGATTCGTCTGCTTCGGCAACTGGACCGCATCGCTGCCAAACCCGAGCGCGAAGCGTGGTCCGCATTGGCCGCCCGTGCGACCGCATCATTGGAGAAATATTTCTGGTTGCCCGATAAGGGTCGGTTCGCTGATGTACTCCGCACTGGCAGCAAAACGCCCGCCGCCCGAGCCGAAGCAGACGACGCTCTCCGCAGCAATGCTCTGTTCACCGTGAGCCTCGGGCTCATTCAGGGGGAGCGTGCCCGCCAAACCGTCGATGCCGCGCGTCGGTGGCTGGTAGTTCCCGGCGGGCTGCGTTCACTTGCGCCCCTGCGGGTGCAGCTCCCTCTGGAAATCTGTAATCAGAGTCATCGCCTCAACGACCCGCATCATCCGTATTTTGGGCGCTATGAAGGCGACGAAGACTCGCGCCGCAAACCCGCTTATCACAACGGCACCGCGTGGACGTGGACGTTTCCGGTGTTCTGCGAAGCGTTGATGCGCGCATGGGATTACAGCCCGGAAAGCGTTGCAGCGGCTCAAGCCTATTTAACCACCAGCCACCGGTTGATGAACGAAGGCTGCCTAGGCCAACTCCCTGAAGTTCTCGACGGCGACGCGCCACACGCCCAACGCGGCTGCGACGCTCAAGCCTGGGGCGTCACAGAAGCGCTGCGAGTGTGGGCGCTGGCACGCGGACGCCAGACTTAGTCGGCCAGGTGGATACGAGGGAGGGTTGAAAAGGAGCTTCCGCGGTCAGAATTTGCGCAGCGGGGCAGTGAACCGCGCCGACCAAGCGGCCAGCAGTGTGATGGCACTAACGAAACATAGAGGCAAAGATATTTGCTTCAGGACGAGCGTTTTGGAGCAACACTAAATTTAAAATCCGGGATTGTCGTTTAGCTTCCTTATCGTGTCCGCAGCAACGCCCACCGTCTGCCGTCAGGCCAATTTCAGAAACGCCACTTCCACAATCAAGTCCGCCGCCACCTTTTCGAGTTCGGTTTTCAACGCGACAAGATCCGCCGAATTCGGAACCAGCACCGTGGCCCGCGCCTTGAACAGCATTTCGCCAGACATCGCCGCGCTGACACATTCCGTTTCCAGTTCCTCCACATTCACACCATGCCGCGCCAAAGCACTGGTGATTTGCTGAACAATACCGGGCCGGTCGTGCCCGATGATCTCCAACTGGCGCAGTTCAGCCTGGGGCGCAGCCGCATCAAATTCATCGGGCTGCACGGTAACCGTGATGCTCCGGGCTGAAAGTCCGGCCAGCGTCAGCATCAAGGCGGCGACCGATTCAGCGGGGACACGCACGCGCAGGATGCCCGCAAATCGTCCGCCCAGGCGCGACATGCGGCTTTCCAGCCAGTTGCCGCCGTGTTGCGCCACGAGGGTTGCCACCGATTCCACCAAACCAGGACGATCGGGGCCAATGACTGTCATGACCAAGGTGCTTTGCATGAGGTCGTGTTACGCAGAGGCTGGTTTGGAGGCAAGCGCGGAAAGAAGTGCTGGCCTCAGGAAAGGATTTCCATTACGCAACCGCACAACAATTCAATGAGCGCACCCGCCACATCCAATCTGGCCAGCCCAGCCGGCTTTCCGAAACAGGCCCTGTTCATTCTCGGCAACGAGGCCGCGGAGCGCTACAGCTACTATGGGATGAAGGGCATTCTGGCGCTCTACATCACGAACGTCCTGCTGAAGGACAAGGATTACTCCACGAGCGTGATCCATCTGTTCGGCTTCGTGAATTACTTCATGCCCCTGCTGGGCGCGTGGGTGTCCGATAAGTTTTGGGGACGTTACCGGACCATCCTTTGGATCTCACTATTCTATTGCGCCGGGCACGGCGTGCTCGCCTTGAGTGACTTGTTTCAGACGGTTGACGCCAAAGTGTGGTGTCTGTTTGCGGGGCTGGGGCTGATTGCCTTTGGCTCCGGCGGCATCAAGCCGTGCGTCTCTGCCTTCATGGGGGACCAATTCAGCCCGGAGCAACGTCATCTGCTCCCCAAGGCGTATGCCGCGTTTTACTGGTGCATCAACCTCGGCTCAACCGCCGCGTTCCTGACCATTCCGCTGGTGCGAAAGGAATTTGGCTACGGCTGGGCATTCGGAATTCCGGGGCTGGCGATGGGACTGGCCACGTTCGTATTCTGGTTGGGAACCCGGCACTACACTATGGTTCCCCCGACCGCCCAAACGAAGACGGCGGGATTCTTTCAAGTTTTGTTCTTTGCGCTCGAGCACCGGTCGGACCGCAAACCGGATCAAGGCTTCTGGGATTCCGCCCGCAGCAGATTCTCTGAGGCTGAAGTTGACGCCGCCCGGTCGGTGTTGCCCATCCTGGGCATCTTCGCCCTGCTTCCCGTGTTTTGGGCATTGTTCGACCAGACGTTTTCCACCTGGGTGCTTCAGGGGGAGATGATGGCGCCTTACTTGATTGGCAATTATTCCATCGGGCCGGAAGAAATGCTCTCCGCCAATCCGATTCTGGTGATGATTCTCATCCCGATCATGACAATGGTTGTTTATCCGTTGTTTGGCCGGCTGGCCACGCCGCTGCGGCGGATGTGCACGGGCATGTTCCTGGCCGCGTTCTCTTTCGTAATCGTCGCCTGGCTCCAGCAGCAGCTCGACGCCGGAGTGCCACTGAGCATCCTCTGGCAAATCGTTCCCTACGTCGTATTGACCACGGCGGAAGTTCTGTTCTCGACCACCGGATTGGAATTCGCCTTCCGCGAAGCGGCCCCTTCGATGAAGAGCACCATCATGAGCTTTTGGTTGTTGACCGTCGCGCTCGGTAATCTGCTGGTGACGGGCATCACCACGGTTGCGGGCAAAGTGCTGGGCACCGGTGGCGGCCACGATGTGTCCGTCACCCCGGCCATGTTCCTGTTCTATGCGGGCCTTACCTTTGTCGTAGCGATTGTCTTCAGTGTCATCTGCATCTTCTACCGTTACCGGGATGCCGAGGCGGCGCAAGGGCGGTGATTCACTTCCCGCTTTCAATCGGGCCTCGCGCTTTCTACGTTGAACTCAGGCCAGCGTGGCGAAATGGCAGACGCACGGGACTTAAAATCCCGGGACCTTAAAAAGTCGTGTGGGTTCAAGTCCCACCGCTGGCACCAAGTCATCCGTCCGGAATTCGGCAGGCTCCGTAGTATTCGGGATAAGTGTTTTTCGGATTGGGACTTGCAGAAGGAGATTCCAAGCCTAGGCTGAAAGTATAACGGGTCCGGCCAAACACCAGTCCATGAGAATCTTGCTTCAGCATGTGCGCACTCAGCTTTTCCTGAAGAGTTTGGGCATTTGGACGGCCACCCCCTACGAGGCGTTTGACTTCGAACATTCCCAGCGCGCGATCGAATTTGCCGACAAGAACCAGCTGCAAGGCGTGCAGATTCTGGTGAAGTTCATCGACAGCCAGTTCAATGAAGCCGTGTCATTGCCGGCGCACGCGCCGACGCACCACAAGGCAAAGTAAAAGCTCGCTATTTCTAAAAATCAAACGGCAGGCTTCAACGCCTGCCGTTTCGCTTCTCAACTTAATCGCCACTGGCTCTACTTGGCCATGACGATGTCCACCGTCTCGTCCCGATTGTGCGGAGCGTCCTCTTCCACCTCCACGTCCGGTACATTCGCGGGCGGCACGAGCGGGGTTGCCGTCTTGGCGGTCTGCTCCACGTTGGGCTCGTCCCGCTTGTGGAATTTGACGCTGACAATCTTGCTGATCCCGTGCTCCTCCATCGTCACGCCGTAGAGCACGTCGGCCATGCCAATGGTGCGCTTGTTGTGCGTGATGATGACGAACTGGGAATGCTCAAGGAATCGCTGGAGCACGCGGATGAAGCGATTGATGTTCGACTCGTCGAGCGGCGCATCCAATTCGTCCAGCACGCAGAACGGACTTGGCTTGACCTGATAGATGGAGAACAACAACGCCACCGCCGTCATGGTCTGCTCACCACCGGATAGGAGCGAGATGCTTTGCAACTGCTTGCCGGGCGGACGCGCCACGATATCAATACCGCACTCGAGCACGTCATTTTCATCGACGAGAATCAGGTCCGCCTTGCCGCCACCGAAGATCTCAGTGAACATGGTGCGGAAGTTGTCCCGAATCTGGTTGAACGTGGTGACAAACATCTCCCGCGTCTGGGCATTGATACGGCTCAACACCTCGGTGAGTTCGGTCTTGGCCGTAACCAGATCAGAATGCTGCTGGCTGAGGAACGTATAGCGCTGTTCGGTCTCCTCGTATTCCTCAATCGCCACCAGATTCACCGGCCCCATGTCGTCGATGCGTTTCTGCAACGCCTCAACTTGGGCACGAACCACGCCCCAATCCGTCCCCAAGCCGGCGGCGGCCACTTCCTCGGGGGTGGCAATCTCCACCCGGGGCTGACCTTCGTCGGCATAGGTGATCTTGATCGTCTCGCTGCTGACTTCGTTAATGTTGACATGATACTTCTGCTGGACGCGTTCGCGAATGTTCTGCACAGCCATCTGCTTCTGGGCGACTTCCACATCCAGAGCGCCGCGCTGGTCGCCGAG
This sequence comes from Pedosphaera sp., assembly GCA_017853715.1. Classification (GTDB taxonomy): domain Bacteria; phylum Verrucomicrobiota; class Verrucomicrobiia; order Limisphaerales; family DSYF01; genus DSYF01. The sequence goes on from JAFMIZ010000001.1 coordinate 103,862, forward strand.
CGAACCCAGGCTCCGGCGCTGCTCACGCAAATTCTCCTCACGCCCGTCAACGTCGGACTCTTGCGCCTGCTTCCGACCGAAAAGCTCCGCCGCCTGAGCGTTCACCTGCGCACGCAGATGATCCAAGCGTTCGATTTCGCCGCGTGATTGCTGAATTTCCGTGTCAGCCGTTTGCTTGCGCGAAACGAATGCCGTCATCTCACCTTTGCGCTGGGCGACGAGATGCGCCAGTTCGCGCAACCGCTGCTCAACGGCAGTCCGCTGCTGCCGCAGCGACCCCACGAGCTGCTCTTCGGAGGCCGCCGCCACCCGGCTCTCGGTAAGCGCACCCGTCGCTTCGTCGCGCTGGCCACGCAGGGATTCAAGATTCTCCGTCAAACCATTCACCGCCGCCGTCCGTTCCTGCTCGCGAGACTCCAAGTCACTGACACGCGCGGCCAGTGCTGCACGCTTCTGCAGACCTTCCTGCTCCTGCGCCGCAAGACTTTGAACCTCGTAGACCACCGTCTCAATCTTCTGACCCAGCAAGCGGCTGGAATCGTTCAGCGCGCGGAACTCGCCCTCATGGGTGGCGATGGCGACTTCTTGAGCACGCAGATCAGTCTGCGCCTGTTGCAAGCTGGCCTGCAATTCAGTCTGCTCGCTTTGCAGCGCACCACGTTGACGACTGCTCGCCTCGACTTGGAGTTGAACGCCCTCCAGTTCGGTCTTCAGTTCGGCGATCTGGTTCTTGCGGCCCAGGATGGATTGCGCGGTTTTGCCGTTGTTGTCGCCATGGGAACCACCCGTGTAAACGCCCGAAGCGCTGAGGAACTCGCCGGTCAAGGTAACGTAATGCGTGTCGGCACCGTTCTCCTGGAACGCGCGAGTTGCGGCCGCCAGGTTGGTGACGATGCAGGTGTTGCCCAGCAGGCGAGCGAGGAGCGGGCGAATTGAATCATCACCACCGACCACGGACATGGCTTGAATCGGACCGCTGCCCGCAATCAAGTTGGGTGTGAATGCCGGGATCTCAGACCCGTTGTCATGGCGGGAAAGCGCCAGGGCGGCCACGCTGGCGCGGCCCTTCTTACTGGCGGCCAGCCCGGCGAGAATATGCTCCGCCGTTTCGGGCGACTCCGTCAGCACCAATTGCAGGTGTTGGCCCAAGGCCGCTTCGATGGCGGTGACGAACGTATCGGGCACGCGCAGCCTGTCCGCCAGCGAACCCAGCACGTTTTCGGATTCCTTCAACGCGGCGAGCGCACCCGCGCTAAAACCCTCGTGACCGGCCTCAAGCTGTTCAAGCACTTCGAGCCGTGAACGCAACTGTGCCTGCTCGCGCAGCAAACTCTCCTGCTGCTGCGAGGCCGACTTCAACTCCTCCTGAATCTGCTTCAACCGGGCCTGACGTTCCTCCACGGTGCCGCGGGCGGTTTGAACGTTCAGCTTTTCCACATCCACGTTGGCTTGGAATTCCGAGAGCCGCGCATTGAGGCGCGAGCGCTCCTCTTCCAACTGGATCTTCTCCGCCGACAGCTTCTCCAGCCGCACCACATTGCCTTGCTTCTGGAGATCGAGCGCAGTGATTTCATTGCGCACGCGAGCCAGTTCCTGCGCGGCGGAAAACGCCTCGGACTGAGCAACGCGCAACGCCTCCTGCTTGGCGCGCAAGTCATCTTCAACCGCCTTCAACGCCGCCTGTTTCTTTTCCAGACTGACACGGTGTTCCACCAGCGCAGACTCGGATGCCTGCAATCGATCGTTGATGGAATCGAGTTCTGTTTGTGCCAGCCCGCCGCGTTCCTCGGCCTGATTGATGTCTGACAACGCCTTCTCATTTTGGGCCGCCAGCTCGCGGAGACGTTCCTCGTTGAACTGAATCCGGCTTTCGTGGCGGTCGGCCTCGGACTTCAATTCCAAGCCACGCTGCTGAGTCCGCGAAATCTCCTGCTCCAGCTCGGAAAGCTGTTCGCGCAACTGGCCGATTTCATCCTCACCGCGCAGGACGTCCGCTTGCACCGTTTCGATCTGGCGGCGCAGTTGCTCGGCGGTGTGCGTGCGCTCGGTGATCTCTGATTGGAGAACATCGAACTCGTGGCGCGCGAGTTGCGTGTCAAGTTGTTGCAGCTCGTTGGCGATGGTCTTATAGCGCTTTGCCTTCCCAGCCTGACGCTCAAGCGAAATCTTGTGACGTTTGACCTCCTTGATAAGGTCTTCCACGCGCAGCAGGTTTTGCTCGGTGTGCTCCAGCTTGCGCAACGCCTCGCGCTTTTGGGCTTTGAACTTCGTGATGCCGGCGGCTTCCTCGAACACCAGCCGCCGGTCTTCCGGCTTGCTGGAGAGCAACTGGGTGATGTTGCCCTGGGCCATGATGCTGTAACTAGTCCGCCCCATGCCGGTGCCCATGAATAATTGTTGGATGTCCTTGAGGCGACAGGCGGTGCGGTTGATGAAATACTCACTGCCGCCGTCACGGAACACGCGGCGCGTGATGGTGACCTCGTTGTAGCCGACTTCCACCCCGGCAGCGCGAAGATGTTCTTCATCCACGTCGCCCAGAGTTAGGGAAACCTCCGCCATGCCAAGTGGCTTACGACCGTCGGTGCCGTTGAAGATCACGTCAGCCATTTCGCCGCCGCGGAGAGCCTTGGCGGATTGTTCACCCAAAACCCAGCGAATTGCATCGCTGACATTAGACTTGCCGCAGCCGTTGGGGCCCACGATGCAGGCCACGCCGGGCTGGAAATTGAGGGACGTCTTGTCGGCAAAGGACTTGAAGCCAAGGACCGTCAAATTCTTGAGATACATGATTGCGGGTGACTGAAGCAAAAGGATTCCGCCCTGTAAAGGGAAAACACCATATACAGGGCCATTCACGTGGCTGGCGCACTAGTAATAGATGGGCAACCGATGTGCGAACGGCGAGAAAAAAGCTGTTAAAACCGGCCAATAGGAGCACAGTCAACCTCACCTTTGCTACGCTCCGTGCTGGTTGTCCAGCGGCGAACCTGAAAAATTCCCGCAACCTGTGGCATGTCTCGGTCCGCGGTTAAACTTTCAATTTTCAGAGAGCCAGGATTGTCACCCGAGGTAACGACCTAAATCATCGGGCGCGATGTGGGTGATGTGCGCAACTGCCGTGCGAGGCGGCTCCAAGCGGGCAGGCGCCGGCGGCACTGCACCGGGTGGGGGAGTCAGCGTTTGACTGGGGGGCGTTGGCCAACAAGACGACCGGCGCTGGTTTGATCTCCGGCTTGGTCAGTGCAACGGGGCATGGACGTACTGCGCCGCAAACATCGTCCAACACTCATAGCCAGCCGGCTGTGCGGCCTGGTCTGGTTAAACGCATCTTGCATGTTACGGCTAGCTAGTCTTGATTACGTTGCAACAGCACGACGTCATTCTCAGCCGCGAACGCGTAAACTTTCAAACCATGCTCATCCTCCAAATGTTTTCGACCGGCAACCGCTTGTGCCACACTGCTGCAGCCGTGGCGCTTTTCGTCAGCACCTGCGCCTGCCAGTCTGAAAACTACCAAGCCAACAGCACGGTGACCCCGCCGCCCGTGATGCGGGAGTTCCGCGCCTCATGGATTCCGACGGTGGGCAATTCCTGCTGGCCGTCCAAGCCGGGATTGCCCGTCGGGCAACAGAAAGCGGAGTTGATTGCCCAGCTGGACCGTGCGGCGGAGTTGAATTTGAACGCAGTCATCTTCCAGGTTCGCCCGGCGTGTGATGCGCTCTACAAATCGGAGCTGGAACCGTGGTCCGAATACCTGACGGGAGCCCAAGGCAAGATGCCGGTGCCTTATTATGATCCGCTGGAATTTGCCGTGAGCGAGGCCCACAAGCGCGGATTGGAACTGCACGCGTGGTTCAACCCCTACCGCGCCCGCCACAAGAATGCAAAGTCACCCGTCTCGGCGAATCACATCTCCAAGTCGCGCCCCGACCTGACGCGAACCTATGGGAGTTACCTGTGGCTCGACCCCGGCGAGCGTGATGTCCAAGACTATTCACTGCGGGTCGTCATGGACGTCGTGAAACGCTACGACGTGGATGCCGTCCACTTTGATGATTACTTCTATCCTTACGAGGAGAATGATTCTGCCGGGCAAATCATTCCGTTCCCCGATGAGGCGAGTTGGAAGAAGTTTGGCGCCAGATCAGGTCTTACGCGCGATGATTGGCGGCGCCGCAACGTGGATCAATTCATCGAGCGCGTGAACCAGTCCGTCCACGCCGAGAAGCCTTGGGTGAAGTTCGGGCTGAGTCCCTTTGGCATCTGGCGTCCCGGGCATCCCCCGCAAATCAAAGGTTACGATCCCTACGTGAAACTGTATGCGGACGCGAAGAAGTGGCTGGTGGAAGGGTGGTGCGATTACATGGCGCCGCAATTGTATTGGGCCATCGAACCGCCGGCGCAAAGCTTCCCCGCCCTGCTGGCTTGGTGGAACGAGCAAAATCCCAAGCAGCGTCACCTCTGGCCGGGCATCAACTCCTTGAAGGTCGGCGAACCCTGGCCATCGCAGGAAATCGTGAATCAAATTGAAATCACTCGTAAAATGGTGGCTGCGCCCGGCGTTATTCATTGGAGCCACTCGGCGCTGATGAAAAAACAAAGCCTGCAACACGCACTGAACACCAGGGCATATCAGCAACCTGCGCTGATTCCGGCGTTCAGGTGGCTCGACCCTAAAGCGCCGACGAAGCCCAGCTTGAAAGCTGAGATCCGAACCAACGGCACCACGTTCAAGTGGTCCACAGGGGACACCAATCCACCGGCTTTGTGGGTGCTCCAAACCTACCAATTCTCGGATTGGAAGACGGAAATCCTAGCCGGAGGTTCGACCGAAAAATTACTCAGCTTGAAGCCAGAACAGGTGGCTTTGACTGCGGTGGATCGGTGCGGCAACGCCAGTTCCCCGGCGTCGCTCAAGCTGACAAAGTAAGTTTCACCGCAAACACGCACGAAGGCCAGAAAACCTGGCTGCGCAGCCAACGCGATGGTCGAGGGCGCGCAGCGTGACAATCACGGATTGGTCCAAGCGAGAAACCTGGAAGCTCAGCAGCAGTGCGCATTGTCAACTGGTTGAGCAGCCTGCCTTGAACCGGGACGCGTCGACCGCCGCGGCGTCGACTCGCCGCCGCCCAAGGCTGGCGACTCAGGAAAGCGCCCCCGATCGTTGGTTTCCACAATCAACGGCTCCAAAACACCATACAGCAGAAACCCAAATGTCACAGGACTTCCCGGTTCGTTTGGCCAGTGACAAAGGATTTACCCACGGACAATTACCAACTAGACTGGGCTGGTGGACATCGCTGCCAATCTAAAGATGATTCAGCACCGGATCGTGGCCGTCTGCGAACGCGCCGGGCGCGATCCCGCGACGGTGACGCTCATGGCCGTTTCCAAGACGCACCCACCCGAAATGGTTCAAGCGGCCGCCAATGCGGGCATCACTCATTTCGGTGAAAACAAGGTGCAGGAAGCGAAGTCCAAGATCCCCCAATGCTCCGGCAAGCTGCGCTGGCATTTCATCGGCCATTTGCAATCCAACAAGGCACGCGATGCCGTCGAATTGTTCGAGATGATCCAATCCGTGGATAGCCTCCCGCTGGCGCAGGAGATCAACAAACGCTGCGAGCAGGCTGGCAAACGGATGCCCATTCTGCTGGAGGTGAACCTCGCGGGCGAGGCCAGCAAGTTCGGTTACGCTCCCGAGCGGTTGCTGGCTGAACTGACTGACTTGAACGCTCTGCCACGCTTGGAAGTTCAAGGATTGATGACGGTACCACCTTGGAAGCCCGTCGCCGAACAGGTGCGGCCTTTCTTCCGTGAGGCCCGCGAGTTAAAGCAACGTTGCGAAGACGCATTGGGCGCGCCCCTGCCCCAACTCAGCATGGGTATGAGCGGGGACTTCGAAGTGGCCATCGAGGAAGGGGCAACCGTTGTGCGTGTCGGCACCGCGCTGTTCGGGGAACGCGCACGCCGCCCAAGCCAGTGAAGAGGACATGCGCCCCAGCAAAACTTGCCTCAATTCCTTTTCTTCCCCCGCGGGCAAAACGCGTTTATGCTCAAGCTGTGACGGTTGACACGTTCAAAACGGAGATTGCGGCGGCGCTGAAAGCGTTCGAGAAGTTCATCGTGTGCTTGGAGAAATCCCCGGCCGAATTCGACGCCTCGTTGCGTTCGCTCGTCAAGAAGGCCATCCGCGCCTATGAAACACGCGGCGATGGGATGCGGCACGGCATCGCGCTCGACAGCCATGTCACTGTCATCCTGAGCCAGAGCGATACCGAACGCCCACTCTGCGGGATCTACTTCAACCTGCACACGCCCTACCAAAAGGCTGCGCTGCCCAAAACGGTCAAGCCGCTCAAAGACAAGGCTGAAGAAGAATAGCGACCGAGACCGGTCTCTGGCTTCACGAGCGGGCCAGCCATCGCCGGACAACTGGTAAAGCCTTGCCGAATCGGGTAAGCATCCAGTCCCAGACGCTCACCGGTCGCGCACTTGATCACCCACCTGGGCCTCACCTTTCAGCAAGTCCGCAATGATGTTGTCGTCTTTTTTCGGGCCAGTGATCTTCACCTCACCGACCTTAAAGCCGTCGCGAAAGAGCGGGAGAGTCTGGCCGACCGCAGGCATCTGTGTCACCGGAAAGTTCAGCACAGCAAATCGCCCCACGCGGTTGTAAGATACGACTTTGCCCGAAATCGCGTTGGCCGGCTTGACCACTGGGTTGCTGGTGCTGGGGCCGTCGGGCAGATCCGCAAACTTGGCATCCTTGGTTGAGGAGCATGCAGCCATCAGCATCGCGATAGCCAGGGGCACAAGAGTCTTGATCATTCGCATGGCGGGAGCAAACCGGCTTCGCCAGCGCAGGTCAATGCCGTTTTGGCCCGACAGCAGCACCCATTGCTTGCTGATGGCGGCACGCAAAGGCACGATGCTGGGGACACTCGCGCGCAGCGGGTGAAGCCTGTGGCCCTGCCCGTGGCAAGAAACCAAAGCAACACTCATGTCCGAGAACGCATCTGTCATCCTGAGCGAACTGGTCATATTACACCCCGCGGACCTCGCGGATCAGCTGCAGCGGTTACCGGCCGGGGAAGTCCGCGCCATACTGCCTGAACTGCCGACCGGTCTGGCCGCGCGCGCCCTTTCAGAGCTGGCGCACGATTCGCAGCAGGAATTGCTGCTGTTACTCCCGTTGCACAGCTTGACGCCTTTGCTCGCCCAATTGCCCGCGAATCTCGTGGCGGACATCGTTCCGGAACTGGCTCCTACAGACCGGCGGGTCGCGTTGGAATCGCTCCCGCCAGAACAACGCAAACGAGTGCAGTCACTGTTGCGTCATGCGCCCGACACAGCGGGCGGCATCATGGGCGACCGGTTCATCGCCTTGCGCGACGATATGACGGTGGACGAGGTGCGCGAATTGTTGCGGGCCCAGGCCCAGGACGAACGCTCGCAAGACATCGCCTATCTATACGTCACCGACGCGCAGCAACGGCTGCTGGGCGTTGTGAGCCTGCGCGACCTGATCTTCCGCCGCGGCAATCCACGGATGGGTGAGATCCTCAACAAGAGCGTCAAGTATCTCAACGTCACCGACGATCAGGAGAAAATCGCGCAACAGTTCGAGCATTATCATTACCTCGGGCTGCCGGTATTGGACAAGGACGGCAAGCTGGTCGGCGTGGTCAAAGCCAGCGACGCGCTGGAAGTTGCCCAAGCAGAAGCCACCGAGGACATGCAGTTGATGGTCGGTCTCTCGGGTGAAGAGCGCGCCCTGACGCCGTGGCGTACTTCCATCAAGCGACGATTACCCTGGCTCTACATCAATCTGGCAACGGCCTTCGCGGCGGCATTTGTGGTGGGACTGTTTGAGGATGCCATCGCCCGCTGGACCGCACTGGCGGTGTTCCTACCCATCATCGCCGGACAAGGCGGAAACGCCGGCATCCAGACACTCACGGTCATCGTGCGGGATCTGGCTTTGGGGGAAATCTCGCCCGGCGATGGCCGACGCGCCCTGCAAAAAGAGATGATCCTCGGACTGATCAACGGTTTGGCTATCGGGATCATGGTCGGCTTGATTGGTTGGTGGTGGAAGCAGAGTTGGGAACTGGGATTAGTGGCCTTTGCCGCGATGGTGCTCAACCAGCTCTCGGCGGCGTTTGCAGGCGTCGCAATTCCGTTCGGACTCCGCGCCGTGAAAGTTGATCCGGCACTCGCCTCGAGCATCTTAGTGACGACCGTCACCGATGTGGCAGGTTTTTTCTTTTTTCTGGGACTGGCGGTGCTGGCAATGCGTTGGTTCGGGGTGTGATTGAAGGCGGCCCGAGGTGGAAACTTTATTTTCACTTTCTCGGCCCAACTTTTTGACAGGGTCGCAGATACGAGCGAAGGTGGAGGGTGGCTGGAGAGGTTCACGGGGCATTCCAGTCGAGAGGTTTAGCGCGGGATTCTTGGTGAAACAAAGTTTCGTTGAAAGCTCGCGTTCAAGGTGGAACGAAACCGTTGTCAGTTTCGCCTGCGAGCACAGGCACCCGTGGAAACTGGCAGAGAAAACAAGCAGTGAGTGAAAGGAAAGTTTATGACTACTGAGGAAGCCAACCAGAAATTGACGGGAGATCTCAAGACCGTCGTCCGCGATGCCGAGGATTTAATCAAAGCCACAGCGGGAAGCGCCGGTGACAAGGTGGCTGAGGTGCGTCAGCGTTTGAGCGCCGCGCTGGAAGCCGCCAAGGAAACCTGCCACCGCGTGCAGGACAAGACAGTGGAAGCCGCCAAGGCCACGGACAAGGTGATCCGCGCCCATCCGTATGAGTCCATGGGCGTCGCCTTCGGTGTGGGCCTGTTGATCGGGGTGCTGGTCGCACGCAGCCGGTGATGCCCAAGGACGCTGACAATCAATCGCCCGCATCTGGCTTGATAGATTCCATCAGGCGTCTGGCACGCACGGCGGCCGCCACGGTTCAGAACCGGATGGAATTGTTCACGCTGGAACTGCAGGAGGAGGGCATCCGCGCCGTCGGCGCACTCCTGCTGGCCGGTTTCATCCTGTTTTTCAGCGGACTGGCCCTGATCATGGGGATGTTCACCATTCTGCTCGCGGTCGCCCCCGAACATCGCGTGCTGGCTGGTTCAATCATGACGCTCATACTCATCGCGACGGCCGCCGTGACAGCCTTTTGGCTGAGGAGCCGGCTTACAAACTGGTCTGCATTTCCGAGCACGCGGGCCGAGTTGCGCAAAGACAAGGAATGGCTTCAATCCAATCGTTCATGAACCATCAAGAGCGCAAGCAGGCACTGCTAGCAGAGAGCGAAATTAATCGTCTCGTGCTTCAACTTGAGATTGAAAACCTCAAGAGCGCGGTGACGAGCGCAGAGGGGATGATTTCGCGCATAAGCAGTCGCATCGGCTGGCTCACGCCCATCCTCGCCGTCGCCGGTATTTTTGCGGGAAATAAAATCCGCAAGACTGCGGGTGGGTCCGGCCTAATCAGGATCGCACTGATCGCCGCCCCGCTCGCCCTTCGTCTGCTGCGGTCACGCAAAACGGCTTCCAAGTAGCCGTCAGTCTTGAGCGCGCAGATCGACGCACACCAAGTCGCCCTTGGCGTTGCGGGCATACAGTTGGCCCTGGGCCATAGCGGGCATCGTCCAGCACTTGCCGCCCAGGATTTGCGCGCGGCCCAGTGGCTTGAAGCCCTCGGCTGAGGCATCCGCAATCAAGAGCTCCCCCTTCTCACTCAACGCCACGATGCGTCCATCGGCGATGAACAAAGTCCCCTTGCCCGTGACCGGGTCCGACCACTTAACTTTGCCATCCGCGAAATCCACACAGCGCAATTGTTTATCATCCACTCCGTAAAGATGCCCCTGCCACAGCACCGAGGTGGCGAACTGGTTGCGGAGGTTTCTGTTCTCCCAAACAACCGTTGGCTTTCCGTCCGCGATCTGCAAAACAGCGGCACCGTGGTTATAGCCGGAGGAGATAAAAACTTTGTCGCCGGAAACGATCGGGTCGGCGGCGTTGATGTCATAACTCGTTTCCCAAGGGTGCCGCCAAGCCACTTCACCAGTGGCCGGATGCAGCGCCACCAGATGCTTCGCGGTCATCAGGAGAATCAGACGTTGGCCATCGAACTGACTGGGCAAAGGTGAAGAGTAACCGGATTTCTCAGCGCCGGATTTCCACGCCAGCTTGCCGAAGTCCTTGTACAGGGCGGTGCCCTCGGTGCCCACGTTGTAAATGACGAGGTCGCCATCGATCAATGGCGACCCGGAGTATCCCCATTCCGGCTTGGCGGCACCGGTGAGCTTCGCCAAGTCCGCCTCCCAGATCACGGTTCCCTTAGCGGCATCGAGGCAGAACGCCTTGCCGGTCTTGCTCAAAGTATAAACCCGCCCCGCATGGACGGTCGGGCTGGCGTTGGGACCGCCTTCGTAGAGGTTTGGCTTCAACTCCTCGGGGTAACTGTGCTTCCAGATCTCCGCACCCGTGTTGGCATCGAGGCACCAGACCGTGTCCGTCGCCTGGTCATTTCCCATTGTATAGAGCCGCCCGTCGGCGACCGCAATGGCCGCGAATCCGGTGTCTACCTCAGCGCGCCACTTTGGCGTCACCCCACTTGTCAACTTCTCGGGACTCACCTTTTCACCCACGATGGCGTTGCGATTGGGGCCGCGGAAAGTGGGCCAGTCACCCCCGAAGGTGTCGAAACAGAAGACGACAGCCAATAAGTTGCAAGAAAGTGCGATGGACGTTTTCATGGGGCAGAATAAAGCCCCTGAACAAGATGCTGTCAAACCAGGGTGTCGCACACAGCACGACAAACAAACCCAGCAGTAGAGCGCAAGCAGCCGCTAAAAGCCCGTCTCCTGCTCCGGGCACTCAAGACACCCAGCAAGATCCAAAGGCTGCTAAACAGCGGCTTCCCAAACGCCGCCTACATCCGCAAATGCATCACTGCTTCCATGCGCTCGGCTTCACTGGTCAAGGCCTGGTCATGAGGGGGCACACCCACAGCCGCTGAGCCATTCACCTCGAAGTACTCGTTCTTGGCGGCTTTGCCGGTCCTGCCGTCGAGGAATGACTTGAGATGCTCAAGCTTGTCCGTCTCCCACAAGCAATCCGCTTTATGACCATCCGTGCTCGGGAGATACATCAACCCCTTCAAACCTTCCGGCAGCTTCCCCTGCTCCATGTCCGCCATGACCGCCCGACTGGTTGCAGTCCAGAGTTTGGGATCACGAATTTGGTGATGAACAGTGACTAACATAACAATCCTTTCTGCTTGGAGGGCAAGCCCGCGTTCCCTTTGCCCGCCCCGGGTTAACAGAGCAATCTAGCAGACTTCCGTGGCATGCTCAAAGCATTGGCTTGGAAATTATCCACCGGCAGTACGGTGTTGAAGGTAATGGTTTTGGGAGAGCTGTAAGCCGAATTTTGTCTGCGCCCTTGTGGGCGGAGAGAATCATTTGTCTCAGCAGCCATACCCGGAACCCGGCGGGTTTCCCCGCCATGGAGCGAGCCGCCCCGGAGTTCCCTATTTGGCCTTGCACCCGATGGGGTTTTCCGTGCCGCGTTGCTTGCGCTTCGCGCGGTGGGCTCTTACCCCACCTTTTCACCCTTACCCGAATCGTTGCCGACCCGGGCGGTATCTTCTCTGTGGCACTGTCCGTCAAACGGACTTGAATCCGCCTGCCCGCGTGTATCCCTGAAATAATCAGGGTTACGCGGCATCGCGCCCTATGGTGTTCGGACTTTCCTCCCCCGGCACGCGCCGGAAGCGATCCTCCGCCCTCCCAAAACCACCCAAAGTTAATCCGGCCCCTCCTCCGACACAACAGATTTACCCCATTCGCACCGTTGACTTTGAGGCTCGTTTCGCTAGTGTCTCGGCCCTTAATTGCACAATTTGATAGTAATTTATGCCGAATACGAAATCAGCCATCCGTCGGACGCGCGTCAACGAACGCAAGCGTTTGAACAACCGCGCCACCCTTTCCCGCGTCCGCAAGGCCGAGAAGGCCTACAATGCCGCCGTCGCTGCCGGCAAGAAGGATGAAGCCGCCAAAGCATTGCGCGATGTGGCTTCAGCCTACGACAAGGCGGCCAAGAAGGGTGTCCTCAAGAGCGGCCAAGCCGACCGCAAAAAGTCGCGCCTGACGGTCAAGCTGAACAAGCTCGCCTAAGGCATTGCGATATTCGGCCCTGACCGGCACAACGCCCGTCAGGGCCGTTTCATTTTGGAGTGCGGGAGTTGAATCTTGCGGGGGTATGGGGACACGACTAGCCTGACGCACGGTGAATCCGCAGCAGAAAAAGCAGGAAATCGTGGTGGTTGAGGGACAGTGTTCCCACCCGCCCACCTGCCCGCTCAGCCACGTTCCTGAGGGCTGTACGGTATGCATCAAGGAACTCACCACCACGCCCGAGGTCAGCAGCCGCTTGCGCGAGATGGGATTTGGCGAGGAAAAGCACATCCGTCTAGTGAGCCACGCCGCCAGCATCATCTGCCAGGTGTGCAACGCACGGCTTGGAATATCCAAACAACTGGCTGAACAAATCATGGTTCAGCCGCTCACTGGCACCCAAAAAAAACATTGCTAGCATGCCCGAAGCCCTCCAACCGCTGAGCGCGCTGGCGGTGGGAACTCCCGCCGTAGTTGCCGAAATCAACCTCGCCCCCGCCGCGAAGGCTCGCCTCATGGAAATGGGCCTGCTCAACGGCACGCCGGTCGAACTCATCCGCTTCGCCCCCATGGGCGACCCGGTAGAGATCAAAGTGCGCGGCTACAATCTCTCCCTTCGAAAAAACGAGGCCGAGCAGATACTCGTGCGGCCCAAGAGCTAAGCCGTGGCTGCCGCTTCCTTCACCCCCCCAGCGTCCGCCGGGCCGATTTACATCGCGCTCACCGGCAACCCCAACTGTGGCAAGACCACGCTGTTCAACGCCCTGACGGGATTGCGCGCCAAGGTAGGCAACTATGCCGGCGTCACGGTAGAACGCAAGGAAGGCAAACTGCAGCACACGCCGCCGAGTCTGGACGTCCGTGTGCTTGACCTCCCCGGCACTTACAGCCTCAGCCCCAACTCGCTGGACGAACAAGTCTCGCGCGACGTGCTATTGAAGCGTCTGCCGGACCTGCCTTCGCCGCATCTCATCATCGTCATTGTTGATGCCTCCAACCTGCAACGAAACCTGTATTACGCCACGCAGGTCATCGAACTTGGTCACCCCACGATTCTCGCGTTGAACATGATGGACGTGGCGGAGGCCAACGGCCATGCCGTAAACGCGGAGGAACTGTCGGAAGCGTTGGGCGTTCCGGTGGTGCCCATCGTGGCGAGCGAACGCAAGGGGCTGGACGAATTACGCGAGCGCATCGTCCGGATGTTGCAGCAGCCGGGTGAGATCAAACCCAAGCTGTTTTGCCAGTTGCCGGGATTGTTCCGCATCGAAGCAACCGGCTTGGCGGAGCTGCTGGCGGAGACTTACCAAGATCGACGCCTGCAAGCCACCGCGGAGGCGCTATTGCTTCTGAGCAATGAGAAGGCGCTCGCATCGAGCAGCACACACTATCCGCAGAAGATTCAGGACGCTGTCACAGCCGCCCGTAAACGCCTGGAGGGACATGGCATCGACTGGCAAAGCGCACCCATCGAGTGGCGCTACGCCAAGATCGCGGACATCCAGCAGAGCGTCACCACTGAACTCGCCCCGCCGGGTGAAACGTTCAGCGACAAGCTTGACCGTGTGCTGACGCACAAGGTTTGGGGCACGCTGGTGTTCGTGGCCATCATGGCCGTGATCTTCCAAAGCATTTTCACTTTTGCCGAATACCCCATGCATTGGCTGGAAACCAGTGTGGCGTGGGCGGGCGATTGGGTCGGATCATGGCTGCCGGAAGGCGAGTTGCGCAGCTTGATTGTGGACGGGGCCATCGCCGGTGTCGGCGGCGTGGTGGTGTTCCTGCCACAAATCCTGATGCTGTTCCTGTTCATCGGTTTTTTGGAGGACACGGGCTACATGGCGCGCGCGGCCTTCTTGATGGACCGCCTGATGAGCAAGGTGGGCCTGCACGGCAAAAGCTTCATCCCGATGCTGAGTTCATTCGCCTGCGCCATCCCCGGCATCATGGCCACGCGCACGATTGAGACGCCCAAGGACCGGTTGGTGACCATCCTGGTGGCCCCGCTGATGAGTTGTTCGGCGCGACTGCCCGTTTACACGCTGCTCATCGGCGCGTGCATTCCCGACCGCGTGCTCGGCAACCTAAATTACTCATTCAACCTCGGCTTCACGCAGTTCAATGTGTTCGGCTTCCTTGGGCTGCGCGGACTGACCATGCTTTCCATGTATTTGCTCGGCATCGTGGTCGCGCTGCTGATGGCGTGGGTCTTCAAGAAAACGCTGCTCAAGGGTGAAACGCCGATGCTGATCTTGGAACTGCCGCCCTACAAGATGCCGGTGCCGCACGTGATCTTCCGCCACATCTGGGACCGCGCGAAACTGTTCCTCACCCGCGCCGGCACGGTCATTCTCGGCATCAACATACTCCTTTGGTTCCTGGCAACGTATCCGAAGAGTGAGCAGATCGAGACCGAGTTTGCATCGAAGCGCGCAACCATTGAGCAGCAACTTAGCCCTGCGACCGGCAGCATTGTTATCGCGCAAGCGGAAGCTGACCTCGCTGAAGTGAACAACGCTGAAGCCAGCGCCCTGCTCGCCCACAGCTTTGCCGGCCGTCTCGGTCACATGATCGAGCCGGTCATCGCTCCGCTCGGCTTCGACTGGAAGATGGGCATCGGCATCGTAGCCTCTTTCGCCGCCCGTGAAGTCTTCGTCAGCACCATGGCGACGGTTTACAGCGTGGAGCAGACCGACGATGAAGAAGCTTCCATGCGGACGCTGGCCGAGACCTTGCAGCATCAGCAAAGGCCCGACGGTTCGGCGGCCTACACCACGCTTACGGGCATCACCCTGATGGTGTTCTACGTGTTCGCGCTGCAATGCGTCAGCACCGTAGTCATCGTGCGTCGCGAGACCAATTCCTGGAAATGGCCGCTCATCCAATGGCTTTACATGGGGACACTCGCCTGGGGCTTCGCCTTCGCCACCAAGCACCTCGGCCAGTTGCTGGGCATGGCATAGACCCCTCAATCCCCGAGCGAATTCGCCGCCGCCAATGTCCATTCTTTACACCCCCGGCTCGCTGCACAAAATACCACCGTGCCTGTGAGTTCGTTTACTGCCCATCGCCCGAACGACGCCACCGCGGCCGCCCATACTGATGCGCCGCTGGTGGCGCCAGATGCCCTTGCCGCCGCGTTGAAGCGGTCGCAGGAGTATTTGCTGAGCGTCCAAAAGCCCGAGGGTTACTGGATCGGCGAACTGTTCGTGGACGTCACTCTGGTGGCCGACATGGTCGCGTATCATCACTGGGCGGACGATGTGGACCCGGAATGGCAGCGCAAGGCCGTCAACCACATCTTCAGCAAGCAACTGCCCGACGGTGGCTGGAACATTTATCACGGCGGTCCGGCGGAGGTGAACGCCACCATCAAAGCCTATCTCGCGCTCAAACTCGCGGGCGTGCCCGTGACCGACCAACGGATGCTGCGCGCGCGCTCAATGGCCCTGAGCCTCGGTGGCGTGCCCCGCATGAACACGTTCTCCAAATTGTATCTCGCGCTGCTGGGATTGTTCCCGTGGGATTACGTGCCCACGATCCCTTGCGAGGTGCTGCTCATCGGCAAATGGTTCCACGTGAACTTCTGGGAGATGAGCAATTGGAGCCGAGCGATGCTGGTGCCGCTCGCGATCATCAATCATTTCCGCCCCACTCGCGTGCCGCGCAAAGGCATTGATCTTGACGAACTTTACCCGGCTGGCATCCATGAGCGCGATCTGGCGTTGCCGCCGGATCCGGAACGCGTCACTTGGCGTAACTTCTTCCTCTGGCTCGATCACCTGCACAAGTTCGCTGAGCGTTTCGCTTACCATGGTATCCATCCATTCCGGCGCCGTGCGTTGAAGAAAGCCGAACAATGGATGCTAGAACGATTTGAAGGCTCCGAAGGCTTGGCCGCCATTTTCCCGGCGATGCTGAACTCGGTAATCGCGTTGAAAGCGTTGGGATATTCCGACACCAATCCCGTCCTTCAGCGGGAATGGAAGCACCTCAAAAACCTCCAGCACGAAACCAAGGACAGCGTCCGCATCGAGCCGTGTTTCTCGCCGGTCTGGGACAGTGCCATTGTGTTGATGTGCCTGCGCGAATCCGGCGTGCCCGGCGATGACCCGCGCCTCAAACGCGCCGCCGACTGGATCATGGGCAAGGAGATCCGCTTCCGGGGCGACTGGCATCACAAGAATCCCGTGGACGTGGAGCCCAGCGGCTGGGTGTTCGAGTTCGACAACAAATGGAATCCGGACGTGGACGACACCGCCATGGTGCTGCTCGCGTTGCGACAAGTGCCGACGGACAATCAGGAGAAGCGGGACAGCTGCTTCAAGCGCGGCTTGAACTGGATGCTCGCATTCCAATGCAAGGACGGCGGTTGGGCGGCGTTCGACAAGGATTGCACCAAAAACATATTGGAGAAGGTTCCATTCGCGGACCACAACGCGATGCTCGACCCGGAATGCGCCGACATCACGGCGCGCATCCTCGAACTGCTGGGCTACGAGGAGTTCCCCATCAGTCACCCGCAAATCCAGCGCGCACTGGCTTATATTCGAAGCCAGCAGGAATCCGATGGCTCATGGTATGGCCGTTGGGGCGTCAATTACATCTACGGCACGTGGCAAGTGCTGCGCGGCTTGCGCGCCCTGAATCTCGAGATGCAGCAACCATGGCTGCTCAAGGCGCGCGCGTGGCTGGAGAGTGTCCAGCATGAAGACGGCGGCTGGGGCGAGCGCTGCGACACCTATGACGACCCAGTCTTCAAAGGCCAGGGACCAAGCACTGCCTCGCAAACGGCCTGGGCGGTGATGGGGCTGCTCGCCTTCCATGACCCGTTCCGGCCCAGCGTGCAGCGTGGCATTGATTACCTGATCCGCACCCAAAACGCGGACGGTTCCTGGAGCGAGGACGAGATCACCGGCACCGGCTTTCCCAAGGTGTTCTATCTGAAATACGACATGTATCGGAATGCTTGGCCGCTGTTGGCATTAGCAACTTACAAAAAGGTGCTGGCCCGCACCAAAGGGCAACCTGTCAACGGCCAACCCGCCAAGTCCCCGGCAACGGTCACCACCACGCAAACAGTGGCGTCGTTGTGAGCGCCGGCCGCTTGCCAGGCTAACCCACCAAAGGGCCTGGATCGGGAGTACCGAGCACTGCCTGGCGGCGAGGCACTCTGCTGCCGGCCACGTTGCCGGGGCTGAGGCATCCACTCGCGCCTGGTCAAATACGCGCACGTATCCATTGCTTCCCATAGCTGGATTTTCTGCTCTGACTGCGCCATGGGACAATGGCTTATTTGGGCTGGAACTGGTTGCGCTGGTCGCAGCCGGTTGGATTTACCGCACACGAACCTCTTGCTGAGCCAGACAACTGTTGACCGACTCCCCCGAAAAACCGCGCGGCTCCGTGGTGCCATTCCCCAACTACGACCCGCGGCACCAAGGACCGTTCCGGTTCAAATCCGGCGCATGTGGGCTTACGAAAAAATGGAGGCGCCACGCAGCGCGGAGCCGCGCGCATTCGTTTCGGTCTTCAACGCGTTGCGTCCCTGCGCACCCTAGATCCGAGCCCCATGGGATCGCTCTGGTAGCCGGCGCATGGGAAATAGGCAGAAAATCGTCGTCCAGAAGGCTGGACGAGCATGATCATTCCCCCCTAGGGCTAGGTTGAAAAGGTAGTGCCGAGACAGTTCAGAGACGCCATCGCGCCCGAAAGCATTGTGATACGCGTCCCCCAGAGAATTGTTACATCCCAAGAGGACCAGCGACGCAAAGCCACGACAGACAAACAGCAATCATAGTGAACGAACAAATCACCATCGAACCACTCCTCCTGACCACGACCCGTGTACAGACCTTTTTCGGCACGCAACTGCTCACGGGCGCCAGCAGTTTCTTTTTCGAGCGCGAGGGACGGCTGTTCCTTGTGACCAGTCGGCACGTGTTAATCGATTCCCCGACGAACCACCATCCCGACCGCATCGAAATCGAGCTTCACACCCATTCAACCAATCTCACGTTTAGACCGGTTGGTCAGTGCTGCTGTATCGCGACGGCAAGAAAATCTGGCGTCAGGGCAAGGACTTCGGCGGCGAGATCGATATTGCAGTGATTGAACTTGAGCGTTCAACGTTGCCGCTGTCGGTGGTTTTACAGCGTTTCACTCACGCCACCTCCAACGCTCGCTGCAGGACGTGGAAGTCGGCACTTCATTGCTGGTCGTAGGCTTTCCGCTCGGTTTCCACGATGAAGTGCATCATCTGCCCGTCGTGCGTCAGGCAGTCATCGCCTCCTCGTTTGGCTTGCGCTTTCAGGGGATGGGTATTTCCTGCCCGATGCGCGAACGCACAGCGGCACGAGGGGCGCACCCGTGGTGATTCGCAGCGTGAACACCGACGCGCTGCTGCACTGGAAATTGTTGGGCGTCCACTCCGCGCGCCTGGACATGGGCAGCCGTGACCTGAACGTGGATGAAAAGCTAGGGCTAAACTGCGCTTGGTATGCTGACGTCCTGCTGACTCTGACCGGCTGAATCGGCGCATTCGCCGCCCCGACGTGAGAAGGCAGATCCTCGCGTTACCAGGCCAAACAAACCTCAATCAGAGGTTTGCATCGGCTGCGACATCCGGTTTAATGACCACGCAAACTCCATGCGGCGTCCTCTGGTCATTGTAACGCTACTATTTTCGGCTGGCCTGTGCCTCGCTGAATTCATTCCAGCACCTCTTAAGCACCTGTTCATCGCCGCCGGAATCGTCACATTGTTCGGCTTGGCATGGCCCAAGGCCCGCGGTTGGTTGCTGGTCCCACTGCTCATTATCGCGGGTTGGACCACGCTGGTTTCGCGCACAGCCGTCCTCTCAACCGATGACCTTCGCGCTTTACTGCCCGAGGGACCCGCCTTGGTCAGCGTTCGCGGCAAGCTCTCGGAGTCACCGACGGTGCGGATGTTCATCCACGATGAGGAGCCGTCATATCGCACGCTGGCAGAGGTGGAGGTCACAGAGATTTGTTGGAAGAAGGAATGGCGCCCCGCCACCGGGCGCATCATGACCATGAACCCTGGCGACCTGAACGGTTTCGCCTATGGCGGATCGGAGGCGGAGATCACCGGCGTGATCGGTCGCCCGCCCGGCCCGCTCGCGGAGGGACTGTTCGACTACCGCACCTATTTGAGGCGCCAGGGTATCCATTACCAAATGCGCACGGGCGGCACGAACGACTGGAGGCTGCTCACCCCCGCCACGGCCGGTTTGAGCGACCGCTTCATCGCGTGGTCCCAAGCAACTCTGGCCAAAGGATTGCCCAACCGCGACGAGCCGCTGCAGTTGCTCTACGCGATGACCTTAGGCTGGAAGAGCGGTTTGGTGAACGAAGTGTATGAACCCTTCATGCAATCAGGCACCATGCACATCTTCGCGATATCCGGTCTGCACGTGGCGTTGATCGCCGGGATTCTCGTTGCCCTGCTCCGCTTGATTCGCCTGCCACGGCGCTGGTGCGGTGTGGTTGTGGTCCCCCTGCTCTGGTTCTACACCGCGGCTACCGGCTGGCAACCGTCCGCCATCCGTGCCAGCATCATGATGACGGTCATCATTCTCGGCTGGATGACAGCGCGCCCCACCGACCTGATCAATTCCCTCGCTGCCGCCGCATTGGTGATTCTGGTCTGGGATCCTCAACAGCTTTTTCAAGCCAGCTTTCAACTCTCTTTCAGTGTGGTGTTGAGCATCGGTTTGCTGACGCCGCCCATCAAAAACCTTGGCGACAAACTGCTGGCGCACGACCCGCTGATGCCCCGCGAAGCTTTGCCTTGGTGGCGTCGCTGCGCGGAGGCCCCGCTGGGCTGGCTGAACATGAGCTTGGGCACCTCGATCGCCGCGTGGCTGGGTTCACTACCCCTGACGATTTACTACTTCCACATCATTAGCCCGGTCACGCTGCTCGCGAACCTCCTCGTAGTCCCGATGAGCGGGGCGGCGCTTGCCTCAAGCATGGGCAGCCTGATCTGCGGCGACTGGCTGCCCTCCCTAACCGAGTGGTTCAATCACGGATCATGGTTCTGGATGAGCGGCATGATGGAGGTCAGTCGTTGGGCCGCCGAGTTGCCGCGTGCTTTCCGCTATGTGGCCACGCCGCCGCTCTGGAGCTTTGTCGCATACTACCTTGCCCTGATCGGCCTGTTGAGCGGATGGTTTTTCCGCGCGGGCAATCGCATCTGGCTGCTTTTTCTCATCTTCATCGCGACCTGCGCCGGATATTGGGAGTGGAAACGCGGCCACGACACCATAGCAATCACTGTCCTGCCCTTACATGGAGGCCACGCGGTATATGTGGACGCGGCGGGCACAGCGGACGACTGGCTGATGGACTGCGGGAACGAAAGCTCAGCCAAATTCGTCATCAAACCCTTCTTGCGGGCCCGGGGCATGAATCACCTGCCACGGCTCCTGTTGACGCACGGCGACTTGCAACACATCGGCGGCGCCAAACTGCTCGGGGACGCATTCAAGGTGGAGAAGACCTACACCAGTCCGGTGAGCTTCCGTTCAGGTGCGTATCGAGAGGTGCTGGACGCGCTGGCTGACAATCCTGAACGTCAGGTGGAGATCAGCAGAAACGACAAGGTCGGTCAGTGGACCGCTTTACACCCCGCTGCTGACGATAAATTCACCCAAGCCGACGATGGTTGCCTCGTCTTGCAAGCGCGCCTCCACAAAACCCGGATTCTCCTGCTAGGTGACTTGGGCCGTCCGGGTCAGGAATTGTTGATGCAACGTCATCCTTGCCTTGATGCCGACATCGTGGTCACGGGGTTACCCGAAAAGGGCGAGCCGATGTGCAATGGCCTGATCGGCAGCACGCATCCCAAACGGACCATCGTGGCTGATGCGGAATTCCCCGCAACCAAACGCGCCACCGGGGTATTGAAGCAAAGACTGAAAGAAATGGGCGCCAAACCGGTCTTCACCCGCGATCAGGGTGCCGTCACCATCATCATCCGACCGGAAGGTTTTGAAATACGCAGTCTGGCCAAGGCAGATTGAGACTGATTTTGCCCGGAATTCACGCCCGCCCATTTACATGCGCCACGGTCAATTGGAGCGAAAATGACGGATTGAGAAATTCCGGAAATTCCGGGTGACGACATGAAGTCATGGTGCTAGATTTTCACATATAACCCTGTAAAGCCATGATTGACACCACAAGCATCAGCGAAATCCTTGACGACAAGGGCTCACAAGTTTGGAGCGTCACCCCCGACACGATTGTTTTCGACGCTATCAAGATGATGGCCGACAAGAACTGCGGCGCGCTGGCAGTCGTCGACGGCGACCGACTAGTAGGCATCCTATCCGAGCGTGATTACACCCGCAAAATCGTCCTGCTCGGCAAGTCTTCCAAGTCCACACAAGTCCGCGAAATCATTTCGGGTCAGGTGGTCACAGTGACCAGGGACAGCACCGTCGAGGATTGCCTGAAGTTGATGACGAAACATCGGGTCCGTCATCTGCCGGTCTTGCAGGACGGCAAGCTTACCGGCCTTGTCTCCATCGGCGACTTGGTCAACGCAGTGATCTCCATGCAACGCACAACCATTGAGCAGTTGCAGACTTACATCTCCGGAGTCCCGAACTGAGCAGCTTGGTCAACCCAGCAAGCGGGCCCGCACTCATGGTGCGGGCTGGCAGTTTAACTTTTAAGGAGCGGTGGAATTGGCCTGCAACAACATCCAGGCATTGCGATTCCCGGGGAACTCGTGTAACACTTCGCCCGCGCCAGTGAAAGGCGTTCCAATTCAATGCACAAGAAAGCCAAACTGTATTTGATCATTTCCCTGGCGCTGGTGGTGGTAGGGCTGGTGATGACGGTCACAAAGATGGCCGCAGACAAGCCCGTGCTGTACGTCTTCCTACCCGTCGGCGCGGTGTTTTTCGGACTCTTCCTCATCTCCGCTTTCTTGGCGGATGAAGCTGACCAGCATACCAAGGAACAGGACGAATTCACCAAACAGATGGACGGCCCGGCCGGTAAAGCCTAGTAGGTCCCATTTATCCGATCAGCCGCACGCCCGCCGGGTTGTGCGGCTTTTGCTTTAAGAAGTTCAGGTAGTCGGCCGCAATCCAGCCGCCGCTTTGTTTGCGTAGGCCATATAGTAAAGCACAGGCACAGCCATGCGACTAATCAACAACGAGGCAATCTCACCTGCCATCAGCGAAATCGCCAGGCCTTGGAAGATAGGGTCAGCCAGGATGACACTGGCCCCAACCACCACGGCCATTGCCGTCAGCAGCATCGGTCGGAAGCGCACCGCTCCGGCATCCACAACCGCCTCAGCCATCGGCATGCCCTCCTTGAGCCGCAGCTCAATGAAATCCACGAGGATGATGGAATTGCGCACCACGATCCCAGCACCAGCCATGAAACCAATCATCGAAGTTGCGGTAAAGAAGGCGCCCATCAATCCGTGGGCTGGCAGTATGCCAACCAAGGAAAACGGAATGGCGGCCATGACAATGATCGGCGTCAAAAACGAGCGGAACCAGCCGACCATCAGCACGTAGATCAATATCAATACCCCGGCGAAGGCGGTGCCCAAGTCACGGAACACCTCAATCGTGATGTGCCATTCACCATCCCACTTGATGGCGGGCGTGTGGTCCGTGAAGGGTTGGACGGCATTGAGAATTTTCACCTGCGGCACCGTTCCCCCAAATTGGCGGGCATCAAGCCGCTTCAGCGCCTTGTTCATTTCCAAAATCGCGTAAACTGGACTTTCCACCACTCCCGCCACGTCGCCGATGACATAGGTCACGGGCATCAGATTTTTGTGATAAATGCTCCTGTCCGTAATGGTGTTCTCAACGCGCACAAGTTCTCGCAGCGGAATCAAAGGTGCGTCCGCAGCGGCACCGGGTTCAGGTAACGCATTGGCATCGCCCGAACGAACCCGAATCGCCAGCAAATCCTCGGGCGTGGACCGCATCGAACGGGGAAATTCCAGCACCAGATCCACGTCCTCCTTTTCTCGCGGCTGATGCAAGAGATCCACTGACACTCCGCCCGCCGCAATCTTGAGGGTCTGTGAGATCGTCTCGGCGCTCACCCCATTGAGCGCCGCTTTTTCCTTATCAATGACGAAGCGCGCTTTCGGTTGATCCGCCTCGATATACCAGTCCACATCCACGACACCTTTGGTTTGCTTAAAGATATCAATGACCTTTTGCGCCAATGCGTGGCGCGACGCCTCGTCGGGCCCGTAAACCTCAGCGACCAGCGTCTGCAACACCGGCGGGCCCGGCGGCACCTCTGCTACCGCGACACGCGCCCCGTATTTTTGGGCGATTTCCGCGACCTTGGGACGCACTCGCTTAGCGATGTCATGGCTCTGAGCCGTGCGTTCATGTTTGCCGACCAGATTGACCTGCACATCGGCAACATTGGCTCCACTGCGCATGAAATAATGGCGCACGAGGCCGTTGAAGTTGAACGGCGATGCCACACCAGCATAGACCTGATAATCGGTCACCTCCGGCTCCGCTCTGACTGCGGCAGCAATCTCCCGCGCCACCCGCGCCGTCTGCTCCAAGGCGCTTCCCTCGGGCATGTTGAGGATGATCTGAAATTCGCTCTTGTTGTCGAACGGCAGCATCTTGACTTTCACCCAGCCGATGCCCATGGACAGACACGCGAGCAAGAGCAACACCGTCACCGCTGCCAGGAATACGTGCCGCCATTTCGCATGCTCAATGAGCGGCCCCATCATCCGCCGATACAACCGCGTGAATAAATCTTCCTCGTGTGCGAGCCTGCCCTCCCCAATTGTTTCGTGATTGGCCGCATGCTTCAACAACCGCGCCTCACCCTTGCGCCATCTTAGGATGCGAATGCTCGCCCACGGCGTGACGATGAAGGCAATCGCGAGCGACCAGAACATCGCCGCACTCGCCCCGACCGGAATAGGACGCATATAGGGTCCCATCAACCCGCCGACAAACGCCATTGGCAACACTGCGGCAATGACGGCGAACGTCGCCAAAATGGTGGGATTGCCTACTTCACTGACTGCATCCACCGCAATATCAGTCCAAGAACGCCCCTGATTGTGCGGTAAGTGGAAATGGCGAACGATGTTCTCCACCACCACAATCGCGTCATCCACGAGGATGCCGATGCTGAAGATCAGGGCAAACAGCGTAATGCGGTTGAGCGTGAAACCTTCGAGATAGAACACCAGCAAGGTCAGCGCCAGCGTGGCCGGAATGGCGATGCCCACAATCCCCGACTCGCGCCAGCCCAGCGTCAACCAAATGAGCACCGCCACGCCGATCACGGCAATCGCCATGTGCAATAGCAGTTCGTTGGATTTCTCGGCTGCCGTCTCCCCATAGTGACGGGTGATGGAGACCTCAACGTCATCCGGAATCACCCGCCCCTTCAGCGTCTCCACTTTTTTCAAGACTTCCCGCGCAACGGAGATCGCGTTGGCGCCCGGCCGTTTGGCGATGCTCAACGTCACCGCAGGCTGCTCCATTGCCCTGTCGGAGACCGCCGCCCCACGGCCGAAGAAGACGTATTGCACCGGCTCCTCGGCTCCATCGAGGACTTGGGCCACCTCCTTCAAATATACCGGGCGCCCGCCATAAACGCCCACCACCACCTCCCCCACCTCTTCAGCACTGGTCAGGAACGCGCCTGTCTCAACCTGAACCACTTGGTTGTCAGAGGTCAGTTCACCCGCAGCCAACTGACGATTCGCTTGTTGCAACATCGGCACCAGCCCGGCGGGACTTAACCCCCGCGACGCCAACCGGATCGGGTCCAGCAACACGCGGACTTGTCGCCGCGCGCCGCCAATAAGGGTCGTCTCAGATACCTGCGGCACCTGCTTCACCGCATCATCCACTTGGGCGACCAGACGCTGCAAAGTCAGATGGTCGTAGCTGGAACTGTGGAACGTTAGCGCCAGGATGGGAACATCATCGATGGAGCGCGGCTTGATCAGCGGTGGAGAAACGCCGTGCGGGATACGGTCAAAGTTCATCTGCAGCTTCTGGTTCAACTTGACCAGGCTGCATTCCATGTCTTCGCCGACCTTGAAACGGACAATCGCCAATGACTGCCCCTCACTTGAAGTGGAATAGATGTATTCCACGCCGGGAATCTCCCACAGCAACTTCTCCAGCGGCCGCGTGACGCGCTCCTCGACTTCCTTGGCACCCGATCCTGGCATGGAGACCAGGACATCGATCATCGGCACCTTGATCTGCGGCTCCTCTTCCCGCGGCAGCATCACGATGGCACCCAAACCGAGCAGCACCGAACTGATGATGATCAGCGGCGTGAGCTTGGAATTGATGAATATCCTGGCAATGCGTCCAGCAATGCCCAAGGCGACCCCATCTCTTTGCTTACCCTCTCCCTGGCTCATGGCTGCACCTGAAGAGGTTGACCATCCAACAGCGTCTGGGCGCCATCCACCACGACGCGTTCTCCGGCAGACAAACCCGAAACAATCTCAACCTGTCCCAGCTCCTTACGCCCGGTCCTCACCAGCCGCATCTGAGCGGTATCGTTGGTTGCAACGAACACCATCTCCAGCTGGCCCCGCACCACGACGGCCGATTCGGGCAGGCGCAACGAGGACTTCTCACCCACCGGCACCGCCACGCGCACAAATTGCCCCAAACGGAGGCTTGAGCCACCGGGCAAATCCAGCTTCACGAGCGACGTTCGACTGGCCGGATCCGCCGACGGCGCCATCTCACTGACAAACGCCTTCACTGGCCTGCTAAGTTCAACACTGTCCACCTCCATGTGATCCCCCAGCTTGATCAAGCGAACCAGCCCCTCAGGCACGTTTGCCTCCACACGCAACGCCTCGGGATCCTCCAGCTCCACAATGCCCCGGCCCGGCGCCGCGATGTCGCCAACCTCAGAAATCTTGCGTGTGATGACGCCGTCGAAGGGAGCGGTGACTTTGGCATAACCCAACATCGTCTCAGCCTCCGTCTGTGCCGCCTGAGCAATACGCTGGCGAGCCTCGGCTGTGTCATACTCCGCCTTCGTCAGCACATTCTGTTTGATGAGTTCTTGATAACGCGCCAAGTCCCGGTTCGCCTGCTCCAAGGTTGCCTTGGCTTGGTCCAGACGCGCCTGAACTTCGCGCACATCGAGCTGCGCGATCAAATCCCCCTTCTTCACCAATTGTCCTGCGCTCACCGGCAGAGACTCGATCCGACCACCCACGCGCGCTTCGATCACTGCGCGCGTCTTTGAACGCACGGTGCCCACGACTTCTTCCTTCGCCCGCAACATTTTCGCGGCGGCAACATCCGTTTTCACGGCAGCTGCGGGCAACGAATCATGGCCATGACGTTCGTGCGCAGGTTTGCATCCCACCATCGCCAGCAGCAACAGTGGGAGAATGCCGATTTGGATTCCTCTCATCATAAATCTCCAAAGGTTTTCAGCCGGTATGAACCCGCAGTGGCATCCTCAGCTCAATCACCTCAATGCCGGGCCGCCGCCAACGAGAAAAGCGTGCCCATCGCCGCCCCATAAATCGCCCCGCGCCACCAAGTTGAGGTTAGGGGACAGGTTCCTGACGAACACTGGCCAAGGTATCCCATCAACGCCCCGATCGCCGCTCCGATGCCAATACCAGTCAGGACCCGCAACATGATCCCCCTTTTTTGCCGACACCCAGTTTGCCCAAAATGATTTCCGCTGGGCAGAAACCGGTGATTGCCGATTGAATCAAATTGCAGCCGACGAACACGCCGAGCAGCAACCACCATTGGCTGACCCAATGCGCCAGCGAGATGCTGATCAGCACCATGGTGCCGGCGAGAATACGAATCGCATTTTCCATTTTCATAAGCTGAATGTGTTTGGATCTAATCTGTGCCACGCCTGAACTGAACAACGTTGACATAATGACTATATGCTCATATAGTGTTACCGCAAGTCGAATTTGTTTTTATGCCAAAGACGCCCGCCCCCAAAGCATTGTCTGATCATGCCCTCGAACTTATCGCCCGGCGTTTTAAGGCGTTGAGTGAATCCAGCCGACTTAGGCTCATCCACACCCTGCAATCGGGCGAGATGAGCGTCGGCGAACTGGTAGAGGAGACGGGGCTGACGCAGACCAATACCTCGCGTCATTTGCAAGTTCTTGTTGAAACAGGCATCCTCAAGCGTCGAAAAAAGGGGCTGAATGTTTACTACGCCATCGCGGATCAAGGTATTTTCGACCTTTGCGAAGCGGTCTGCGGCAGCATTCAGCAACGCCTTGAACGGCACGTTGAAGCGTTTGCGGGGAACTAACTTCAATGTCCAACGCAAAGGGGCTAAGGTCCCAAAGCTTCTTTTTGGGTTCTTGGAAACCTTTGCGATCTTAGCGTGATGCTTTCCGCCTCCCCCCGCCCCCGCCCTCGCTCACATTACGCGCATGAACGTGCTCATTGCGACGGCGACGGCCGGGGGGGGACATTTAGCGGCGGCAGCAGCCATCGAGGAGGCGTGGAAAGCCATACGTCCGCACGACACCGTCGAGAAAATCGACCTCGTCAAATTCTTCTCGCCCTTGCACCGGCGCATCCATGCCGACGGTTACAAAACCCTGATCGAACATGCCCCGGAGATCTGGGGGATGCTTTTCAGCAAGACAGACGACCCAAAAGTCGTCGTAAAGATGAGCCGCTTGCGCCGCGTCTTCACACCCACGTCCACGCTCAAACTGGAACGCCATATCAAACGCACCAAGCCTGATGTGGTCATCTGCACCCACTACTCGCCGATCGAAGTGCTCGACCGCATGGGCAAGGACGAAAAAGCGCATCACCCGTTCATCGTGAGTGTGATCACCGACTTTGAAGCACACGCCCTCTGGATGGGGAGCAGCGTGGACCTCTATTGTGTCGCAGCGGAAGGCACTTCGGCCCGATTGCTGGCGCGCGGAGCCGACAAGCAGAACATCGCCGCCACCGGCATCCCCATTTCCTCCAAGTTCACCAAGGAAGTGGACGCCAAAGAGGTCCGCCGACGTTACGGCCTGCGGGACGATCAACCCGTCATCCTGCTGCTCGGCGGGGGCTTTGGCTGGGGCCCCATCTCGGAGACGCTGGCCGAACTGGACAAAATCCCCACGCGGTTTCAGACCATGGTCGTGTGCGGACGCAATGCCGATTTACGCTACGAAGTCGCCGCGCAAGACCGCCAGCATCCCACGCACGTGCTTGGTTTCGTCTCCAACATGAACGAACTGATGGCCGTGTCCGATATGGTCATCACCAAACCGGGCGGGTTGACCACTTCCGAAGCCATGGCTAGCGGTTTGCCCATGGCAGTGGTAAATCCCATCCCCGGTCAGGAAGCCGCCAACAGTGATTTCCTGCTGCAAGCCGGGGCGGCCATCAAGGCGAACCGCGTGGAAGAGATGTCCCACCGCATCACACAACTGCTGGAGACCAAAAAGCTAACGGCTATGGCCAAGGCGGCGCGATCCATCGGGAAACCCGCCGCCGCCCAGAATGTCTGCGAAGAGGTGCTGCGCCGTGTCCGCAAGTAACCGTGACTTTTTAATCGGCTTGTTGCCCGAAACGCATAGTGCGAGCTGAATCTGCCTGGCTTGGGTAAATATGTTGGGATTTGTCGTGTAAGCTCCGGCGACTCTGACATACTGGTCGGTCATGAGTATTCTGATCGAAAACGACGCCACCCTCGAGTATCTTTCCTCCGCTGGTAAATGGACCAAGAACCCGATGGCCGCCAAGCGCTTCCGCGGGAAGCATGAGGCGGTCGAGGTAGCTAAAACGGAGGCCGTGGGCAAGTTCACCATCGTGCTCTACATCCTTGAAACGAATCAATTCGTCAACTTGGACCATGGCAAGGGAAAGGGCGCACCGCAAAATGTAAGCCCCGAAGCGGCTCCCGTTCACGGCTAAACAGGCTTGGGCCGAGGACATTCCAACGCGGTGCCTCCACCAGCGCAAGAATTTGTCGGCTCAAACGCCGACCTCACACAGCCGCCACCATAACGACGAACTCGCCCTTCAGGGTGCGAGTCTTGGTGGCTTCAATCAACTCAGCCGGTGTGCCACGCAGGTATTCCTCAAACTTCTTGGTTAGTTCCCGGGCGAGCACTACCGTGCGGTCGGGCATCACTTCGGCCAGTTCTCCCAGCAGCTTCTCGATGCGATACGGTGATTCATAGAGTGCCAGCGTGCCCGTCAATTGACCAAGCCGGGTCAGTTCGTTACGTCGCTGGCCGGACTTGTGCGGCAGGAAGCCGACAAAATGGAATTCGTCGGTGGGCAAGCCGCTGGCGGTCAATGCCGCCACCAGCGCGCACGCGCCAGGAACAGATTCCACGCGTTGGCCCGCCGCAATCGCCGCACGCACCACTCGCTCACCAGGGTCGCTGATGCCGGGCGTGCCTGCGTCGGTCACGAGCGCAATCTTTTCGCCACGCGCCAGGCGTTCGATGATTTCCTCGCTGCGACGGGCTTCATTGAACTGGAAATAGCTGAGCAACGGCTTGCTGATCTCAAAGTGTCGGAGCAGTTGACCAGTGCGACGCGTGTCCTCGGCAGCCACCACGTCACATTCACGCAAGACGCGAAGAGCGCGCAGGGTGA
Organism: Pedosphaera sp.; assembly: GCA_017853715.1. Taxonomy (GTDB): domain Bacteria; phylum Verrucomicrobiota; class Verrucomicrobiia; order Limisphaerales; family DSYF01; genus DSYF01. Next base: position 133,700 of record JAFMIZ010000001.1, read on the forward strand.
TGTCCTCCAGATTGCCAATGGGCGTGGCAACGAGGTAGAGCGTCCCGGGAATCAGCGGCGGCAGTGCATCAGCCATGCGGCAGGGTAGAGTTTTGAAGAATGAATTGCCAGAGCGGGAGTGCGACTGCAAAAGTTAGCAGGCAGAGCCAGAATTCAACCTAAGATGATACGCATCGGTCGGCCAACAACTTGCGTGCTGCTTTGCGGACCGATTCGCGCAATGCGGGCGGCTGCAGGACCCGTGCGTGCCCGCCCCAACTCAACACCCAGCGCTCGATCTCGACCAAACTAGACAGCTTTAATTTCAACTCCAGGTCGCCGTCACGCAGCTCACGCAACTCCTGGGAATCATGCCAGCGCTTCTCGCGGATGTAATCCGCCACGCTCTTGGAGAAGCGCAGCACCACGTTGAACTGCCCGTGCCCAGAGTGAACGCCGAAACTATCCCGCAACCGATTCTCCAGCGAGAACCCCTGCGGACGCTGGAAAGTGTTGCCCGTCCGTGCTGCCGATTTGATCCGCGCCGGCACGAAGGTGCGAATGTCCTTACGCAGGTGATCGAAGCCGAACAGAAACCACTCCCCGTTGATGTTGGCCAAGTGATACGGATCCACGACCCGCTTCTCCGGAGTGGTTGATCCGGCCTTGCGATAATCCAACTCCAGCTGCTGGTGTTGGGAAACAGCCTTCGCCAGCACATCAAAAATGCCAAGGTTTAGAATCGGCTCCGCGCGGGTCCGGAACGAAATGGCCTCGCCCAGCTCACCCAGATTGATGGAAATGGTATCCGGCAGGGACTGCTCCATCTTGCGGAGGGCGGAGAGCAACGGCTTCTCGAAACTGGTGCCGCGATATTGTTCCAATGCCTTCTCCGCCACACAGAGCGCGAACAACTCACCCTCGGTCAATTGCAACGAGGGGAATGAGCTGACCTCACTCGTGTAGAAATAGCCATTCCGCCGGGTGTCGAATTCAATCGGCAGATTCATGCGATCACGCATGAAAGCGATGTCGCGGTGAATCGTTTTCACGACCACTTCGATCTCCGCCGCGAGCTTGGTCGCGTTAGGATACTGGCCTGCCTGAATGGCCTGATGAATCCGGAGCATCCGCTCCAGCGGCGGACGCGAGTGCAGTTCCGTGGGAACTTTGGATGGCGTTTTGCGCGGCATAGGATGCTGCGCGATGCAGCGCTACTTGAGTTGAGCGAGCAGCTCGTCGTTGGTCTTGTATTTCCGGCAGGCGTTCTGGAGGGTTTCCATGGCCTCGATCGGATTCAAGTCCACCATCATGCGGCGCAGTTTGCGGATGGCGTCGAGATTCTTCGCGGGGAACAGTTTCTCCTCTTTGCGGGTGCCGCTGCGCGGGATGTCCAGCGCGGGGAACAGGCGCCGATCCGAAAGTTTGCGGTCGAGGATGATCTCCATGTTACCGGTGCCCTTGAATTCCTGGAAGATGAGTTCATCCATGCGGGAGCCGGTGTCCACGAGTGCGGTGGCGATGATGGTCAACGAGCCGCCATTTTCAATCTTGCGGGCGGAGGCGAACATCTTGCGCGGGATCTCTAGGGCGCGGGCGTCCACACCACCGGTCATCGTGCGTCCGGAACCGCCGTGGGCGCTGTTGTAAGCGCGAGCGACGCGGGTGAGTGAGTCGAGCAGGACGAACACGTCCTTGCCCGCTTCCACCATGCGGCGGCAGCGTTCGATCATGAAGCGCGAAAGGCGCACGTGGGTATCAATGTCCTGGTCGTTCGAGGACGCCACCACTTCGGCTTTCACGGAGCGTTGGAAGTCGGTGACTTCCTCGGGGCGCTCGTCGATGAGCAGGACCATGGCGTGAACTTCCGGGTGATTGGTGGTGATGGAATTGCAAAGCTGCTTGAGCACGGTGGTCTTGCCCGTGCGCGGCGGCGCGACGATCAGGCCGCGTGTGCCTTTACCGATGGGCGTCACGAGGTCAATGATGCGGGTCTCCAGCACATCGGAGGTCGTCTCCAGCTTGAATTTCTCGATCGGGTCAATGGTGGTGAGGTTTTCAAAGCGGGACGCCTTGACGTAATCCTCAAACGCCATGCCGTTTACCTTCTGGACCGATTTCAACTGTGGGCTGGTGCCGCGATGGGGCGGCTGCGTGGTGCCCTCGATGAAAGCGCCTTCGCGCAGAAAGTTACGCTTGATAGTGTCAGGCGTGACGAAAATGTCGGTGGGCTTGGGGTGATAATGGCTTTGCGCGGTGCGCAGGAAACCGAAACCCTTTTCCGAGATTTCGAGATAGCCAGAACCTAAATCAGGCTGCGAATTGTTGTTGTTCGCGTTATTCATAAGAAACGGATGTGTGCCGAAGGAATCCAGATAACCTTAAAGAGGTTGAATGTTGAACTTGGGGAAGCTGCTGCGCCTTAAATCTACCGCTTACCACCGCAGCTACTAAACCTTCGGCGAGGGAAAGAGATAGGGTCAAAGCGGCTGCAGCGCAACTACTATTTTGTGAGAGAATGGGAGAGGCTGGATAGATCGTGACCCCCTGTGGTCACGCTTAAGGTGATGAGTTACCGCCGCAAGGTTGAGCTGCTGCGCCTCCTCCGGAGGGGGCGCAGCAGCGGCGCGCAAAACTTGCCATCCTCCCGGCGTGCACAGCACCTACTTTGAACTCTATCGCATGCGCACCGACCGTCATTGGCTCCATCAAAAGCTCGTCGCCTTCGCCCGCAAGCACGGTCTCAAGGCCGCCGCCCGGGAGTTCGGCTGTTCCCGCAACACCGTCCGCAAATGGCTTCGTCGGCATGTCCCCGGCAAGCCTTCCGCGCTGACCGAACTCTCACGCCGCCCCAAACATTGCCCCCATCAAACTTCCACCGCTCTGGCAGGCCAGATCGTCAAGCTCCGCCAACAAACCGCCTTCGGTGCTGAACGCCTCAAGCACGAGTTCCAGCTGCCCTGTTCCCACAACGCCATCGCCCGCATCATCCGCCAGCATCAACTGACCCGTCCGCGCAAGAAAAAGACCGCCACCAAGAAGCAACTTCGTTCGGTCAAATCTCTCCGGCTCCTCTTCGGCCAGCTCTCCACCGATACCAAGTATTTGCAGGACATTCCCCACCACTGGCCCCAGATGACCCACCTCAAGCTGCCCCGCTTCCAATATACGGCCCGCGAGCCGGTCAGCGGAGCCTGCTTCACCGGCCATGCCGATGAACTCTCCAAGAGCTACGCCACCTTCCTGGCCGAACAACTCTCGGTCCACCTCGCCGGGCATGGCGTGGATCTCACCCGCCTGACCTGGCAGACCGACAACGGGTGTGAGTTCTTGGAGAATCAGGATGAACAGGGCTTGCCAGCTCCAGCCCCGTCCTGGGATGGAGACGGAACCAAAACTTTACCACGGATGCCCCGGATTAACCTGATGAAAAATGGTTTTCTGAACCTTAAACCGCAGAGGGACCCAGACGAGCGCAGATCAGGCATGAAGTTTGAACCCCTTGGACCGAACATGACATTCACCGGAAGGTGATTGCCATCCCTCACGTCGCCCCCTCGGTGTCTGCGTCCATCTGTGGTTGAGCTGCCGTTGCCAGGTTGAACCGCATCGTTCCGGCTTGGGTTCATCGCGCGCGCCGGCGGAACCAACCGATCCGACCAACCCAAAAAAGACCACGGCCCCCCCGACCAGGGACTCCCTCAAGGGTAGACCAGCCGGTAGAACACGGTCGGCCTGGTGTTGTCCACCGTGATGTTGGTGCTGCTCACCGGGCCGTCGGTTACATATATCCAGTTGGTGGAGAGCCCCGCGCTGAGGGCGTTGGTCTGCTGTTGCAGGCGCCAGCCCTGGCCCGCGGGCCAGGAGAGGCTAAGAGTTGTGCCGCTGAAGCTGTTGGTCAGCGTGGCCGGGCCGCCGGGGCCGACGGCAGCCACCTGCAAACTGCCCGTGCCGGCGATGAAGGGGGCCGCGTTGGCGGCATGGTAAACGCCCGCCGGCAGGCTGACGCCGTTGGTGACAAAGCCGGCGACCCCGTTGGTGGTGGTGAAGTCCAATTGCAGCACCGCACCCGCCGCCACGGAGACCGTGGAACCGGCGGCGAGGGAAGCGACTTTAATGGTCAGCCGGCCGGCGTTGACGGTGGTGGGGCCAGTGCGGGTGTTGGCGGCGGCAAGGATGAGCGTGCCCGCCGAGGTCTTGACCAATCCGCCGTTGCCGCCCAACGGGCCGGCGAGCGTGACCGCCCCGACAGTGGCGTTGTTGCCGCCGACCTGGAACGTGAGGTCGTTGGTCAGGGCCACCCCGCTGTTCAGGGTGAAGTTCGTGGTGGGCTGGTCGTCGAAGTTAAGGACGACGGAGCCCGCCGCCGGCAGGAT
>JAFMIZ010000157.1 GCA_017853715.1 Pedosphaera sp.
ACCCACGAAAGCAGGAGAAACCGTGAAAAGCATCCGCCGCAGAGCGCTTGAAGCATTTTCCGATCAATCATGAAACCAATGAAACATGAATCACGCGGAAAGGTCAGGGCAAAATGGCCCTGGCTCTTAGGCTTGGCCGCATTGTTGATCACGGCGATGTTGGTGCTTGTGATGTTCAAATCCGCGCAGTCGGGGAGAAGCAAAGGCTTGAACCCGCTGGCACGGCTCCTCTTTGGCCTCAATGAGGGCACTCGGTTTGCTCCGGGCTATTCAGATAAGGCGTTTTACTCCATCAAGCTGGGGGACGATGAGGCGACGGTGACGAAACTTCTCGGAGACCCGCTGCTTACATGGACAAACGATACCCAGGTTCTGGGCCTCACACACGTGGGACAAGCACTTGGCGGGAACCCACCGCAAATGTTTCCAAACGGACCCCGCACACACTGGGCTTACGCCAGCGGGCCGATGCCTGCCTTTTCGTCGAGGGGCAGACTGGAGGACGAGGTTGATTACACCATATTCGCATTCGATGAGTCGGATCGCGTCGAGGAAGTCTTCGGCCAGGTGGCCAGCGCGAAGCAGGTCGGGGTCTTGTCGGCGGGTGCAACGGTCAACCGCGTGCTCATCGCGCCCGGCGACTGTTTCTTCCGCCGCACCTACATGGTCATCGGCACGCTTCAGGAAGTGGCCGAGGCAGGCCGCAAACTCGAGTCCTTCACCGACCTGCATCCCGTCGAGTTCAAGGAGAGCGACACACCGCTGCTGCCGCTCTACATCAAACGCGCCGACAAAGCCCCGCCGCAGCCCACGCTCGAAAAACCCGCGCCCGATGCGCAGGCCGTCTGCCAGCTTTACTCCAAGCCCGTGAGGCACTCGAAGCCCATCTTCCTCCTACAAGACGGCGGTACCGGCGAATACATCCTCACCACTGATCCCGCGCTGCAATGCCGCAAGCTGCCCTTTGCGAACCCGTATCCCGCCGGTCACGAAAAACACGCCAAGCTCCAAAACCGTCACCAATACCTCACGCATCAAACGCGCACGAAGTCCTGGCAACTACTCGGCTATGCCATGCCCGCCGACAAAGCCGACACCAACATCCAGCATCGCAAACTTATCGACGTGCCCGACCTCGGCCCGCTCTTCCAAGCAGGTGAATGCACCAAGGCCGACGCGCTGCTGGTGCGATAACTCTGATCACAAATCATTCCTCCACCGACCACCATGAACCTCGAAACCAACCGACGCACCTTCCTTCAAACCGGAGCCGCTCTGGCTTCGCTGTCATTGCTCGACCTGCATCGCCTCTTCGCTGCCGAAGACGTTCCGCAGTCCGTCGCCGAGCTGTGGGCCGATTTTGATCCGCGTAAAGACCCGATCGAGGTCGAAGTGATCCGCGAGTGGAAGGAAGACGGCGGCGTGTTCCGGCATGTGCGGTATTTGGTCGGCCACTTCAAAGGCAAGCCCGCACGCATGGCGGCGATCTACGGTTTTCCCGAGGGCGCAAAAGAAAAGCTGCCGGCGGTGATGCACATCCATGGCGGCGGGCAGCGGGCGTCTTTGAGCGAAGTGAAACTGCTCGTTGTGCGCGGTTACGCGGCGCTGTCAGTGAACTGGGGCGGCCATGGCACGGGCAAATCGCCCTTCAACTCGCCCGAAGGTGCGCAACCCGGCGATCCGAACACGGACTGGGGCGCGGTCGATCCTTCACAACTCAATGTGCCTGGTTACGCCTCGATGCTCCCGGGGCCGACGCAGTTCTTCGAGGACCGAGAGCATCCGAAGAACAACAACTGGTATCTGCTCACGCTTGGCTGCCGCCGCGGGCTGACCTTCCTCGAACAACAACCGGAGGTGGATACGCAGCGGCTCGGAGTTCATGGCTTCTCGATGGGCGGCAACCTCACGATGTATGTGGCGGGCAGCGATGATCGCGTGAAGGCGGCGGTGCCTGCGGTGGGTGGCTCGGGCTGGCGTTGGCAGCCGCATCCTTTCCTCGGTGGTACGGCGCAACAGGATTACGTCAAAGGCAACGTCGAGGTGTTTGCTCGCACGCTGAGCTTCGAGAGCTACGCGCCGCGCATCCAGTGCCCTGTGCTGCATCGCAGCGGCACCAACGATTTCCACGGTTGGATGGACGACGTGTATCGCACCAACGCGCTCATCAAGAACCAGCCGACGCGATACAGTTGGAGCCCGCATCTGAATCACCGCCTCATTCCCGAAGTCGCGGTCGCGATGCCGCTGTGGATGGATCATTACCTCAAAGGCGGTTCCGCCTTGCCGGAAACGCCGCAGAGCGAACTCCGGCTGAAATCCAATGACGACGCGCCGATACTCCGCGTCACTCCCGACGCGAAAACGCTGCCCGTCGCTCGCGTGGAGATTTACTACAGCGTCGATCCCGATCCACGTGCCCGCTTCTGGCGCAGCGCCGAGGTCACGCGCGAGGGCGACAGTTTCATCGCCAGGCTCCCGCTGCACACGCTGGATATGCCACTCTTCGCCTTCGCCAACGTGTATCACACGCTGCCCAAACCAGTGTCACTGGCAGCTCTCCCCGGCAATCCGAAATCCGTGACCGAGGTCTGCATCAGCAGCCTGCTGCATTCGCACAGCGCCGCCGAGGTCAAACAAGCGAACCCGAAGCTCACCGCGAAACCAAGCACCCTCATCGACGACTTCGCGCACGGCCTGCGCGATTGGTACCAGATCAATGCTGGCAATCCGACTCACCAGCAAACGTGGACCCGCAAGGTCACCGACCCACTGTATCGCGGTCCCGACGGCTCGAAGCTGAAACTCACGCTCAAGATCCCGCAGACCAACAAGCTCACCGTGGTGCTCCAGCAAAACGAGTGGCGCAATTATCGAGGCCCCAAGGCAACCTTTATTTGCGAGCGTGAGATTCAAGGCAGCGACGACTCTCAGTCAATCATGTTGGAACACAACGACTTCGCCTCGATGTCCGAAACGCTGAAGTCATGGTCCCAAATCGATCAACTCGGCCTTTGCGCTCACTTCACCGAGCGCGGAACACCAGCCACAGCGCCACTGCTCTGGAATGGCCCGGCACCGGAGTTCATCCGTCTGGAGTGGGAGTAAAACTCTTGAAATCCATGAAACACGCCATCGCACTTGTCCTCGCAGTGATGCTAACACCGCACGCATCGGTTCTCGCTGCCGATACATCGAGGCCCAACATTATCTTCATCTTCGCCGATGACTGGGGCTGGGGCGATTTGTCGTGCCACGGGCATCCGTATGTGAAGACGCCGAACATTGACCGGCTCGCGCGCGAGGGCACGGACTTCACGCGCTTCACCGTCGCCAGCGGCGTGTGTTCGCCGAGCCGCACGGCGGTGATGACGGGACATTTCCCCGCCCGCTACAACATTGATGGCCACTTCGCGTGGGTGAAGAACAACGCGCAGCGCAACATGCCGGACTGGCTCGACCCCAAGACGCCGACGCTGCCGAAGATGCTGCAGTCCGCGGGCTATGCGACGGCGCACTTCGGGAAGTGGCATCTCTCGAATGACATGATCCCCGATTCGCCGCTGCCGAAGGTCTATGGCTACGACGAATACGGCGCGTTCAACTGCGCGGGTGAGCAGATGCCGGTGCATGAGGATGCGCGGCACGCCATCGCCTTTATCGAGAAGAGCGCGGTGGCGAAAAAGCCGTTCTTCATCAACCTGTGGATGCACGAGCCGCACACGCCCTTTCACACCGTGCCGAAATACGAGTGGCGTTTCCGCGACATGAAGAGCCGCGAGGATCAAATCTACGCCTCGGTGCTGTC
>JAFMIZ010000060.1 GCA_017853715.1 Pedosphaera sp.
CGGCTATTACAAGCTCCTCAAGGCCCCACCAGGGGGTGGGGCTGGCTTTGTGTCCTGCTCGCGCTGGCGTTTACGTCGCACATCCATCATTTACGGGTGCATCTCCAGAGCGAGCTGCATTGCATTCCCCGTAGTGCAGAAGCTTTTCACGGTGCCGATAACCATCATCTTGAAACTTCAACGCACCATGACGATCATCACCAGCACCAGCCGCATCCGGCTTCTGAGCATGACGTGCCGCTCCTAGGGAAGCGCGTCTCGATCGATGTCCTCGCTCTATTCCTGCCGCCCGACACAGTTGCCCCGGGCGCTCCGATCGCCGATTATCACGAATTGACTTTCAGCCAGCCGACTTTCTCACCCGCGGATACATTTTCTGCACCCACAAATCCTCGCGGCCCGCCCGCGGCCTGATTCATTTCTTTAGGCCAAGTCGCTGGAATCCCGAAGGTCAACGCCTGAGGTGCGTTGGCTAAGTTGCTCGTGGCGTTCGCCGCGAGCGATGAACCTCAACTAGTTTAGTCCGATGTACATTTGTAAATCCGTTTTGCCTGTCTCCGTTGCGGCACTGTTGGTCGCTTGCAATCACTCACACGACCATGATGCCCACGGTCACGATGCTCATGGCCCTGAGCACCCTGAACAGACGTCCCAGATCACTGTTTGGTCGGATCGTTACGAGGTGTTTGCCGAGCATCCAGCCTTGGTGGCGGGCGAACCTGCCACCTTCATCACGCACATCACGGATTTGCAAACTCTGGAGCCGCGGCGGGAGGGCGCGGTCAAGTTTGTCCTCCAGCAAGGTGAGACCAAGGTGGAGCGCGCCGAGGCCGCCCCAGCACGCGCTGGCATCTATCTGCCGAACCTTGTATTCCCCGAGGCGGGTGACTGGCAGTTGACGCTACAGATCCCTACGGACGGATCGAATGCGAATGTCGCCTTGGGTGTGGTCAAGGTTTTCGCTGACGCTCATGACGCGGCGCATGGTGAGTTTGCTGACTCGCCCGAGGGTTTAAGTTTTCTCAAGGAGCAACAGTGGAAGGTCAAAACGGAAACCGCCCGAGTATCGCGACGTTCTTTGACTGAGACCGTTCGATTGTCTGCCCAAGTCAGACCCAAGCCCGGAACTCAGGCAAACGTTGTCGCACCGCTTGCTGGACAACTTGCCGGCGCGCCTGGTGGCGCATTTCCCAACCCCGGAGATCGCGTCGAAGCGGATCAGGTGCTGCTGGTTCTGCGTCCCACCTTTTCCGATGCGGCAGCTGCAGTTGCTCAGGCTGAGGCGGACTTCGCCATCGCCAAAGCAACGCTGGTTCAAGCAGAGTCCGCTTATCAGCGAACGAAACAATTAGCAGCTGCGCAGGCCAGATCAGCACGCGAACTCGAGGAAAGCGAGCTGGCCTATCAATCCGCCCAAGCCCGGCATGACGCGGCAGCCGCTATACTCGCAACGTTCAAATCGGCTCGCAGCAATTCGCCGGGCGATCCACTGAGCATCGAACTGCGCGCTCCCTTTGACGGCGTTCTTAACGCCCTTCCTGCGGGCCCCGGCGATTTGGTTTCGTCCGGACAGAAGGTGTTTGATGTGTTGAACTCCGACGCAATCTGGCTTGAGGCGCGTGTGCCTGAGGCTGTGGTCGTAAGTCTCGGAAAAGCGGCAAATGCCTCGGTGGAACTGAGTGGTGGCGAACGAGTGATGCTACCCGTCACCGGCGAAGGAGGAGGGGCGCTCATTTCACTCGGACGTGAAGTTGATGTTCGCACTAGAACCGTTCCCCTCATCTACGAGATGCCCAACTTGGACACCCAGTTCCGCATCGGCCAGCAAATCACCCTGCACGTCGCGACGGCGCACACGCAGAGTGCTTTGGCCATTCCTGACTCGGCCCTAGTGGAGGAGGGGGGCTGGTTCGTGGCTTACGTACAGGTGGCGGGCGAAACCTTCGAGAAGCGACAACTTCGCCTTGGCATCCGTGATCGCGATTGGGTGGAAGTGTTGTCCGGCCTCGAGGAAGGCGAACGGGTTGTCACGCGTGGCGCGCATGCCATCCGGTTGTCCTCAGCCACGGGGGCAATTCCGGCCCATGGTCATGCACACTGAGGAGCTGCCATGCTGAACCATCTCATCCGCTGGTCGCTCCACAATCGCGCCCTGGTGCTGGCCGCGGCGACGGTTTTGCTCGGGCTGGGCCTCTACACAACCACCCGCATGCCGGTGGATGTGTTTCCCGACCTCACCGCGCCGACCGTAACCGTCATCACCGAGGCGCACGGCATGTCGCCCACCGAGGTGGAAAGCCAGATCACACTCCCGATCGAATCGTCGCTTAATGGTGCACAGCATGTGCGGCGGGTCCGCTCTTCCACGGCGGTCGGACTTTCCATTGTCTGGGCGGAGTTCGATTGGGGAACCGACATGCGCGCAGCACGGCAGACTGTTGCCGAGCGGATTTCCACCATCACAGGGACACTGCCTTACGGCGTGGAGCAACCGCTGCTTGCGCCCGCTTCGTCCATCATGGGCGAGGTGATGTTCCTGGCGATGACCTCGGATACAGAATCGCCCGGACGGCTGCGCGAGCTGGGTGGCATCCTTGTGCGGCAACGACTGCTCTCCGTGCCCGGAGTGGCCCAGGTGACGTTGATGGGCGGCGGCGAACGGCAGTTTCAAGCGGTCTTGAATCCGGCCTTGCTGGCGTCGCATGAGGTCAGCTTGGGCAGCGTGATGCAGGTCTTGGCTGATGCGAACGAAAACGTCTCCGCCGGCGTGCTGGTGCAGCACGGCAGCGAATGGCTCGTGACGGGCGAAGGCCGTATCCATTCGCTGGCGGACATTTCCGATACCGTCGTGACCGTGCGCGATGGGGCTCCAATCCGGGTGGGGGATCTCGGTGAAGTGCGGATGGGCGAAGCGCCCCGCCGGGGTGAAGCTTCGTTGAACGGCAAACCCGCCGTGTTGTTTTCTGTTTCCAAACAGCCCGGAGCGAACACGCTTGAACTCACGCGCCAATTGGATGTGGTCATTGAGAAGCTTCAAACCGAGCTCCCCGCCGGAACCAAACTCCATCCCGACGTGTTTCGGCAGGCGAATTTCATCGAAGTCGCGGTGCGCAATGTCGAGATGGCTTTGGTTGAGGGTGTCGTTCTCGTCATTGTGGTGGTGCTGTTGTTCCTCGCCAACGTGCGCGCCACGTTGATAACCATCACGGCCATCCCGCTTTCGCTGGTGACTGCGGTGCTCGTGCTGGAAGCGTTTGGTGCAACCATCAACACCATGACACTGGGCGGCATGGCCATTGCCATCGGCGCATTGGTGGATGACGCGGTGATCGATGTGGAGAATGTGTTTCGTCGCTTGCGGGAGAATGCCCTGCTGGAGCCTGAACGCCGACGCGGTGCGCTTCAAGTGGTTCTGAGTGCCAGCATCGAGATTCGCAGTTCCATCGTGTTTGCGACCCTGATCATTGCGATGGTGTTCGTGCCCATCTTCTTTCTGACCGGTGTGGAAGGGCGCTTGCTGCAGCCATTGGGAGTCGCGTATCTCGTGGCTCTGTTCGCCTCGCTGCTCGTTGCCGTTACTGTCACACCTGCATTGTGCCTGTTGCTGCTGCCTAACAGTCGCGCAGTGCAGGCCGGGCACGAAGCGCGGTTTGCCCAGTGGCTCAAAGCTCGTTACGCCCCCTGGCTGGAGGCAGCGCTCAACCAGCCGGGGCGGGTGACCGTACCTGCGGTGGCAGCGCTCTCCGTCGCGCTGGCTGCCACGCCGTTTCTCGGGCGAGAGTTTCTGCCTGAGTTCAACGAAGGTTCACTCACCATCAGTGCCGTCACGCTGCCGGGCACGTCATTGCCTGAGTCCGACAAGCTGGGGCGTCTGCTGGAGGCAACGTTGCTGGAACATCCTGAAGTCGTCTCGGTGGCACGCCGCACCGGGCGGGCGGAACAGGATGAACACGCGCAGGGCGTGGAGGCCGCCGAACTGGATGTTGCCTTGCGGATGAAAGACCGCAGCAAACAGGAGTTCTTGGCCGCGCTACGACAATCACTCGCAACCGTGCCCGGCATGAACATCACCATCGGCCAGCCCATCTCTCACCGGATTGACCACATGCTGTCGGGCACCCGCGCCAATCTGGCCGTGAAGATTTTTGGGCCTGATCTGCAACGCCTGCGCCAGTTGGGCGAACAGGTGCAGGCCGCAATCTCTGAAGTGGAGGGCGTCGTGGACCTGTCATTGGAGCAACAAATGGAGGTTCCCAATCTGCGCGTGCATTTTGACCGTCCAGCACTGGCGCGTCACGGCCTCTCGGTGCGGGAGGTGTCTCGTGCCCTTGAAGCGGCGGTGCAAGGTGTCAAAATCACAACGGTAATCGAGGGAACCCACCTGCACGACCTGGTGGTAAAACTGGATGACTACGCGAGTCCGGTGACCTTGACCAAGGAGAAGACTGCGTTGATGGGATTGCTGACCGCATCGGGCAGCATCGACAGCAAGTCGGCTGCTTTGTCCAGTTGGACGCCGGAAACCTTGGGCAGTCTGCTGGTGGACACGCCACAAGGTGCTCGCGTCCCGTTGCGGGAGTTGGGCGAAGTGCTGAAGGATTTGGGGCCGAATGCCATCAGCCGCGAACAGGTTGAACGCAAAATTGTGGTTTCTTGCAACGTCGCTGGAAGGGACATCACGTCCGTGGTGCGTGATTGCGAATCTCGGATTGAACCCGTGATGGCGGCGGCTGCGGGTTATCGCGTGGAATACGGCGGACAGTTCGAGAGCGCCGAATCCGCTCGTCGGGTTCTCATGCTGGTGGGACTGGCGGTGGTGGTTGGGATTGGGTTTCTGCTGCATCTCGCGTTTCGCTCGGCCAGGGACGCCGTGCTCGTCATGTTGAATCTGCCGCTCGCGCTGATTGGAGGCGTGGCTGGCGTGTTCGTGGGTGGAGGCGTGATGAGCGTTGCGTCACTCATCGGTTTCATCACTGTGTTCGGCATTGCCACCCGGAATGGCATCATGCTGGTCTCGCACATTCGGCATCTGCAGGAACACGAGGGCGTAAGCGAATTCCGCGAAGCCGTTCGTCGCGGCGCCCTTGAACGACTCGTGCCCATCCTGATGACCGCAATGTCTGCCGGGCTGGCCCTCATTCCATTGGCCCTTGGCGGTGACAAACCGGGCAACGAAATCCAAACCCCGATGGCCATTGTGATTTTGTTCGGCCTGCTGACTTCAATGGTGCTCAACATGCTCATCGTTCCCGCCATGTATTTGCGCTTTGGCCGGCCCACGCCTCCATCTGAACCATTGGCATGAGAATTTTCCCGTTACTCATATTGCTGCTTTCGGGCGTCTGGTTGCTTGCAGACCCCGCCTGCACGAACCAGTTGGACGCTTTGACCCTCAAACAGGCTCAAGAACTCGCCGAGCGGCAGCATCCGCAACTGGCTGAGGCTCGCGCCCGCGTGGAGGCGGCTGCTGGCACGGCCCTACAGGCGGGCGCTTTGCCCAACCCATCGCTGGTGGTCGGTGCGCAACAACTCCCGCTGGATCGTGACGGTTCAAATCAGCGGGAATACGTGGCGGGCGTCTCGCAACCCATCCCGCTTGGTGGACGCTTGAGTCGCGCGCGTGATGCCGCGTTGTTTGAACAGGAAGTCGCCGCTCGGGGCCTCGACGTCACGCGTCGTGAATTGCGCAAGCGAGTTCATAACGCTTTCGCCACGGCGCTCTATCAGGAAAAGGCCTGTGACACCCAGCACGAGTTGTTGAGTAGCGCACAAGCGTGGTCAAAAGTCGCGAGGTCGCGCGTTGATGCCGGAGATGTTACGCCCGACGAACTTTCCCGGGCTGAGGTGGACGTTGCCCGGGCAAAACTGGAGTTGCAACGCGCCGAAGTCCTGCGGGAGCAGGCATTGCATGCGCTGGCTGGCAGCATTGGCGATCCAACGCTGCGCGTGGCTTCGCTCCACGGTGAACTTACGACCGCTTTCGACATACCCGCGCTATCTGAAGTGGCCAGCAATCTGGTCGCGCACCCGGAACTGCTGCACGCACGCGCGGACGCTCAAGCCAGTGAACTCCGGGCTGAATTGGCACGTGCCGAGCGGATTCCAGACGTGAATGTTGAGGTTCTGTATCACCGCTTGGAAGCCACAAAGGAGAACACTCTGGACGTGGGTTTAAGCATCCCTCTGCCATTATTCAGCAGCAACCGAGGCAACGAGCAACGAGCACGTGCTGGTGCCGAGGCGGCCACTGCACGCGCGCGGCGAACGGCGGATGAGCTGGAACTGCGGGCAAATGAGGCGTATGCTCGGCTGACCACGACTTTGGCCGAGGCGGAAGCGTTTGAGTCGGACATCCTGCCACGTGCCGCATCAGTGCTGCGCGTTGCCAATGCGCGCTATGGTGCGGGGGACATCAACTTCGCAGAAGTTTTGCCGGAACGTCGCGCTTGGGCGGAAACCCAAATGCGTCACCTCGAAGCCATGCGCAACGTCATGCAAGCGTGGGCGGAGGTGGCGAGCTACCTCAAGGAGCCCTGAAGTGAGGTTTCCCCAGAGCCATCGATCTACGGGCGTTTACTGCGCCAGCACCCGCTTTAGCGCGGCCAAACACCGTTCGTTTTCAGCGAGTGTGCCGATGGATATGCGAATCCACTCGGGCAGTTGATAGCCGCCCATGGGACGGGTAATGACGCCTTCTCGCTGCAGAGCATTGAATACACCTTGGCCATCGCCGACTTTCACGAGAATGAAATTGGCCGCCGAGGGGATGACGGGAAGCTTCAAGTCGGCGCAGGCTTTTTCGAAGAAGCACAGACCGGCTGAGTTGTTCTCGCGCGTCTTCCGAATGTGTTCCTCATCCGCCAATGCAGCGAGCGCTCCAGCTTGCGCGATGGCATTGGTGTTGAACGGTTGCCGAATCTTTTCGAAGGCAGCGATTAAGTCAGAGTGAGCGATGCCGTAGCCGAGGCGCAGTCCGGCCAGACCGAAAATCTTGGAGAACGTGCGCATGATCACAACGTTCTGACGCCATCCATCGCGAATGTCCGATATGAAGTTCGCCGGGTCCTCCAGAAACTCGATGTAAGCTTCGTCCAGAGCCAGCAGCACATGCGGCGGCACGGCATCTACAAAACGGCGCAGGTCATCCTTGGACGCAAGTGTGCCGGTAGGGTTGTTGGGATTTGCTACGAACACCACACGCGTGTTCGGCGTGACGGCCTTGAGCATCGCCGGCAGGTCGTGCCCGTAGTCCTTGGCGGGAACCGTGATGAGATTACCGCCGAACAACTTCGTGACCAGCGGATAAACAGCAAAACAATATTGAGAGACCACGACATCCGTCCCCGGCCCTATATAGGCGTGCCCGATGAATTCGATGATCTCATTGGAGCCGTTGCCGAGAATCAGATTGGCGGTCTGCACGCCGAGCTTTTTGGCAAGCGCTTGCTTCAGGTGGAACGCGCTGCCATCCGGATACAAATGCAGGTTCGCGATGACGTCGCGCATCGCCTGCATCGCTTTGGGCGAAGGGCCCAGCGGATTTTCGTTCGACGCAAGCTTGATGATGTTCGAGACCGGCATGCCCAGTTCGCGCGCGACTTCTTCGGTCGGGCGTCCGGGTTGGTAAACCGGAATCTCGTTCAGGGAACGGTTAACAGGAGTCGGTATGGCCATGATACGGGGCTCAATAGGTGAGCAGGTCGGGCGGAATTTGGGGTGCGGTAGGATAAAGCTTCTCGAACTCGACACATTGCACGCCAACGATCGCAGCAACGCCGAGGATGTCATGCGCATTGGAGCCGCGCGACACGTCAGCAGCCGGGCGGTCCAGGCCCAGCAGGATGTTACCGTAGGCATTGGCACGTGCCATGTGCCGGACGAGTTTGCTGGCGATGTTTCCGGAGTTGAGATCCGGAAAGATGAGCACGTTGGCTCGTCCTGAAACATCTGTGTCGGACATCTTGCGTGCGGCCACTTCGGGGATGATTGCGGTGTCGGCCTGAAGTTCGCCATCGATAAGCATGTCGATTTTGGCTTGTTCTGCCTTCAGTTTTGCGAGGGCGGTGGCCGCCCGGATTTTCTCGATGCTGGGGTGGGCGGTATTGCTTTTGGTGGCGAACGACAGCATCGCGACGCGGGGTCGAACACCGAGCAGTTGGCGGGCGAACTTGGCGATGGAGACGGCAATGTCAGCCAGTTGCTCGGATGTCGGATCAGGGATGACGTCGCAATCGCCCATGAACAGTACCCCCTTTTCGCCGATGGCAGTGTCCTCAACCTCCATGATCGTGCAACTGGAGGTGGTTTTGATGCCTTCCGCGGGCTTGACGATCTGGAGCAGGGGGCGGAGCACGCTGCCGGTGAAACCGGTTGAACCCGAAACCATGCCGTCGGCTTGATGCATGGCGACCATCATCGCGCCGAAGTAGTTCGGCTGGGACATGGCATCCGTGGCTTCCATCGTGCGCATGCCTTTGGAACGGCGCAGTGCTTTAAAGCGCTTGCTGAATTCCTCAAGCTCCGAGCTTTCGGCAGGGTTGATGATGCGGATGCCTTCAAGGTTGACGCTTAGGTCGGCGGCCGTCTCTTTGATGCGCGTGCGGTCACCCAACAGAATCGGGGCGCCCAACCGGAGCGAGTAGAATTGCCGTGCCGCCTGCAGCACGCGCGGCTCGTGTCCCTCGGGGAACACGATTCGCTTGGGATGCCGCTGGAGCTTTTCGATGACCCCGCCGATGAAACGCATGGGAGACATTTACCCAAGGCCGCTCCAAACCGCAAACGTCGTATTGACGAATGTTCTTCCCAGGTTGCTTGAGGTCGGTCCTGACCGCTGAAGAATAAGGGTTTGACAGGTATAGAGCCGAATCCTAGCTTGCCACCACGTCATCATTATGGCTGAAAATATTCCTAGTGGCCCGTCGGGCGCTTTGCCTCCGAAAAAGGAAACCGGCAAGGTTCAACCCAAGAAGGAGACTGTCCGTATCAATCTTCCGCCGAAGCCCTCGGCAGCACCCACCATCAAGCTGCCCACGCTTCCTCCGGGTGGCCCCGCTGGCGGCTCTGTCCCTGCTCCTTCATTTGCTTCCAAGCCCGCCGCACCAGCCGCTCCGGCGGGTGCTCCTGGCGCGACCTTGGCCCCGCGTGCCACGGCTGCCCCCGCCCCTAAGCCCGGTTCTGCTGCCCCCGCTCCTGCGCCTCGTCGCGCTCCGGCCCCTGCTGCTGCCGCCGGCGGTCGGCTCAGTCCGGTGGACACCGTGCTGGCGATCGCTGCGGGTGTGCTTGGGCTGGTTGCCGCGCTCTCGTCCGCTTACCTCGGTTGGATGTTGTAATTGACACTCTTCCAAACGCGGGGCTTAGTAGCCCCGCCTTTATTTTTTAACCTGAATCCAGACTTATCATGGCCTCCGCAAACATCGTTACCCTCTCTCAAGACAACTTCGAAAAGGAAATCAACCAATCCAACGTCCCCGTGCTCGTGGATTTTTGGGCGGAATGGTGCGGCCCTTGCAAAATGATTGCGCCCGCACTGGACGAACTGGCGGACGAATTCGCCGGCAAGGCCAAGATCGCCAAGCTCAACGTGGACGATAATCAGGAGCTCGCGATGAACTACCGGGTCAGTTCCATCCCGATGTTCCTCGTGTTCAAAGGTGGCCAGGTGGTGGGGCAGCACTTGGGCGCTTCGGGCGGCAAGCCGAAGCTGAAGTCGCTGATCGAAGGCGCACTTTGATTTAGCGCTGCGGAGCCTCCGCACATCATCCCATGCTCTTCACGCCCGGCCAATTCTCGCGCCGGGCGAATTTTTATCATCAGCTCGCGCAGCTGACCGGGGCGGGGCTGACCATCACCCGTGCGTTGGAGCATTTGCATCGCAGCCCTCCCGGACAATCATTCCGGCAGCCGATCCGGGAAGCGTTGGTGGACATCGAGGCTGGCATGACCGTGAGCGAGGCCTTCGGCAGGCATCCCGAGTGGATGCCGGAGTTCGACCTCGCCTTGCTTCACGCGGGTGAACGGGGTGGTCGGCTGGAGGCGACGTTCAACCTGCTCAACGAATTCTATCTGGAGCGGGCCGACGTCGCCCGCCGCGTATTGGGCGCGTTGGTGTATCCAGTGTTCCTGTTGCATGCTGCGCTGTTCATCCTGGCGTTCCCTGATCTGTTTCTGACGGGTAACCTTTTCGCCTTTGGAGCAAAGACCTTCGGTGTGCTGATCCCGCTTTATGTGCTCGTTGGCATTTCCATTTTCCTCTCTCAAGGACGGCGCGGCGAATCGTGGCGCGCCTTGCTCGAAAGCATCACCCGAATGATTCCGATGGTTGGCACCGGACGAAGAAATATGGCGCTGGCTCGCTGCGCGGCGGCCTTGGAAGCTCTGATCAACGCGGGCGAAGGCATTGTGGAAGCATGGCCCCTGGCGGCTTCGGCGAGCGGTTCGCCGGCGATGCTTCGGGAGGTTCATAAGTGGCGGAGTGAATTTGGCATGGGCCGTACGCCGGCTGAGATATTGCGGGACTCCCGCGAGTTCCCCGAAATGTTTGCCAATCTCTATAGTTCAGGGGAAATCAGCGGGTCTCTCGATGTCACCCTCAAGCGGCTCAGCAAATACTACCTGGAGGAAGGCTCCCGGAACATTCGCATGGCCGCGCGCATCGGCCCCGGAATCCTCTACGGGCTTGTCATGATTTATATCGCGTGGCGAATCATCACCTTCTACCTCGGCTACTTCCAGCAACTGGGGGAGATCACGGGGGGGTAGAGGGCTTGCCCAATGCTCGCGAAAAGCGTAAAAAGTCCCTTGGGCTGTGGCGGAAAACCAGCCCGTTCAAACCAAAAACCGCATGATCGCCGAACTGACATCTTTTGCCGAGCGCCTACGCCAGAACATCTCGTCCGGCGTGTCCGTCGAGTTCAACTCCATTGCCCTCGAGCTATTTGAACTGCAATACCGGTTCAACATCGCGTATCGCCGGATTTGCGATGCTAGAGGACTGAATCCAACCCGGGTCGAAGAATGGTCCCGCATCCCGGCAGTTCCAACGGCTGCGTTCAAGGAGCTAGAACTCACTTGTTTGTCATCCGAGCAGAGAACGGCGGAGTTCCACTCCAGCGGGACCACCGGACAGCAACCGAGCCGCCATTTTCACTGCGCCGAGTCACTTAGCCTTTATGAGGCTTCGCTCTGGCCCTGGTTTGAAAATCATCTTTTGCCGGAGCGAGCCGGGGGCTGCCCACCACACCCAAGATTGATCGCGCTCACTCCGCCGCCAGCGGCGGCGCCACACTCCTCGTTGGTTCACATGTTTGAGACCATCCGCCGCCAGCCGGGAGTTCAGCTGGAATTCTTGGGGCGTGTCGATGGCGATGGTGGGTGGGGGCTTGATCTGGAGTCGGCCATTGAAGGGTTGCAGTCCGCAGCTGCCAAGAACCAGCCCGTGGTGTTGATGGGCACAGCATTTAACTTTGTGCACCTGCTGGACGGACTGACGGAGCGAAACCTAAGCTTCAGCCTGCCATCCGGGTCACGTGTAATGGAAACTGGCGGCTACAAGGGGCGATCTCGCGAGTTATCCAAACCAGAGCTCCACCATGTCATCTCAGAGCGACTAGGTATTTTGGGAGCACGCATCGTCTGTGAATACGGTATGAGCGAACTCAGCTCCCAAGCTTACGACGGTGCCGTCGGCTCAACCCATAACTCGGAGCTCCAAACCCGCACCTTCCAATTTCCCTCGTGGTGTCGCGTCAAAATCATCTCCCCGGAGACGGGGCGCGAGGTTGCAGAGGGGGCGGTTGGGCTGATTCACCTTTTCGACTTGGCCAACGTCTTTTCGGTGATGGCGGTGCAAACCGAAGACTTGGGGGTTCGCCGCAGTGACGGCTTTGAAATGCTTGGCCGCGCCGTTGCGACGGAGCCGAGAGGGTGTTCATTGATGGCGAGTTGATGCCTGATTGCTGGCGCCGTAATTTAACCACCGTGAATCTGCCCAATTACTTTCTCGCTGACCTGCCGCCGGCGGCGACGCTTTCTGCGTCGATGATCACGGAGGCTTGCCAGTCCCTGAAGCGAAACCGCCAGCAATACCTCGCCACGCGCACCACCTACAATATTGTGCAGGTCATTACCGTGCTCGCGGGAGAATGGCTGCGGGAAGACAGTCCGTTTCGGCGCATGGCCCTGAAGCATGGGCCAACTCAACTGGGCTTCTCTAGGGAAACTCTGACGCGCGGCTTGGATGCGTTTTTCCGCGAGCTGACCGCACAACGGATCGAGGCGCTCGTGGTGGCCGAACTCGGCCATCGCCAACGGCTGGATGCCTTCAGTTCCTCCGACCACGAAGGACAGCAGATGCGCGCAGCCATTGTGACCGGGCCGGAACTGATGGTGCACGTTGCGGCCGGCAACCTGCCCAATCCAGCGCTGACGAGCATGGTGCTGGGGCTGTTGGCGCGCTCCGCTCAGTTCATGAAATGCGCGACGGGCACCTCGCTGTTGCCGCGGTTGTTTGCGCATTCCTTGCGCGAGATTGAACCCAAGATGGCGTCGTGCCTCGAGCTGGCCGAGTGGCGCGGTGGCACTGCACAATTGGAGGAGGCTCTGTTCGCTGAATCCGATTGCGTGACCGCGACTGGCTCGGATGAAACCCTCGCGTCAATCCGGCAAAAGGTGCCTGCGGGCGCTCGTTTCCTGGGCTACGGCCACCGGGTCAGCTTCGCCTTCGTATCGTCACAAGTGCTCTCAGGGTTTTACCTGGATCGTGTCATCAGCCGGGCAGCCTCAGATGTGACCGCGTGGAACCAACTCGGATGCCTGTCGCCGCATGTCATTTACGTGGAGCACGGTGGCGATGCCGATGCCAAATACTTTGCTGCGCTGCTCGCGGATGAACTCAAGGCCCGTGAACATACGGAGCCGCGCGGGGCCGTGCCCGAAGCGGTATCGGTCGGCATTACATCACGGCGTGGTATCTATGACATTCGGGCGGCGCACTCACCTGAAACGCAATTGTGGCATAGCGAAGGTTCCACTGCATGGACGGTCGTTTATGAGGCGGACGCCCGTTTCCAGCTCTCGTGCCTGAATCGGTTTGTTTACGTGAAGCCCGTTCGCAATCTCGAGGAGGCGTTGCAATCCGCTGACAGCGTGCGCAACAAGACCTCGACAGTGGGCGTTGCTGTGCCCGAGCACACGCTCGGTGAGGTGGGGGCGGCGCTGGCTCGCTGGGGCGCAACCCGGGTTTGTCCACTGGGCAAGATGCAAGAGCCACCATTGAGCTGGCGGCATGATGGCCGTCCGGCGCTAGCCGACCTGCTGCGCTGGACGGATTTGGAGTTCAGCGGATGAAGCGTCCGGGGTTCCCTATTCCAGCGGGAAAGCAGCGCAAGAGACAACCCGCATTACAATTTTGACATATGCATTTGGAACTAAGAAAAATATTTCAATTTGAAGCAGCGCACTTGTTGCCGTTGCTGCCGGAGAACCACAAATGTCGACGCCTGCACGGCCACAGTTTTCAGGTGGAAGTGGTGGTGGCGGGCAAGTGCGATCCGAAGCTCGGTTGGGTGATGGACTACGCCGACATCTCTGCAGCTTTCAAGCCCCTCTGGGAGCGGCTCGATCATTACTACCTGAATGAGATTCCGGGCCTGGAAAACCCCACGAGCGAAAACGTGGCAGCTTGGATTTGGCAGCAATTGAAGCCAAAACTTCCGTTGCTCTCGGAGATTGTTGTTGCCGAAACCTGCACCGCCCGCTGCGTTTATCGCGGCAAATGAACTTGCAACCAGCGCAACGCCTGCCGGGTTACCGCAGCTAGGCTGCGTTTTTTTGCGTCCGTTGGTGGAAGAACCCGCGGCCTAGTTGCGTTTTTGTGTGGGCAAATTTGAATGCTTCCCCCATTTTAAGCATCGTACCTCGGACCATAGAACTATGCACACGCAAATTATGCCACCTAGCAGCACTACTCCAAAAACGGTTAATCCGACTTCCCTGACCCGCCGCGATTTCCTGCGCACCACTTCGACGGCTCTGGCTGGTGCGTCTGTGGTAGGCGCGATGGCGGGAGGCCAATCGTTCTTCGCCGCGACGGAAAACACCTTGAAGCTTGCTCTGGTCGGATGTGGCGGGCGCGGGACGGCGGCGGCTATCCAAGCTTTGAACACCGGCAAGTCGGTCAAGTTGGTAGCGATGGCAGACGCCTTTGATGACCGGCTAACAGGAAGTTTGAAGAAAATCGCCGATAAGCATCCCACCCAGGTGGATGTGCCCAAGGATCGGCAGTTTTTCGGCTTCGATAGTTACAAGCAGGCAATCAGCGCTGCGGATGTGGTGATTCTGGCGACCCCGCCAGGCTTTCGCCCGGATCATTTTGAAGAAGCGGTGCGGCAAGGTAAGCATGTTTTCATGGAGAAGCCCGTGGCAACCGATGCGCCGGGCTTGCGCCGCGTGCTGGCCGCAGCGGAAGAGTCCAAGAAAAACAATCTGAAGGTCGTAGTCGGCTTGCAGCGGCGCTTCCAGGCTGGCTATATCGAGACGGTCAAACGCATCCATGATGGTGCGATTGGTGACATTGTCTCTGCGCGTGCTTACTGGAACGGTCGCACACCGTGGGTCAAGAAACGTGCTGACCTCGAAAAAGAGGCCGGTCGTAAGCTCACGGAAATGGAATATCAGATGCGTAACTGGTACTACTTTGTGTGGATTTGTGGCGACCACATCCTGGAGCAGCACATCCATAATCTTGACGTCATCAACTGGGTCAAAGGTGGCTATCCGGTGCGCGCTCAAGGCATGGGTGGTTGCCAGGTTCGCAAGGGGCCGGATTATGGTGAGATATTCGATCACCACTTCGTCGAGTTCGAATATGCCGACGGAAGCATCATGTCCAGCCAGTGTCGCCATATTCCCGATTGCTGGAACAGTGTTTCCGAGCATGTCGTTGGCACGAAGGGGACCGCGAACATTACCAGTCACATCATTCGTGCGACCGGTGTTGAGGAATGGAAGTATGGAGGGGAATCCAAGGATCCGCAGCAGGTGGAACATGATGTGTTGTTCGACTGCATCCTTAACAACAAGCCCATCAACACCGCTGAGAATGGTGCCCTGAGCACCATGACCGCCATCATGGGGCGTATGGCCACTTACTCAGGACAGAAAATCGAGTGGGATGAGGCGTTGGCCTCCAACCTGAACTACATGCCGGAAAAACTGGCTTGGGATGCGCTTCCGAAGTCGTTGCCCGGGCCAGATGGTCTCTACAAGATTCCCATGCCTGGACAAGCGGAAGTGCTATAGGGCGTTCGGGCCGTTAATCAGCCTCCTGACTTGCGCACGGTTTCCAATTGTGCGCGAGTCAGGACAAAAGCATTCTCCAATTCTGTGATCAGGCTTTCGGATTCAACGGTTGCCCCCTTGCGTCCCAAGTTCTCGATGCGTTTGGTCAACTCCACTATTTTTCGCGCGCCCATATTCAGGCTCATGCTGCGTAGGGCATGGGCATGAAATGCCAGTTCCGTCGAATTGTTTGCCGCCTCACGAAGCTGTTGTAAACGCTTTGGCGCAGACTCCAGATAAATGTCGATCAGTTCACTGAGCATGTTGCCACCCTCAGTGGAGGGGATTTCGCTTAATTCGTTGATGATGCCGCTGTCAAGCAAGTCGCCATCCTGTGGCGGCATGCTGCGCAGGAAGGATGTGCCCTTCTTATCCGTGACACGCGTTGGGCCCCAACGCTCGATGGCCGATTGCATGTCGGCGATGCGCACCGGTTTTGAGATGTAGTCATCCATGCCGGCAGCCAGGCATTTCTCGCGGTCCCCCAGCAACGCATTACCGGTCATGGCGACAATTCTGGGGCGTTTCTCAGGGGGCCACTTTTCGACGATTTGTCGCGCCGTCTCGAGGCCGTCCATGTCAGGCATCTGCACGTCGAGGAACAACAGGTCATAGGGTTTGCGTTCCATCGCCTGAAGCACTTCGACGCCGCTGGCGGCAAGGTCGGGTTGGTAGCCCAGTTTCTTCAGGACGCTCTGGCCCACGCGCTGGTTGATGGGATTGTCGTCAGCCAGCAGGATTTGCAGCGGCAATCGCGCGGCGAGGGTGGAGTCCAGCGTGGGAGCATTGGGTGCTTTCTTTTTGACCTGTACGGTCAGGTTTAGCGCCTGTCCCACCGCTTCGAGCAATTGGGAGGGGCGTAGCGGCTTGTGGACAACCGCAGAAATTCCGGAACGGTCTGAGTGCGATTCGGTTCCGCGCGCCCGATTGGTCGAGAGCAAGACGATTGGCAGGAATCTCCCGTGTGGCAGCCCACGAACCTCGGCCACCAACTGTAGGGCATCCTTGTCCGGCAGCTGCGAGTCAACGATGGCCATATCGTAGTCTATCCCCTGATTCAATGCCGCCATCGTTTCCGTGGCGTTGGACGCTGTGTAAACCGTCATCCCCCATTGCAAGGCTCGCTGACGAATGATGCGTTGATTGGTTGGGTTGTCTTCCACCACGAGCAATCGTTT
>JAFMIZ010000158.1 GCA_017853715.1 Pedosphaera sp.
CCAAGCACGATGTCTCGAACATCCTGACCTTCTACATGGGCAAGAACACCCCCGAACGCAAAGACTTCATCATGGGCAACCTCGTCGTGCCGGTGGAGGCGTAGCGGGGCTCCCCTTGCTATCGATCTCTGCGGGCGGCGCGGGAGATCAAGGATTAGAAGCAGGGTCGACGCGTATTGTGCGAATTGACGCATTTGCGCCGACTGGCTTGCTCCCGTGAAGCCAACGGGATGCACAGTTACGGGGGGATGATTCCTCCACCGTCATGGCATCCACAACGTCGCGCTCGCTGGTGAGGAATTGCTGAAGCCGAGTCATGCGGCCGTCTACCATCTCCCGCTGCGCTCCCGGCTCCGTCTCGTAAACCACACGGTGGTCGTCCCCCGCCAGCAGTGATCGGCACCGGTCCTTGGCGGACTGTGTTGATGTAAATGCAGAAGCCGCCTGGAAGTTTTTCCCAGGGCTTGGACACCTGGCCAGGGATGGTGGTGTCCGTCCCGCCCGGTGACGGTAGCGACCCGACGCGCCCGCCCGCATTCTACGATGCTACCTTCAGTTATTTGGCCGGACTTGGCATCCCAACGATCAGCTGACGCATACGGCGCATCATGGCCGGGAAGTCCCGTCGGTCTTCGTGACATCGGCTACAAAGTAAGCGGCAAAACAGGCAGCAGAAATTCGGAAGGCAGGGACGGAACTGGTCTGCATCCGTGTCCATCGGTGTTCAACCATCAACCCCTTGAGTGGCTCCTGCACCGCCACGGATTGCGGCGACGATGCGCGTGCGGCGGGTGCCAATACTCCGTCGCGTCATTGGCTGGACGGCTGCAGGCCGCCTCGCGTTCCCGACGGCACTGGCGTCGTCGAGCTTTTAGCCAGCCTTTGAATGTGCCTTGCACCAGGTTCATGGCGGTTCTTTCTGCCACTCAACCATACCACACAGTTCAGGTCCGGTTCGGGCCGAACGGCCGTCCTCCACGCAGTGGTTTGCCGCGGAGGACGGGGCTTGCGGTGAAATTACTTCACCCGCTTCGCTTGCAGGGCTTTGCGCAGCTTGTCCAAGGGGAGCGTGTTGATGACATCGGCTTTCGTGAGCCAGCCTTTGCGGGCGATGCCGGCACCGAGCCGCAGAAAACCCGCATGCTCGAACCGGTGCGCGTCGCAGTTGATGACGCATTTCACGCCTTTGGACTTCGCGTAGTGCCAGTGACGCCAGTCCATGTCCATGCGCAGCGGGCTGGCGTTGAGTTCAATCCACGTGCCCGTCTCAGCGCAGGCATCAATCACGGCGGCGTGGTTCACTTTGTAAGGCTCGCGTTCCAGCAGCAGGCGGCCGGTGAGATGGCCGAGCGTGCTGACGAAGGGATTCTTCGCCGCGCCCACCAGGCGGGCGGTCATCTCGGCTTCGCTCAACGTGAAACTCTGGTGAATGCTCGCCACCACCACGTCCAGTTCGGCGAGCAGGTCATCGGGAAAGTCCAGGCGGCCGTCTTTGAGGATGTCCACTTCCGTGCCGGTGAGCAGGCGGAAGTCGTCGCCTTCGGCTTCCAGCTTCTGATTGATCTCACGGACCTCTTTGATCTGTTGGCGCACCCGGTCCTCGGTGAGGCCGTTCGCCTGGAACGCCGCCTTGGAGTGGTCGGTGATGGCCCAGTAGGCGCAGCCCAGTTCAATCATGCTGCGGGCGATCTCCTCCAGCGATTGGTGGCCATCGCTCCACGTGGAGTGGTTGTGCAGCGAGCCTTTGAGGTCGGACCATTCAATGAGCCTGGGCAGGTCGCCTTTCTCGGCCGCTTCAAATTCACCGGCGGCTTCGCGCAATTCCGGCGGCACATATTGCAGTCCGAGTTCGGTGAAGATGTCCTCCTCAGTGGCGCACTTGACCAGCAGCTTCGGGTCCCGCGTTTCCTCCTTCGACTTGAACAGTCCGTATTCATTCAGGCGCAGCCCGCGCGCGATGGCGCGTTGACGCATCACGATGTTGTGCTCCTTGCTGCCGGTGAAGTAGGCGAGCGCAAAGGGGAATTCTGCGTCACTGACCACGCGCAGGTCGGCTTGGATGCCGCCTTCCAGCAGCACGCTGCATTTGGTGTCGCCCTTGGCGATGACGCTTAAGATGCCCGGCAGTCCGGCAAAGTATTCGATCACCTCCATGGGTTTCTTGGATGACGCCAGCAAATCCACGTCGCCGATGATTTCCTTGTTGCGGCGCAAGCTGCCTGCGGTGCTGCACCGGACGACGTCCGGATGGTCGCGCAGCGCGTCGCGCAGCGGTTCAGCCACGAGGATCGCGTCCGCGTAGAGATGGCGCGAGGCGTAGGAACGCTTGCGATGAATGCCTTCAAGGATGTTCTGTTGGGTCTTCTCCCCGAAGCCGGCGAGCGTGGCGACCTTGCCGTCTTTGCAGGCTTGTTCGAGTTGCTCGATGTTTTCGATGCCGAGTTCCTTGTTCAACGCCCGCAATTTTTTCGGCCCCAGCCCGGAAATCTCCAGCATGTCCACCAGTCCCTTGGGGACCGACGCGCGCAAATCCTCGTAGTAAGGCAGGCGCCCGGTGGTGACGAGCGTGGTGATCTTCTCCTGCAACGCTTCGCCGATGCCCTTGATTTCACCCAGGCGGTCCTCGGCGATTAGTTTGTCGAGCGGCTCGCTCAATGTTTCGATCGTGCGTGCGGCGTTGTGGTAGGCGCGCGTCTTGAATGGGTTTTCGCCCTTCAATTCGAGCAGCGTCCCGATATTGACGAGGATGTCGGCGACTTCGTCCTTATTCATGCGGCGAATATGGCGGGGCAGGGCAGAAGTGCAAAGTGCGCATTCAAGGGCTTTTCAGCTGCCTGCTGGGGTGGTAGCGTTGGGCATCGGCTCCATGAAACCAAATCCATCAGAATGTCGGTCGCGAATACTTCCAGTTCGCGGGGGGTTTACTCTGGTCGAGTTGCTGGTGGTGATTGCGGTCATTGCCATTTTGGCTGCGCTACTGCTACCGGCCTTGAACAAGGCCAGGACGGCGGCCAAGACTGCAAAATGCATGAGTAATATTCGTCAGTTGGGGGTTGCAGTACAATTGTATGCGGGTGACAAAGCACAATACCCATACGTTGCCGACGGCAACGGTAAGACAACTTGGTTCACTGCTGCCGCTCCTTATTTCGGGACAAATTATGAGTTAATGCGGTGTCCCACCTTTCGCGGTACAAATAGTGCAATTGAAGCAGTAAGGTTTATCACTTTTGGCTCTTTCGCCACCATCGCATTTAATCAGCCGGCTGACCCAAATGTAATCGGTGGAGTAAGCTATGGATACAATGGTTACGGAATCGGCGCCGCCAATCGTTGGCTGCCATCTCATGGAGACTGGAAATACCTTGGGCTGGGCGCCTTGGTGATGCCGGGACAATCATGGCCTGCTGTGAAAACCTACGCCGTCATGCTTCCAGAGGATTTTGTTGTTCTGGCGGACTCCATGCTTCGCCCAGGGTCGCCAAACTATTACACTTTCTTGCTCCAGCTTAATTCCGTAGCAATGCCGCCTGCAGACCGCCACAACGGTCGGGACAATGTTGCCTTCGCTGATGGTCATGTTGAAAAGATTGCTCACAAGCAATTCATCGAGGATAGCGAGGCAAGTCGTCGGCGGTGGAACATAGATAATGAGCCGCATACTGAAATCTCGCTCATACCATGAGCAATGAAGTGCGTATTCGGAAAACCCAAAACTCCAATTGCGATGCTCCCATTGCCCTCACCATCGCTGGCTCCGACTCTGGCGGCGGCGCGGGCATACAAGC
>JAFMIZ010000061.1 GCA_017853715.1 Pedosphaera sp.
CGGCGAGCGGCGGCGCATCCGACGGGGTGTTCACCTGGACGCCAACCGATGCTGGCGCGGACACCGCGAACCCAATTACCATCAGTGCAACGGACGACGGTTCGCCTGTGTTGGCGAGCTTGCAGAGTTTCACGGTGGTTGTGGTTGGTCGGCCGCTGATCGAGAACATCACGATCTCCAACAACCTCCCGGTTGTGGATTGGACGGCTTTTAGCAACCAAAGCTACCGCCTCCAATTCATGGCAGAGTTGGAGAACCACATTTGGTCGGACGTAGTCGGCGACGTCATCGCGGCTGGCCCAACTGCGTCCCAAACGGACCCAGACTGGGTGATCACCAACCGCTACTATTGCGTGCGCGTGGTGCCCCGGTTGGATTAGCGAGCAGGGCGGAAGGACAAATTCTTGGGCTGGCGTCTTGAACGGATTACCCCGATCATGGACACTCCCGCACCATGAAGAAGATTGTTGCACTCTCATTGATTTTTTTGGGCCTGGCGACTCTGGTTCTGGCCCATGACACCTCTGGCCTGCACAACCATGCTTCCGAACCGGAGGCCAAGCTTTGGCCGTTCAAGCCGGAATTGAAGGGGCCGGTCAAAGCGCCAGTGCCACTCCGGCATAAAGTTGCCGTCAGCGGGCAGGGTTTCTGGAAATTCATTGCCGCTACTAACGTCGTGCCGCTGCCGCCTGAGGTCGGCGCCAACATCGTCCGGGCTCACGGAACGGTGGTCTTCGATGCCGGTCACGACACCGTTTACTTCGCCGCCAAACGCGTCGGCTGGATTGCTTTCAGCAACCAGTTGCGGGATTCGTGGATCGTTCAAGGGGACGTTCGGTTCAGGAACAACAACGTCCATGGTGCCGACATTTTTCCACGCAAAGGCAAGCCTGCGCTCATCGCTGCGGCGGACAATGAGGGCTACCTCGTTTATCTCACGGACACCACATTCCAGAATCCGCAGATTCTCCGTCGCCCGGATGAGGGTGCCTACGTCGGCACTAACCGGATGTTTCGGCCGACGGACACCGCTTTCTTGGATGCCAAACGGGTGTTCATCACCGACGGCTACGGCAGCGGCTATTTCATGTCGGCGACAACGGACCTTTTTATTTATGAACCCGGCCTGTACGGCGGGCTCGAGTTTTCTAAGACACCGCACGGCATCACATTTGATCCTAAGGACAAGAACCTGCTGGTTTCCGCGCGTCCTGAAGGTCAGCTCAAGCGCTGGTCTACTAAGAAACAATCAGTTCTGGAGATCGGAGCCTTGCCGGCGGGGACGTTGCTCTGCGATGTGGATCTGTGGGGTGACTATGCGCTGGCGGCCTGCCTGGAGAATCCAGGCAAAGCGCCCGGGCCGCTGATCATCGTCAACCTGAAGACGCAGACCATCGTCAGCGTCATTAAGCCGAAGGAGGAACTTGGGTTCGAGTTCGCCGATCACATGCACGACGCGTGCTGGTATTTCCACAAACAGGGGAGGCAAACGGATGTTTACCTTGTGTTCACCGCTTGGAACCCCGGCGGCATCGGTGCGCTCAAGTTGGTGAATGTGCCCGACTCCACCAGTTTATCGGGGCCATAAAGCGATCGAGTCAGTCACCTGCGGTATTTCACAAGCCTCCGACCCGGAATGAAATGCAGGGAACTGCCGAGGGCGCACTTGAGAAAGAAACCACCGTTACCTAGATTGGCTGGAATGAGCACACCGCCCAATGAGCAGGTTCAGGCCGCAGCCGCGTGGATCAAACAACTGCGCGAGGAAATAAGTCACGTCATCGTCGGTCAGGAACAATTGGTGGATCGCCTCCTCGTCGGTTTGCTCGCCAACGGTCATGTGCTCCTCGAAGGAGTGCCCGGTCTGGCCAAGACGCTGTCCGTGCGCACGTTGGCCACGGCCATACACGCGACGTTCCACCGCATTCAATTCACGCCTGACCTCCTGCCCGCCGACATCATCGGCACGCTGATTTACAATCCGCAGGATGGCAAATACCACGCCACGCGCGGCCCGGTCTTCGCCAACTTCGTCCTCGCCGATGAAATCAACCGCGCCCCGGCCAAGGTGCAATCCGCCTTGTTGGAAGCCATGCAGGAACGCCAAGTCACCCTGGGTGGCGAAACGATGCCCCTGCCCAAGCCCTTCCTCGTCCTGGCCACCGAGAACCCAATAGACCAGGAGGGGACCTATCCGCTGCCCGAAGCGCAGGTGGACCGCTTCATGTTCAAGGTGTTGCTGGATTACCCGGCGTTTGAGGAGGAGCGGAAGATTCTCGACCGCATGGCCTTCACCGCGCCGGAGACGCCGGTGAAGCCCGTGGTCACGCTGGATGAAATCCTAAAAACCCGACAGCTCGTGGACCAGATTTACGTGGACGACAAGGTGCGCGACTACATCGTGCACGTCGTGTTCGCCACCCGTCAGCCGGAGAGATACAAACTGGAGATCAAAAACTTCATCCAGTTTGGCGCCTCGCCCCGTGCGACTATTTACCTCACGCTGGCCGCTAAAGCTTGGGCCCTCCTTCAAGGGCGCGCTTACGTCACGCCCGAGGACGTGAAGAGCATTGGTCCCGATGTGTTGCGCCATCGTATCATCCTGACCTACGAAGCCGAAGCACAAGCGGTGACCACCGACGCCATCATCAAGAGAATCTTTAATGCGGTGCCCGTGCCGTGAACCTCTCCGAACTCCTTGCCACCGTCCGCCGCGTTGAGGTGCGTACCAATCGTCTCGTGAATGATACCATGGTCGGCGCCTACCTCAGCCGCTTTAAGGGACGCGGCATGGATTTCGAGGAGTTGCGCGAATACATCCCCGGCGACGACGTGCGCGACATCGACTGGAACGTCACGTATCGCATGGGCCGCCCGTTCGTGAAACGTTACCGCGAGGAGCGCGAGTTGGCGGTGATTCTGGCCATCGATGTCTCCGCTTCTTCCACCTTCGGTTCCGTGCGCCGCAATAAACGCGAGTTTGCCGCCGAGATCGCCGCCACGCTGGCCATCTCCGCCTCTCGCAGCAGCGACAAGGTCGGTCTGCTGCTCTTCACCAACGAAGTGGAACTCTACCTGCCACCGCGCAAGGGCCGTCGCCATATCCTCCGGGTGCTGCGGGAAATGCTCGCGCTCGAGCCGAAACACCGGGGGACCAACATCCCCGCCGTGTTGAATTTCATTAACCACGTCATCAAGCGCCGTTCGATTGTGTTCCTGATGACGGATTTCCTGCACTCGATGAATGTTCGCGAACCCCTTGCTCGTCCCTTGGGCGCCCTCACCTCACCAGTTGGGGTGAGGGGTCGCGACGTCATTCAGGAGCTCGGCCTCACTAATTCACGCCACGACCTGGTTTGCCTCCACCTCCATGATCCGCGCGAAGGTGCACTGCCCAACGCGGGTCTCCTGACTATTGAAGACGCGGAAACGGGTGAACTCCTGGAACTGGACTCCAGTCGCAGCGGTTTGCGCGAGAAGTTTGCCCTGATCAATGCTGACCGTCTTGCCGAGATGGATCGTGCGCTGAATCGCGCCGCTGTGGATACCCTGCGCTTCAGCACGGCGGAGTCCTTTGCCCAGACGTTGCAAAGCTTCTTCGAGCGGCGCAAGGGAAGGAGGCGGGGATGAAGCGGCGGTTTGCAATTTGGGATTTGCCATCTCTGCGCGGCTCGACAGCCACGCGGCTGGCGTTCGTCTGGCTGACGGCAAGCGCCCTCGTGTATCCCGCAACCAACCCTTTTGCCCCCGATGAAATTCCTCCGCTCTCGCCGCCGCTGCCGGAAATGGCGCCTACACTTTGGGCGCAATACGGATGGTTGCTGTGGATTCTTGTTCCGTTGCTGCTCGTGCTGGTGGGAGCGATTGTTTGGTTGGCGGTGCGCCCGGGCAAGCCGCCGGTGCTGCCGACGCCGGCGGCACAGGCGCAGGTCACCTTGCGGGCGTTGCTGTCGCAGCCTGAAACCGGGGCGGTGCTCAGTCAGGTTTCCCAAGCGCTGCGGCGCTACTTGATCAACGCATTCTGGTTGTCGCCGCTCGAAATGACCACCCACGACTTTTGTATTTTGGTCGGAGGAAGTGGGAAGATTGGCCCGGTGCTGGCCAGCTCCGTTGCGGAGTTTTTGCAAACTTTGGATCAGCGAAGATTTGCCCCAGCCGCCGTTCG
The DNA here is from genome assembly GCA_017853715.1 of Pedosphaera sp. GTDB lineage: Bacteria > Verrucomicrobiota > Verrucomicrobiia > Limisphaerales > DSYF01 > DSYF01. Next base: position 4,166 of record JAFMIZ010000061.1, read on the forward strand.
ATCCCCTTTGGGTGCCGTGGGCCGGGCATTGGAGCTGATTGAACTGGCCGAGGCCAGGCGTCGCATAGCTTTGCCACCGCCTCCGCTTCGCTCTGTTAACCCGGTTGAATGAACACTAGCTTTGAATTTCAATTCCCTTGGGGGCTGGTGTTGCTGGCGTTGTTGCCCGTGTATGCCTTTCTGCGGGGCAGGGTGGGTAAACATTCCGCGCTGCTGTTCTCTAGTGCCGACATTGCTCGCGCTGCCGGGGCCACTGCGCGCGCCGCCGCCGGGCGGTTGCTGTTGTTCCTGCGGTTGTTGACCGTGGCATTGCTGGTTGTGGCGCTGGCGGGTCCCCGCTTTGCCAACGACCGCACCGAGACGCAGAGCAGCGGCATTGATATCATGCTCGTGCTGGATCTCTCGTGGTCCATGATCGCCTTGGACATGGCCCCGCCCAGCCAACGGGTCACGCGCTTTGACATTGCCTCCGATGTGATCAAGGACTTCATCCGCAAGCGGCCAGGCGATCGTATCGGGCTGATTGCGTTCTCGGCCGTGCCGTATCTTGCGAGCCCGCTCACACTGAATCACGACTGGCTCATCGAGAATTTGAATCGTCTTCATGTTGGCACTATCAAGGAACTGGGCACAGCCATTGGCGACGCGACGGCTGCCGGCGCTAAACGTTTGACGGCGCAAAAGGACAGCAAAAGCCGCGTGATCATCCTGCTCACGGACGGCGACAACAATCGTGGTGAGATCGATCCCATTCCCGCCGCACAACTGGCTGCTGCGTTGGGAGCGAAGGTTTACACCATCGGCATCGGCATCGACAAACCGTGCCAGTTGCCGAACTTCGATCCGGGCACCGGCAAGTTGTTGCTGGAGCCGGATGGCTCCATCAAATGGACCATGACCATTCAGCCGGCCAACTACGATGTGCTGGGGCGGATGGCTGCGCTGTCGAATGCCCGGTTCTACCGCGCGACGAGTCAGCGCGCTCTGCAAAGCATCTACGATGACATTGACCGTTTGGAGAAGACGGAAGTGACCCTGCGCCGTTACACGACCTACACGCCGCTGTTTCAATGGCCGCTGCTGGCTGCGCTTGGGCTGCTGGCGCTGGAACTGTTGCTGGCGAACACACGCTATCGGAGGGTGCCGTGAACGTCGCCAACCCACATTTCGCTGAACCGCTCTGGCTCTGGCTGGCATTCCTCGGTCCGGTCGCGCTGTTCGCGTTGCAACGTTACTCGGCGTGGCAGCGGCAACGGCAGCTTGCCCGCATGGCGTCGCCGCAATTCGTGGAAGCGTTGACGCGCTCCCACCGTCCGGGGCGGCGCGTATTCAAGGATGCGTTGCTGATTCTCGCGGTGTTTATCATCGGGCTGACGCTGGCTCGGCCGCAGTGGGGTGAGGAGCGCACAGATCGCACTCGCCTGACCGGTGATGACGTGGTGTTTGTGCTGGATTGCTCGAGCAGTATGCTCGCTACGGATATTTCACCCAGCCGCTTGGAGCGGGCGAAGCTGGCCATCTTGGATTTCATCGCGAGCCACCGGGCGGGACGAGTTGGGCTCGTGGCCTTCTCCGGGCAGGCGTTTCTGCAATGCCCGTTGACGCCGGATCACGATGCCTTTCGCGATGCGTTGAGGGCGATGGATGAAAAGACGATCCCCGTTCCGGGCACTCACGTGGGCCGCGCGTTGGACGAGGCGTTTCTCGCCATGGATCGTGACGACAAGAGCCGGCTCATCGTGCTGCTTACGGATGGTGAAGACTTGGAGAAAAGCGGCATCAAGCGGGCGGGGGACCTGGCCAAGAAAGGCGCCGTGGTGTTCACCATCGGAGTGGGCACACCGGCGGGTGGCTTGATCCAGGCGCTCAATGAGCAGGGGCAGCCTACGTTGCTGCGCGACTCGCAAGGGGAGGTGGTTCGCAGCCGGCTCGATGAAGCCACCCTGCAGGCCATCGCTGCGGCCACGCGCGGTGAGTATCGTCCGCTCGGGCCGCTGGGCGAAGGCTTGGCACGATTGCGTGCAGCCATCGAGAAGCGCGGTATTTTGACGGCAGGTTCGGCGGCCAGCACGCGCGGCGTGGATCGGTATTATGTTTTTGTCGCGCTGGTGTTGGCGCTCGTGGTGATTGAATCCCTGTGCGGCACCCGAAGGAAGACGACATGAGTGCGAAGTTAAAGGTTAAAAATTCAAAATGGACAGGGCGCATCGCGCTAGCAGCCCTCTTTTTGAATTTTACACTTTTAACTTTTAACTTGGATGCAGAGGTCGCGACCAATTCAACGCCGACCCAACCCGAGCGTGCTCCGGAAACACCGCGCGACTTCTACAACGCGGGCACGCGCAAGTTGCAGGAGAATAAACTGCGCGAGGCGGAGGCGTATTTGGAGACTTCCCTCGCGCGGCAGGACGGGGCGGTTCAGCCCGCTGCGCTCTACAATTTGGGTCATGTGCGTTTCGCCCAAGGCTCGGAGTTGCTGGAAAAAGCTCCCCAGTCTTCGCGCGTGACGGCCGGTGCGCAGTCGGCCGTGAGCTATGGAGCGGCTGCGCTCCAAGAGATCGAAACCGCCCAGCAGTCCCGCCAGTTGGACAGTATGGTGCGTGCGTATTTGCATGGGCGTGGAGCCCGGAAGGACTTGAACAGCGCGATGAAAGCGATTCGCAGGGCGCTGGAGACTTATGGGGAAGTGCTGGGCAAATGGAATCGCTGTTTGGGCGATTTCCAAGGCGCCGCTGAATTGAATCTCGCCAATCACAAGGCGAGGGGGAACGCGGACATTGTATGCCGGCACATTGCCAAGCTGATTGACCAGATTCGGATGATGCAACAAGCGATGATGGCCGCCGCGCAGATGCAGCAGGAGTTGGGCGAGAAGTTGCAGCAATTGCGCGGACAGATTCCCGATGACGCGATGCCTCCGGGCGCGCCTGGAGACGGCGAGGAAGAGGATGAAATGCCGAACGGCTTGCAGCCCGGAATGCAGGAGGGCCCGTCCAAGCAGGGCGAGGAGCAAAGCATCTCACCCGAGGAAGCGGGTCAGATTTTGAACGGCTTCCGGCTCGATGGAGATCGTCGCCTGCCCATGGGTGGCGATCAGCCGGGCAAACCTGATGACCCTAACCGGAAGACGTGGTGACATGAGGCGCGCACACACACCTGCTCACTTGGCCTGCTTGGCCCTGCTCTGTTCGTCGATTGCAATCTGTCTCGCGCAAACGCCACCGCCATCTCAGCCGGACCCGACGGTGCAGTTGCTCCAGTCTCAACCGCAGGTCGACACCGCTTCGCCAGTGGTCGCCGCGGCGACGTTTGATCCGCCCGTTGTCCGGCCCGGCGGCACCAGCACGTATCGCGTCACCTTCAACGCAATGATGGATTCAGTGCAGTGGCCTGAGGATTTGGTGGCGCCCAAACAATTGGAACTGCAACCCGGCGGACGTGGTCAATTGTTGTTGCCTGCGGGAGCGTCGTTGCAGCCGCGCACCACCTTCAATACCCGCGTCAAGGCGACGAATACTGGGGCATTCACCATTCCGCGCTACCTCGTTTACGTTTACGGCAAGCCCGTCACCGTTCCGGCGGCGGATCTGCAGGTGGTTGAGGACCCGGCCGTGGCCGTGCCCGCGACGCCCGAGGTGCGGTTGTCACTCGGTGCTACTAATGTCTTTGTGGGCCAGCCCGTGTCCGCGCGCGTGGTGTTGGAGGGCAATGTCAACGGCGTGTTGCAGGCGCTTGCGCAGATCAAACTGGTGGGCGAAGGATTCGTGACCGACACGACGTTTGCTCGGCAAACCATTCAACCCATGGACGCAGCTTCTGGCAGCCTGCCCGCATTCGTCTATGAAACGTCTCTGACTCCGGTCACGGCGGGTGTGCTCCCCATCACGGCGCAGGGATTCACGGCCGGCAATCAATTCGTCGGGCCAATCACGATCACCGGGCGGGCGACGATTTTGGGTGGGACTCCATTGTATGAACTGCGCGATACCCTGCCGGTGATGCTGAAGGTCCGCACCATCCCGCAGGACGGAAGATTGCCGGGCTACCATGGCGGCATCGGACAATTCCGTGCGGATTCACCCGCTCTGAGCACCAACTCCGTTCAGGTGGGCGAGCCGGTGACCTTCTCCGTGAATGTGATGGGCAGCGGCAATCTGGCCCGCTTGATTCCGCCCGCTCCCCCCAAGGTGGAAGGTTGGAAAGTGTACGCGGGGAAGCCGGACCCGGGACCGGCCCAATTGATTGAGGCGCGCGGTTTCATCACGTTCCGCTTCACGCTGGTTCCCACCTCGGAGAAGACCAAGGCTACGCCCGCCATACCGTTTAGTTATTTCGATCCGGCCTCGGAACGTTACGTGGCGCTGGATCTTCCTTCGCTGCCCATCGCCGTGAAGCCCTCCGCTGTGCCCATCAATCTTGATGACTTCGCTGATGCGGCCGGACCGGCAGTCGGCGCGCGAGCCGAACCGAAATTGTCCGCCCTCGCTCCCGGGCGCGGCAAAACGATGGCATCGCTGCAGCCGTGGCAACAGCACCCCTGGTTCCCGCTCGTGCAATTGGCCCCAGTGGTCCTGTTCGCCGGACTCTGGGGGTGGGACCGGCGGCGGCGATTTCTTGCAGCCAACCCGGAGATTGTCCTGCGTCGTCGCGCGCGCCGCGCTTTGCAGCGTGAATGGACGGCGGTGCGCCGGGCGGCCAGCGTGGGCGATACGCCACGTTTTGCCGCCGGTGTGGTAAGCGCGTTCCGCGTCGCTTGCGCGCCGCATTATCCCGCGGAGCCGCGCGCCCTCGTGAGCACGGACGTGCTGCCGCTGCTGCCGGAATCGGAATCAGCCATGCACACAGCCGTGCGTGCCGTGTTTGCGGCCACGAATGCGGAGCGCTTCGCCGCGAGTCAAACGCCGCCGGCTGACCTCCTGGCGCTGCGCCATGAGCTTGAGCGTGCGCGCACGCTGTTGGAGGAGAAACTGCGATGAAGGCCTGCAGTCACATTTCTCAGCGTGACCCGTTTGTTGTCGCGCTGCAGGCGGCGATGCTTCTTCTGGTGGCTCAGATTGGTTTCAGCGCTGGCGGTGACTTCCATGCCGGACTTAACGCCTATCGCAGCGGTGATTGCCCTCGCGCAGCGGAGGTATGGTCCAAACACTCGCAACTCCAGCCTGCGTCGGGGACGTTCATCAACTTGGGGCTGGCGGAATGGCACCTGGGGCGCCGCGGTCCGGCCGTGTTGGCGTGGGAACGGGCGCTGTGGGTGGACCCGTTCAACGCCGACGCGCGGGAGAATCTCCGCTTCGCGCGCAAGGCGGCGCAACTCGAAGCGCCGACGTTGACGTGGTTCGAAGCTGCTTCGCTCTGGCTGCCCATCAATGCTTGGGCACTGGTGGCGGGCATCAGTCTGTGGGCGGCCGTCGCCTTTGTGACGCTGCCCCGCATCCTGCGTTGGCGTCGCGCGAACTGGCAACAGGCGCTGGCGGCAGCGGGGTTTGCCATCTTCCTGTTGTGTCTGCCGTCGCTCTACGGCATCAACACGCGTTCGCGCCTGGGCATCGTGCTGGAAAAGGAGACCGAACTGCGGCTCACGCCGACCCGCTCAGCCCAGACCATGATGTTGTTGCCCGCCGGTCAGCCTGCCCGCTGGGAGCGTGCGCGGGGCGAGTATCTCCTGATTCGAACCGGCTACGGCCAGGGCTGGATTGAACGCAGCCAGCTGGGCTTGGTGTGCCCGAAGTGAATGGGTGGCACCGGCCTCTGGCCGGTGGTCTTGGGCGTCTCGCCCAATACCGCAGAGATGGCCACGATGGTAGATTCGCTCCGTTGCCATCAGCGATTCCCGCTTCTCGTCGAAATCCGGCGGGACGCCGGATTTGTCGCGCGGGAGGCCTGTGCCGCCACTCAGAAGTGCGCGATGACTTCGATTTCCACGTTCGCGCCTTTCGGCAGCGCGGCGACTTGGATCGTGGAACGGGCGGGAAAATCGTTGGTGAAATACTTCGCGTAGATTTCGTTCATGCCCCCAAAGTCGGCGAGGTTGGTCAGGAAGACCGTGCTCTTCACGACGTGCGCAAACGTCAGCCCTTGGTCGTCGAGGATGGCCTTGACGTTTTGGAGCACGCGCTCGGTTTGGACTTTCACGTCGCCCTGCACGAGGTCGCCCGTGGCGGGCTCGATCGGGATTTGTCCGGCGCAGAACAGCAGGTCGCCCACGCGGACGGCATGATTGTAAGGGCCGACGGCGGCGGGTGACTTTGCGGGTTTGATGATGGTTTTCGTTGCCATGGTAAAATGTTTTGTTTCGCGTTTGACGTGCTCCGCACGCTCAGAGGTATTTTGCCAGAATCGGCTTCAACTCCGCCACTGTCTTCTTTGGCCAGAGTTTCCGGTCCGTCATGATGGCGTTTTTGAGGGCGCGGTGACTCTTGAAGGTGGGTTCGTTGGGAATGCGCGGAATGGCATCAAGGATGATGCGTTTGGCCGTCTCGGCGTTTTTGTGCAGGCATTCTAAGATCATCTCTACCGTCACGTGATCATGATCCTCGTTCCAGCAGTCGTAGTCGGTGGACATGGCCAGCGTCGCATAGGCGATCTCCGCCTCGCGGGCGCACTTGGCTTCGCCGAGATTGGTCATGCCAATGACGCTGTGACCGGCTTTGTGGTTGGTCATGGATTCCGCCAGCGTGCTGAAGGCCGGGCCCTCCATGTTCACATAAGTGCCGCCGTCGTGACAACGGGCCTTGCACGCCCGGGCTGACTTCAGCAACAAGGCCCGCAGGTCGGGGCAGACTGGGTGGCCAAAGGAGATGTGCGCCACGATACCCCGGCCGAAGTAAGTGTGTTCATGGCTGCGTTTGGTTCGGTCGAGGAACTGGTCCGCCAAAACCACGTCGCAGGGCTTGATCTTCCTTTGCAAGGAGCCGACGGCGCTAACGCTGATGATCCAGGCCACGCCGAGTTGTTTCATGGCCCAGATGTTGGCACGGTGATTCAACTCGTGCGGCAGGATCCGGTGGCCGCGGGCATGGCGGGCCAGGAACACCACGTCGCGTCCGGTGATCTTGCCCGTGAGCAGCTCGTCCGAGGCCGGGCCGAACGGCGTCCTGACCTTGACCCACTTCTGGTTCGTGAGGCCGTCAATCTGGTAGAGCCCAGTCCCGCCGATGATGCCGATACGATGCGTCGCCGATTTCATGCGCGCATCTTTTCGCACCCGTTACGGGCCAGCAAGCTTGATTCGTGGTTCGGCGCCGCGTCTGCCTTTGTCGGCCCGAAAATTCTTGTCCGACGCTTGCCTGTGCCAATAATGCCCATCGCTATGAGGTTGAGACTTGAAGGAATTTTTCGCGGGTTTGTCCTCGTTTTGCTCGCGATTTTGCTGTGGTCGGTATGGCGATCCGAGGCGCAGACCAACGCCGCCCCGGACACCATTGGCGCAAGCACCAATGTGGTGCCATCGGACACCGTTGTGCCGGAGAAGCCTAGCCCCGCCCAGAAGCTCATGGGTGTGGATGCGGGGCGGTCCGCCAAACCGGCGGCCCTGCCGCTGTGGATTCAAAAGCTGACGGAGCGGTTTCCGCTGTTGCAACGGGAGGTGTTCGCAAATGCCTTGTGGAAGTATCTGTTCTCGCTGATTTACGTCTTTCTCGCGTTCTATGTTTCCAAGTTGCTCGATCTTTTGACGCGCGTATGGCTCAAGCGCTGGGCCGAGCGGACCAAGACACAGTTTGACGACATGGTGCTGCAACTGTTGAACGGGCCGGTCAAGATTGTTTCCTTTGTCGTCTTCCTGCGCGTTGGGCTGGAGGTGTTTGAATGGCCGACGGTGGTGGAGGCGTTCCTGGCCAAAGGGTTCGCCGTGATCGTGGCGGTGACCATCACCTACACGGTGCTGAAGCTGGTGGATTTGCTCATGGGCTTCTGGCACCTGCGCGTGGCAAAGGATGCGGACAAGGAATTCAACGAGCAGTTGTTTCCCATCGTTCGCAAGGCGCTGAAGGTGTTTGTCATCATCGTCGCGACGCTCGTGACGCTGGCCAACATCGGGGTGAACGTTACGGCCGCGATCGCTTCGTTGTCCGTGGGCGGGTTGGCCCTGGGTCTGGCGGCGCAGGATACCGTGGCCAATGTCTTCGGTGCGGTGTCTGTGTTTCTGGACAAGCCGTTTCGTATTGGCGATCGCATTCAACTGGACGCGGTGGACGGCACGGTGGAATCCATCGGCCTGCGCAGCACCCGCGTCCGGAATCTGGATGGCCACTTGATCACGGTTCCCAACAAGACCATGGGCAATGCCACCATCACCAACATCACCCGTCGCCCAAACATCAAAACCGTCATGGACATCGGGGTCGCCTATGATACCTCAATGGAGAAGCTGAACCGTGCCATCGCCTTGCTGAACGAAATCTGCCGGGCGCATCCCAAGACCACGGATTTGATCGTGAGCTTCAATCAGTTCGCCGCCAGCTCGCTGAACATCCGCGTCATTCATTGGTATGACAGCACCGACTTCAAGGAATACCTCGCCGGTATCCAGGGGATAAACCTCAAGATCAAGGAACAGTTTGACCGCGAAGGCATCAGCTTTGCCTTCCCCACGCAGACGCTCTACGTGAAGCAGGATTCGGAATGGAAGTTGTCGCACGGGACGCAGTCAGCGACGCAGTAGCCGGCACGGTTCGGCCTCCGTGCGGTTTCCTTTGCGCCTTGCAGTTTTGATTCGCCGGCAGGGTCACGCGCTCGCATATTGCGCGCGCTGTGATTGCTCCCGTTGAGATTCAACCCGCCGGCCACGATTTGGTGGCCCAGGTGGAGGCCATCTTTTCCCCGGAAGGATTGCTTTCGCGCGCGAAGAATTTTGAATTCCGTCCACAGCAGCAGGAAATGGCGGTGGCGGTGGCGCGGGCCCTGCAAAGCCGGCAGCATCTCGCCGTCGAAGCGGGTACGGGCGTCGGCAAATCCCTCGCTTACTTGATTCCCGCGATTCTGTTCGCCGTTCAGCAAGGCAAGAAGGCGGTCATCTCCACGCATACCATCAATCTGCAGGAGCAGTTGACGCAAAAAGATCTGCCGATGTTGGCGGCGGCCCTCGCAGCCTTGCCGGAGCCGGTGAAGTTCAACTACACCATGCTGAAAGGCCGTGGAAACTATCTGTGCACCCGGCGCCTGCACAAGGCGATGCAGGCGGCGGATAGTTTGTTCACCGGCCCGGAGCAGGAGGAGTTGAAGCGCATCTGGGAGTGGGCGCACCAGACTGAAGATGGCAGCTTGTCGGACTTTGACGTGGAGCCGGACCCGAAGGTCTGGGCGCAGGTGTGCTCGGAACGCGGCCTGTGTTCGCCCAAGGTGTGCGGTTTCCCCAGTGACTTCGCCAAGGACCACGGCGTTTGCTTTTTTCAGCGGGCGCGCAATCGGATCCTCTCCTCCGACGTGCTCGTGCTGAACCACACGTTGTTCTTCACCTTGCTCGGGGGGCTGGAAGAGGAGTCGGAGGGCGGGATTCTCTTCAAGAATGATTTTGTGATATTCGACGAGGCGCACACGATGGAGACCGTTGCCTCACGGCACATCGGCTTGAGTGTTTCGAGCGGGCAGTTGCGGTGGGCGCTGAACCGGCTCTGGAATCCGCGCACCGAGAAGGGCTTGCTCGCGACCTTGCGCAAAGGGGCCACGGTCAAGTTGGTGGCGGAGTTGCTCCGGGAGGCGGACACCTTCTTTGCCAACGTCGAATCTGCGTGTGAGTCCCTGAACGGATCCGCCGCCAAACCGTTTTCGGGCGGCGAGCGGCGAAGGGATTGGAGCGAACTGCGCATTCGACGGACGGATTTGGTGGCCGACAATGTCACGTTGCCCATCCAGCGGTTGCGCGAAGCGGTAAGTGATTTGATCAAGACGAGTGAGGATAGCGATGTCGGGAGCGAGCTTTTGGAGTGCAATCGCCGGTTGGGGGAATTGCGCGTGGAGATTGCTGAATTCCTCGGCCAGACGGTGGATGATCATGTCTATTGGGTGGAGCGGAGCGGCAAGGCGCAGCGCAGCCTTGCCTTGAACGCCGCACCCGTGGACGTTGCGGACTTCTTGCGCCGCCGGCTGTTTGGGTCCGACACCAGCGTGATCATGACCAGCGCAACGCTTGGGACGCTCAGCGCCGAGCGCGCCGCCCCGGTGGGCGCGCCAGGGGATGCGGTGCCTGCCCGCTCGGGTGCTCCGATTCAACCGCCGCGTGCTGCCTTGGATTACTTCGTCCGCCGCGTGGGGGCGGAGCGCGCGGAACAGCTGCAGGTCGGCACCCCCTTCGATTATGCCCGGCAGATGAAGTTGTATCTCGTGGGCAAGATGCCCGACCCCCGGGACGCGGGCTATGCCGATGCCTTGGAAAAATGGATCCGCCATTTTGTCCGGCAAACGCACGGGAAGGCGTTTGTCCTCTTTACCAGCTATCGGCTGATGCAGGAGTTGGGGGAACGCCTGCAGCCGTTTTTCGATGAGCTGGGTGTCGCCTGCTTTGTGCAGGGGGGCGGCACGCCGCGCAGCGTGATGCTGGAGCGGTTCAAGGAGGACGTTGATTCCGTGCTCTTCGGCACCGACAGCTTTTGGCAGGGCGTGGACGTGCCCGGGGAGGCGTTGAGTAATGTGATTATTACGCGCTTGCCCTTCGCGGTGCCCGATCATCCGCTCGTCGAAGCGCGGATCGAGGCGATTGAGGCACGGGGCGGGAATTCGTTTTCCGAATTCTCGTTGCCCGAGGCGATTCTGAAGTTCCGTCAGGGCGTTGGCCGATTGATTCGGACCAAACAGGACCGCGGCATCGTGGTCGTGATGGACTCGCGCATCACCCAGAAGAAATATGGCAGCGCGTTCTTGGAGGCGTTGCCCGGCTGCCCTGTGGAAATTGTTTAGTCCTATGCCTGACCTGGCCATTCACGAGCTGTTGAAGGGGGTGGGCGGGTTGCTGGGCTTGGTCATGTATGCGCCGCTGGCGCTGGATATCCTCAGGCGCGGTGGCCGGGGGCACAGCTTCGCCATGTGGGCGCTGTGGGCCCTGCTGGACACCACCGCCACCGTGTCGCTGATGCTTCAGCGGGGCAACTATCTCCTCACCTTGGGGTTTTCCATCGGGTCCATTCTGTTGTCCCTGTTGCTGCTTCGCTACGGCCGGTTCACATGGGGACGCCGCGAGTGGATGGTCTTGCTGATGGTGCTCCTTTGCTTGCTTGTGTGGGCCGATGCCGGGCCGTGCGGAGCAACGATCGCCACCACCTTGGCGATTCTCTTCGCAGGTGTTCCCGGGTTGGTTGAGCTCTGGCGTCACCCCGATTCCGCTGCCGGCCGCGTGTGGGCTGGCTTTGTAGTGGCCAATCTCCTCGCCCTTCTGGGCGGAGAAAATTGGAGCGTTGCCGAGCGCTTCCCCCCTGCGGCATTCACCATGCAAGCGTTGGCCATGGTCCTTGTGGGCCACCGCCATCGCCTGAAACTTTTGTTGGCAAACACTTCTGGCATGGGCGTCCGGTAGCCTTGAAAAAGTCCTTGCACCTCGGTGGCCCGGGACTAGGTTCAGTGCGTCGGGACCGTCTGGCCCTCTGGCGAGGTTTGGGCGGTTTCGAATCCTTCCGCGCGGAAGGGGCGGGTTTGAGGCATTAACAACCGTGTGTCGCCTCAAGCCCGCTTGTTTTTTAAGCGGCAGGCGCCCCCTTCGCCCAGTCGTCGTGTCAACCCCTAAATGTGCGCTCAAAACTTTTTTACAAATTTGTAAAAAAGCAGTTGCAACCGAATGGACTATCCCTAAGATGTGGTCAGTTCTGTGAGGGCACGGTAGACAAACAGAGGCGCCCGAAATAATCGGTTGACGACCTCACGCTTCATGGTCATAATTGAAGCGTAATAAGAGTTTCTCAGACGCTGATTGACTGAGATAAAATCAGCGCCTGAATTTTTGTCCCCTAAATCAGGAGACAATCAAAATTTTGACGCTCTGCGTCATTGTTCCTTGAAAATTGAATTGTGCGATAAGTGAGAGCCCCTGGGTGAACAGTTAATTCGGTTCACCAAGGATTAAATCATTGCGTAAATCACATGTAACCATGTGGTTGAATCAAACAAAATTCCAAACGGAGAGTTTGATTCTGGCTCAGAACGAACGCTGGCGGCGTGGATAAGACAT
>JAFMIZ010000159.1 GCA_017853715.1 Pedosphaera sp.
AGCGGGGCGGCGAGGCGTTCGCTGAACTGGTTAAAGCTGCACCGGGTTTTTTCGACTACTATCTCAACCGGCTGATCGCCCAAAATGACATTGCCTCGGATCGTGGGCGGTTGGTGGTCTTTCGTTCGATGGGCGAGGCCTTGCTCAAGACAGGTAGTGCCGTGACGATTGATACTTACGCGCAGAAAACTGCGCTGCGGCTGGGCGTCCAACCAGAAGCGGTGCGGGCAGAGTTCAAGCGCCTGAAACAGACCGCGCGGCTTGCCCCGGAAGCTGCCCAGTCAGGAAATGTTGACCCGGAGGTGGCAGGAACCATTTCACCGCCAAGTTTGCATGAAGGGTGGCTGCTCAAATTGCTGCTGCTCCACGAGGAGTTTGTGCCTTGGGCGATCGAGCATATGGCCGTTGAGTGGATCGAGCATCCGACGGTTCGATCGGTTGTCGAGTGGCGTTTTACTGCCCAGACCGAGGGGCGTTGGCGTGGTGTGGCCGCCATGTTGGATGCCTTTGAATCAGCTGAGACCAAAGCGCTGATTACCGAGTCGGCCGCTGTGGATCGTCCCATTCCTAATCCACAGATTCAGCTTGCCGATGTGGTTACGCGGCTACGCAACTTCCATATAGACGCCCATCGCTCCACACTTCGAAGGCAGTTGAGCGATCCGGCTACGAGCGATGCTGCCAAGGCAGACTTGCTTCGGGAAGATCACGAACTGCGCCTGCTGAAGCAAACCCCCATACCCCCTCCACCCGCGGTTTGACGCAGGAAAGTTGAACACGCGGGTGGTTGGCATCGTCAATTAGCCGGAAATGCAGGCTTTGATTGCGCCGCACTTCATGCAAAACTGGCCCGCGCCTAACATGAATGCGTTCATTAAACTGACTCTGGTTGCTGTGTTTGCCCCCCTGGCATTGACTGCCCGGGCTGCTGAAGAATTGGTCCCGCTGGAATTGAAGCTGCCCCCGCCCGCGTTCAAGGGCACGCCGAAAGAGCTTCCCGAGGGGATGGTGGTGGAGCCGCTGTCCGACAAGCCGCGCCCGGCCCTCATGGTTCCGCCCGGATGTGTTAACCTTGCTGCTGGATTGCTGCCCAGTTCCAGTGACACCAACGCCACGGCCAAAAAGTTGGGCAGGATCACCGATGGCAACAAGGACGCCTACGAAGAGAGCATCGTGTTGCTGCGCAAAGGTCCCCAGTATGTTCAATTCGACCTTGGCAAAGCTGCCGAGCTTCACGCCATCGTCGTCTGGCATGCGCATGACGCGACCAAGATCTATCGCGCCGTTGTGGTTCAGGTCGCGGACGACGCTGGGTTCACGAAGAATGTCCGCACGCTGTTCAACAACGATACGGAAAATGTGGCTGGGCAGGGTGCTGGGACTGATCGTCAGTATTTTGAGACCCACGAAGGCAAGTTGGTTCCAGCGAAGGGCGAGAAGGCGCAATTCGTTCGGCTCTTCAGTCGAGGCAACACCGAGAGCGCGTTGAACGAATACACCGAGGTGGAAATCTGGGGCAGACCAGTGAAATGAATTTTGCTCTGGGAGTGACAGCTTGCAACGGCGGGTCTTGCCTTGGAGTTGTCGCTTCCCGGCAAATGTTTGGAGGTCGCTCATGAAATCTTGGGCGACCTTTCTTTTTTTCGTCGCCTTGCTCGTGGGGGCGGCGTTGCGCCTCCCCGATTTGGGCAATCGTCCGATGCACAATGACGAAGCGGTCAATGCCATTAAATTTGGCGCGCTGTGGGAACGGGGTGAGTATCGCTATGACCCTCATGAGTATCATGGGCCAACCCTGCATTACCTGACGGCAGTGCTGTGTGGGATCACCGGGGCGCCTGCTTTTGAAAAGCTGGATGAAACTCGGCTGAGACTAATTTCTGCGCTGGCGGGCTTGGGGCTGATTCTACTGGTGCCGTTCATCCGGGATGAGTTGGGCAAGGTGGGGGCGGCAGCCGTGGCAATATTCACGGCGGTTTCCCCCCTGATGGTGTTCTACAGTCGATATTGGATCCACGAGATGCTGCTCGTGCTGTTCAGCTTTCTCGCGATGGTGGCGGTCTGGAGGTGGATGCGTAAGCCGCGGTGGATCTACGCGCTGGTCGCGGGTGCTGCGATCGGACTTATGCAGGCAACGAAGGAAACGTTTGTTCTCGCCTTGTCTGCCGCTTTGGCGGGTGGCTGTGTGAATGCGCTATGGACTCAGGCAAGACCACAGGCTGGGACACGGACGCTCTGGACTGGCAGGCTTGTGCTGGTCGCTGCGGCAGCCTGGGGAGCCATCTGGCTGCTCTTTTTCTCGTCCTTCTTTCAGAACTGGGTCGGACTGATGGATTCGGTTCGAACGTATGAGCCATGGCTGCGCAATGCAGGCGATGATTCCATTCACTCGCAGCCAGTGGGGTTCTACTGGGAACGGCTTTTTTGGTTCGCGCCGAAAGGCGGTTTGATCTCTTCGGAGGCATTGCTGCTTCTGTTGGCGCTGGTTGGAGCCTTGAGTGGGTTTGTGGGAAATCGTGACTCGGGCGGGCGGACGGACTTTGTGCGTTGGTTGGCGGTTTACACGTTCTCGCTCGCAACGATTTACACGATCATTCCATACAAGACGCCGTGGTGCGCGCTGGGTTTCCACCACGGGATCATCCTGCTGGCCGGCGTTGGTGTTGCCGTCGGATGGCACGCGTGCAAGTCGTTCACTGCCCGCATGGCGTTTGCTTTTGTGCTGATGATCGGGGTCGCACACTTGGGCTGGCAGGCTTGGCGTGGGAGCTTTGAGCAGATTTCAGCGCGTTCCAATCCGTGGGTTTACTCCCAGACGTCACCCGATCTTCTTAACCTCGTTGACGCGGTCGAGGCAGTGACCGGCTCAGGGGAGGGGACGGCGAGCGTGATTCAAGTGATCGGCGCAAACGACGACTACTGGCCGTTGCCATGGTATTTGCGACAATATCCCAAAGTGGGCTGGTGGAACCATTGGGATCGGAACACGTCTGCGTCGCTGGTGATCGCATCCGCCGAGTCGAAGCTGGGACTTGAGGCTGAAGGGGCTTACCGGATGGTCGGCTATTTTCAATTAAGACCGCAGGTGTTTATGGAACTCTACGTGGAGCGTCATTTGTGGGAACGCTATCTCGCGTCACGCCCTGCCCCCAAGCCTGATTAGTTTGCCCCTTGATCTATCCAGGCGCGGATCAGGGCGATTTGATCCAACGTGAGCGGCTTGCCGTTGTCGATGGGCGGCATCCAATGATCCTCCTCGCCAACGCGCGCGATGCTGTGGATCAAACGGCTGTCCGCGCTTTTGCCCGCCTCGAAGATGGCCCCTTCGTCGCTGCCTTTGAGGGCGGCTTCATGGGAATCGAGACGCAGCCCCGCCTTCTGCTTTTTCTCGCCATGGCACTCCACGCAAGCAGCGTTGAGGATGGGTTTGATGTTGGCTGCGAAGGTTATTCCGTCGCGCTGCGCAGGGGCCGGAATTGTTCCCGGAGGCGGTTCGGACTCCGCTTGCTCCGAGCAGCCCGTGTTCAGGAGCAAAATTCCAACGGCAAGCATTCCTGCGACATCAGTTCTGAGGTTCATGCGCAAATTGTGTTAGGCTGCGAACCGTTCCTCAAGTCAGCGTTGCTCAAGGTGCCAAGGCGCCACGATAGAATCGCTGCGGTTGGTTGATGGGATTGGTGAACCAGAAAGGCGCTGCATTTGTTTCAACGCTGACCCACGAGGTCAGATTTGTGGCGGCCTGCACGACGTAATT
>JAFMIZ010000160.1 GCA_017853715.1 Pedosphaera sp.
GAACGCACCCGCATCCCCGTTCAAAAAATCCGCGACCGATCAAATCAGCGTTTCCCCATGCCATGCGAGCTTCAGGCATGGCGGGATGGTTTGGTGTTGGTCTTCGGTTGCCTTTCAGCCGTCTTTTGGGTAACACTCTTTTGCGAAGTTGTTCGCCGAGCGGCGACCAACTGTTTCAGCTTGGGAAGATGATTGCCGGCAATGCCTGCGATGTCTGCCAGCCGGACAGATCATTGCGGCTGCCCCGATTTCCCGGGGGAGTCCTGATGCCAGCGTAGCTCAGCGGTAGAGCAACGGTTTTGTAAACCGTCGGTCGCCAGTTCAATCCTGGCCGCTGGCTCCATTTATTGTGAGCGATGCATCGGGCATTTCTGCCTTGAGGAACATCACGGAGAACAGGGCCGCACCCCTTTTGCTTCCCGGGGGGTGATGCAGCCAGTGCCAGTGGAACCCCGGCATTTCATCGGCGGTTTGAACAATGCGGCCATGGCGTCACCTTGAGCGCGACGCCTCGGCAGCTGGGGCGCGAACAAGGTGGCCGAAATGAACTTTTGACTGGTCTGGTGGACTCATACTCAATCGACTCGGCAAGCGGTCTCTCAAAGGCATGAACGTTGATCAGCTCAAACTCCGGATTGTTGGCCTTGCGGCGGGTGTCGGCGGATTACTGCTCCAGTCCGGTTGTGCGCGCCCGGCCATTGATTCGGCCCCGGCCGCTCCCGTTTGCCAAACATCGGTGCGGGTATCCATCGTCGCCCACAACGGCATGCCGAGGAACATCGTGCCACGCGGGGCGGAATGGAACTTCGGCTCCGGTTCACTGTGGACGTTCAACGGCTGGCAGTATGCGGCGTATTGGGATGACGCGCGGCAGGTCTCCGTCGCCCGGCGTCAGCTGCCCGCTGGCCGGTGGGAGGTGTTTTCGTTGCCGGATTATCAACGCACGGAATCGGGAGATCGAGGCAGGGGTGGGGCCATTTCCCGTGGTTTCGGTGATGGACATGAGAAGGTGGCCATGGGCATCTCTGCCGACGGGTTCATTCACCTTTCGTTTGACCATCATCTGTCCACGTTGCGTTATCGCGTGACCCGGCTCCCCGTGGCGTCAAATCCGGCCGCGCACAAGTGGGCCGCGGGTCTGTTCGGTCCGGTGCGGGACAACCTGGGCGGGCCGAGGCTGGATTGTGTGACCTATCCCAGTTTCACGGCGGACGGATCGGATCTGGTGCTGTATCTGCGCATGGGCGGAGGCTCGGGCGCGGCCAATTCACATCTCTTCACCTACTCCGGCGGACGCTGGATCATCAACACGGAGGCGGGGAGCCAGTTCATCGACCAAAAGTGGTCGGGTGGCGACGGAACCGTGAACGCTTATCCGCAAGGGCTGGCCATCCACAACGGCCGCTGGCATATCACCTGGGGCTGGCGCGACACGCCGGATGAGAGGACAAGCCACGACCTTTGCTATGCCTTCAGCGACGACGCGGGGAAGACCTGGCATAACAACGACGGGGAAGTCATCGGGGTGCGCGGCAAGAAGTTCATCACCGCAGATTCACCCGGGGTGGCGGTGTGGAAGATCCCCCCGGGCAGCGGCTATCGCAATGGCGGGTCAATGATCGTGGATCCAACCGGGCGGTTGCATGTGTTGGCCTATGGCGGACGGACCGGTGGAATTCAATTCATGCGTGATCCGGAGACCCGCGAATGGTCACGACAGGATGGGGCGCCGTTTGGGGCGTGGGTGGCAGGCGAGGGGAACAGTTTGTATGCGGTCACCGATGCAGCGTTGTATCGCACCGCGGCTGACCGTTTGGGCGAATGGACCCAGCTGGCAGCCTTGGATCCCGCCTGGTTCGAGGACGGCAAGCTGGTCGTGGACCGGAACGGGATGGCGTACAACGGCACGATCTTCGCGATTGGGCAGGCGGGGAAGACGGTCAGAGTGGTTGAGGCTGGCCGCAAAGCCCCAACCCCATGATTCCACTTCAATGAATCTGATCGCAGACAGCGAGCTTACAGCGGCCGATTCCGCCCGCGTTCAACGCTTCGAACCGAGTTCGTCAGATGGCCGCCCAGTCCGGGTCGAGCGCTGGATCGCCAGTGCTCGTGGCGGTTGTTCACGGGGTGATCTTTCAATGGTTGTCACGCATAAAAGTGACATGACTTTTACCCGGTGGCAGCCCATCATCCCGCTAAACCTAGTAACTTGCCAACACAAATGCCACTGAAGCGGAGGGGGCTTTTGCACCTGCCGGGCGGGGTGGGCCCGGTGAAGTTGCGAGGGGTGAAGAACGTCAACCATACCCGGAACCCAATCCGCGGATTTTTGAAAACATGAATGGCATCCAATTCCTTCGGAAGACCCTGATCGCGGGCAGTGTCGCCGTCGCGTTTGGCGCGTGGGCGGCTGATCCCAAACCTGCAGATATCGCCGCGGCGCTCAAACGCAGCGCCGATTGGCACTTGTCCAATCCGAGCGGGATCGACACGCGCGACTGGGTCATTGCGCCGCTTTACGATGGCCTGCTGCGCGTCGCGACAACCACCGGCGACGCAAAGTGTCTCGCTGCCGTCCTGCGCTTCGGCACGCAGTCCGGCTGGATGGCGGATAATCGTGTTTACCACGCGGACGACCACGCGGTCGGTCATGCCTGGCTCGATGTCTATTTCATGGATACGAACCGCACCGAGCGGTTGCAACCCATGCGCGAGCGGCTCGATTACGTGATTGCGAATCCGGTCACGGAAGCGCTTGCCTTCGGGAAAAAGCCGGAGACCGCAGGGGTTTCCATCACGGATCGTTGGACGTGGTGCGATGCGCTCTACATGGCGCCGCCCACGCTGACACGTCTGTATGCGGCCACTGGCGACAAGAAGTATCTCGACTTCATGGATCAGGAATACCGCTACACCTATGACATGCTCTGGGATGAAGAGGAGAAGTTCTTCTTCCGCGACTCCAGCTTCTTCGACAAGAAAACGCCCGCTGGCACGAAGGTATTCTGGAGCCGAGGCAATGGCTGGGTCTATGGCGGGTTGTGTCTGATGCTGGAGCATCTTCCCAAAGATCATCCCACACGCGGATTCTATGAAAACCTTTTTAAGGAGATGACGGCGTCGGTGCTGGCGGCGCAGCAGCCGGACGGTCTTTGGCATCCGAGTTTGCTGGATCCGAATGAAGTGCCGATTGGCGAAACCAGCGGCAGCGGATTCTTTTTGTTCGGCCTCGCTTGGGGCGTGAATCAGGGTCTATTGGATCGGGCTGACGTCTGGCCTGCCATCACCCGCGGTTGGGCGGGACTGATGACGCGGTGCAAACCCGATGGTTTTGTGGGCTACGTGCAAGCCATCGGCGCCGCGCCCGGCGTGCCCGGTCCGGAAACCATCCAAGATTATGGCACGGGCGCGTTCCTGTTGGCCGGCAGTGAAGTGCTCCGGGCCGTGGGCGGGGCAGTGAAAACCAAACCAGCGGACCTGCTGGCAGCGGCGGAAAAGATTCTGGCTGCCGAGGCCAGGACTCCGCGCGCCTACGCCCGCCTCGTGCCGGAGCGCAAGGGCGATCTGGCCTGGGAAAACGACAAGGTGGCTTTCCGCGTTTACGGCCCGGCACTGCGCAGCGGCGCGGAAGACAGTGGGATTGATGTTTGGTGCAAGCGCGTGGCGTATCCAATCCTCGACAAATGGTATGAACAGGACCGGCTCCAGAAGATCAGTTACCAC
>JAFMIZ010000161.1 GCA_017853715.1 Pedosphaera sp.
ATTCTTGAGATTCTGGATGTACACGCTCATGGCTAACGCTCCTTCACTTTTGCTCGCTGGCTGGCGCATGCGCCGACCGTGGCCGGTCTGGCTTGTGCGGGTTCGTTTTCACCCATACGCTGTTCAGCACGCTTCCAGAACTCATCGTCGCGGCCCTGGGGCCTGCCAGCTGCAAGCCATTCCTGAAATGCAACAATTGCCACCGGATCCGTTGGGGATGCGGTGTATTTGATCGGGACTTGTGTGGTCATAACTTCCTTTGGGTTCAGCGCCCGTTGGCAGCAGCGCACGGTGTTTCACTTTTGATCATCGATCTTTGCATGGCCCCAAGACCAAGCGAGGTCACGCTCGAATACTTGACAACAGGAGGCTCCATTCCGGTATCACGGCAGCCCTGATTAAGGCATCATGGAATTTGCGATTCTCATCGACGAACGAAGAGAACGCTTCAACGGTCGGTGCCCCATTGGCGATGAAGGGAGCGTTCTGCGGGCCCAAACAAGATCTTGTCGGCCGCCAAGCCCACGGTGACAATAATCAGCATGACCCCAAACACCTGATCCATGGCGTGCAGCTCGCGACCATAGTGCAACAGGTGTCCCAAACCAAACCCGCTGAGGATGGTGATGTAGATCTCGGCGGCCATCAGCGAGCGCCACGCAAATGCCCAACCTTGCTTCATCCCTCCCAGAATGAACGGCAGCGCAGCCGGGGCAATGACGTGGATCCATAGATGCAGTTTCTTGGACCCCATGGTGCGGGCGGCGCGGAGGTAGATGGGGGGCAAATTGCGAACGGCGCCCTCGGTGGCGAGCGCCACCGACCAGACCGTGCCCATCACCACGATGAAGAACATCGCCCACTCAGTCTGGCCGAACCAAAGCAACGCGAGCGGCGACCAGCATATGCTCGGCAACGCCTGCAAGCCCAACGCCAGCAGGCCCAGCGAGTCATGGCACAGGGTGAACCGCGCGTTCAGAAAGCCAAGCGGCACGCCGATCATGGCTCCGGCGAGGTAACCTACCGCAAGACGCCGCAGCGTTACGCTGAAGGCATCCCACAGGGTGCCGTCGCGAACGGCGCCCACGAGGTATTGCCCAACTTCCAACGGAGATGGCACCAGCGTGTGGGAGAGCAGGCCGATGGCGATCAGGCCTTGCCAGACGGCCAAGACAGCCGACACACACAGGCTGGTGGTCATCCAACTCTTCATGCCGGGACCTCCTTTGCATCCGGCCCCATATGTAGTTTAAGCGCCCGTGTGATTCGGGCAGCGAGTTCCGTCAGTTGGACGTTGTTGATCTCGCGGGGTCGCGGCAAGCTCACCAAAAACTCCTCGCGAATGCTGCCCGGCCGCGGCGAAAACAACAGCACCCGGTCGCCCAAGCACACCGCCTCGCGCACATTGTGGGTCACGAACACGACGGTCTTGCGATGGTGGGCGAAGATCGCCTGCAAATCGCCGTAAAGCTGTTCGCGGGTGAGCGCGTCGAGCGCCGTGAAAGGCTCATCCATCAGGAGCAGCTCTGGCTCGGGCGCGAGGGCCCGCGCCAGAGCGACCCGCTGTTTCATGCCGCCGGAGAGTTCATGAACACTGGCCCGCTCAAATCCCTCCAGGCCCACCAGCTTGAGATAAAATCGCGCCGCGGCGAGGCGTTCGACGCGGCTCAGGCATGGCTTCAGTTTGAGCCCAAACAGCACATTGCCCAACACCGTAAGCCACGGGAAGAGAGCCGGCTCCTGAAACAAGACCATCCGGTCAGGTCCAGGTTCGCCCACGAGATGCCCATCAGTCCGAACCACGCCACTGTCCGGTCGCTCCAATCCAGCAATAATGTTGAGCGTGGTGCTCTTGCCGCAACCACTTGGCCCCACCAGGCAGAGGATCTCACCCTCCCGCACTTGAAAGCTGACGGGCGCGAGGGCAGCCAGCGCTCGAGTGCGGGTGACAAATCGCTTCGCCACTCCCTCCACCTGCAACTTCCATGGGGGAGCCAGCACCGCCTGAGGCATTTGGTCTTTCATTCGACCAGGGGTAATTGCCGCGCCCGCAACGCGGTATTCAGGGCATCCAGCGAATAGATTCGCGACAGGTCCGGGGCCTGGCGTAAAAAGCCGATGCGATGCGCATCCTCAGCGGATTTCACCAGCGTCTCCCGCACGGGGTCATGGGTGAATTCCAGCCGGCTCCAGGCCTGGTTCAAGGTGTCATCAGCCAGTGAGCGCCCCATTTCAGCCTCAAGTTCCTGGCTCAACAGGCGCTGGGCCTGTGCCGGATGGTCTTGAATCCACTGCGTGAGCTCAACGTGAGCCGCGACAAACTTCTCAAGCAACGCCGGCTGACGTTCTTGAAACCGGACGGAGCTCACGAGGTGGGTCGTCACGTAGCGACCGTGCGTGTCCAGCCAAAGCGAGGATTCCTCGAGATAAATCTTCCCGCCCGCCTCGCGAACCAATCGAGTGACCCATGGTTCGACCGTCCAGACCGCGTCCAGATCGCCCTTCTGGAAAAGGGTCAGCTGGTCGGGATTCGCGGTGGGGATGACGAGCACGTCGCCGCCCGTCATGGTGACCTTGAAGCCCTTGCTCATCAGCCAAGCACGCGCGGCGACATCTTGCGTGTTACCCAGCTGGGGCGTCGCCACTCGTACGCCCTTGAAATCCGCGTCGGTCTTGATGCGGCCATCTCCCTGCACCACGAGGGAAGCCCCACCACTGCATGCTCCGGCAACAATCCGGATATCCTTCCCACCGGTCTTGAGATAGGCGTTGATGGCTGGATTGGGGCCAACGTAGCTCAGGTCGAGGGACTTGGTCATGATCGCCTCCATTGCACTGGGACCTGCGTTATACACAAACCACTTGATCACGACGTTGGTGCCCAGACGCTGTTCAAACCATCCTTGGCCGGCTCGCGAAAGGCCGTGTCCGATGACTCCCTGCGCGTGCGTGACGTTCGGAAAGTGACCCACGCGGATGACTGACTCAGCCGCGGCGCTCGAGGCCCTGCTTGACAAGCACCACGTGAGCGCTGCAAGCGAGCAGCCGACAACACCCAGTCCGAAGCGAAGTGACGATCTGTTCATACGCTCTGCTCCAACTTAGGACTCGCGAACCTGCTGGCGATCCTCTGAATGTGGGCACAGAACTCTTCGTCCTCGCCCTGCAACAATCCGGGCAGGGCATCACGGAAGTCCTGCCGCTCGCACCACTCCAGGAGATAATCCTCCCACGATTGCCAGAGTCGGCGTGTCTGGTGATCCATTGATTCATCATAGACCAGGAGGAAGGCACGCTCAAAGAGCGAGATGAGAATGCTCAGCAGCACCAGCTTGCGTTCGCGCTGTTCATCGGTGAGCGGGAAGTTGGCGGACTGCTTGCGCAGCAATTGCAGGTCGGGGTTGGCCAGCACCAATTTCAGGAACTCCGTGTATTCGTCCGAGAGACGTTGATAAATCTCCTCCCCCTCATTCTGGCGCTCCCGTCGCTTCTCGTAGATGAACACACCGATGGCCAGCGGCAGACCGACCACAGTCACCACGTAGCTCAAAGCTTCGGCCCACTCAAACCATGTCATTTGACCCTCCGCAGCCAATCTAGCCCAGACTGGGCGAAAGCAAAACGGGCGATTCGGGAGGCCGGGTCCTCGATGACCCATTCAATTACTCACCATAAGGGGGGCGGATTTGCTCGGAGTTGTGTGCGTCAAGTTC
>JAFMIZ010000162.1 GCA_017853715.1 Pedosphaera sp.
AGTTTTCCCTTGTGCCCCAGGCTAATCTGGTCGGCGCGCCGACCCGGCCGGTGCGGTTTCTCTACCGTGATCGCCGCGACTGCCTGTGGGTCTGCATGGATCGGGGACCGTTGCTTTGCCTCAAGCCTGAGGGGGTGGTGAACCTCACGGCCAAGGCCGGACTGCCACTGCAAAGGGTAATAATGATGGTCGAGGATGATCAGGGGGCGGTGTTTGTGGTTTATCCAAAGAGCCAGGTGTTCCGTGTGGTGGGCGAAAAGGCGGAGAAAATTGCCCTGCCCGGTCAGTGGCAGGAGGCGGACCGTATGTTGGTCGCGCGGGATCAGGCGGGAACGATTTGGTGCGCCGTCGGTCCGCACATTGGCCGCTGGCTAAATGACGGCTGGCAACCCGTCGCCACTCTGGAGTCTCCAGTGTCAGCTCTCAACGCCGCCGGAGCATCGGGTGTGTGCGTTGCTTCCGGGAAGGGCATTTTCCAGGTGGCTGTTGACGCTTCCGTTACCGAACTCGGGCAGTTGCAGCTCAAATCGGAGGCGATGTCAATCCTTGAAGACCGATCGGGGGCCGTCTGGGTTGGGACGTACGCGGATGGATTGCTCCGGGGCAGCGGCGGAAAGTTTGAGCGCGTGGCCACATCGGACCCGGAGATAACCTGTCTGTTCGAAGATGTTGAAGGAAACATCTGGGCGGGGACCGCTGGCGGTGGCCTGAACTTGATGCTGCGGCGCATGGTGACGTTGGTTGACAAAAGTGAGGGGCTCCCGTTTGGGCCGGTCATTTCGGTGACGGAGGACAGGCAGGGCTCGGTTTGGGCCGCCGCTCTGGATGGTCGGCTGGCTCGTGCGCGCGAGGGGCATTGGGAATTATTGAAGGATGGAACCGACTGGCCGGGCGGTGGCGTGACCAGCGTGGTGGCCGATCCAAAAGGCGGCGTGTGGATTGGCACCAGCAATCGGGGATTGAAGCATTTTCGCGACGGTGTCTGGCGCGGATGGTCGCAGCGGGATGGTCTGGCAGGCAATGGTGTTCGCGCTTTGTTTGCCGGGTCGAATGGCGACCTCTGGATTGGATTGCTCTCTGTCAACCAGCTTCGGCGACTGCGGGATGGTCGAGTGCAATTGATCACCAACGCCACGCCGCATCTCGGCGCAATCCGCGCCATGGCGGAGACCCAAGACGGCACGATTTGGATTGGCACCGCGGAAGGTGAAGTCCAGAGAGTTCAAGATATGGCACTGGTTCATGAGCCAGCCATACAGGAGTCTGGTCCCCGGTCGGTTCGGTCTTTGCTGGCGACACCCGATGGCAGTTTATGGATCGGTTATGCTGGCGATGGCTTGGGATGGCTGAAGGACGGACGCTTTCGGCGGCTGACCACCGAGGCTGGGCTGCCGGATGATTTCATCTCGCAACTGCTTGACGATGGCCGGGGAAACCTGTGGGTCGCGGGTAATCGCGGGCTGGCCCGGATCAGGTTTGCGGAATTGGATTCAGCGATGGCGGGAAGTTCGGGGCGCGTCAGCGCGCGGAGGTTTGGCAGTGCCGATGGAGTAACAGGTGTGCAGCCAAATCGCGACTATTGGCCGTCCGCCTGGCGGGGTGGCGACGGGGTGCTTTGGTTTACGCTGCGCAACGGCCTGCTGGTCGCCCGGCCTGAGGCCATCGTTCCGAATTCAGTTCCCCCGGCCGTGCAGTTGGAAAGGGTCATCGTGGACGATCGACTGGTGGCAGTCCACAATGCCGGCTCACCATTGCAGATTCAATCGAGCAGCAACTTGATGAAGCTGCAACCTGAGAGCGCCCAATTGCGCCTCGGCCCGGGCCATCGCAAACTTGAGATCTACTTCGCCGCCTTGAGTTTCACGTCGCCTGAGAATGTGCAGTTCCGCTACCAGCTCAGCGGCTTCGACCCCGACTGGGTGGAGGCGGGCACCCGCCGCAATGCGACCTATCCGCACCTGCCGGCCGGGGATTATGAATTCCGCGTCATTGCCTGCAACAATAGCGGGGTATGGAACACCAACGCGACGGTGCTGGCGCTCGCCGTGGAGCCGTTCTTCCATGAGACCGTACGCTTCAAGCTTGGCGGCGGATTGGTTGCCGTGTTCGCCGCCGGCGGCCTCACGTATGCGTTCTCCCGAGCGCGCTATCGGCGACGGCTGCGCCGTCTGGAGGCGCGGCGCGCGCTGGAACAGGAACGCACGCGCATCGCCCGCGATATCCATGACGAATTGGGGTCGAGCCTGACCCGGATCGTCATGTTAAGCCAGCCCGAGGATGACGACGTTGCCACTACCCGCCCGGAGATGAAGCGCATCTACGAAACTGCGCGCAACCTCACGCGCACGATGGACGAGGTGGTCTGGGCCGTGAACCCAAGGCAGGATACGCTGGAGGGATTGACCACTTACCTCACCGCTTTCGCCCAGGAATTCACGTCCGCTGCGAATGTCGCCTGTCGGCTGGACCTTCCGGATCGCATGCCGGTTGTGCCGCTGTCCGCGGAGGTTCGGCACAACTTGTTCCTGGCGGCGAAGGAGGCGATCCACAACGCGGTGCGCCATGGCAAGGCGCAGGCCATCAGCATCGCGTTGAAGCTTGCACCAGGCGGATTCACCCTTGCCGTCAGCGACGATGGCATCGGGTTTCAGGTCGGTGCTTCGGTTGGTTCCCGTCACGGTCATGGTTTGGAGAACATGCGCGCCCGGCTGGCGGCGATCGGGGGCAAGTGCGATATTTCATCCCAACCCCAGGCGGGCACCACCATCCAGTTCACGGTGGCTCCGAAAGGAGACCTGTGGTAAAAACTAACTACTATGAAAGCCGGTCAAAAACTGGGATGTTCGGATATGGCCGTTATTCGTGTTGGCATGCTGGAAGACGACCCTGAAATCCGTGATATCCTGGCGGGGTGGCTGGGGTCGGCGGAGGGTATCATGCTGCTCTGGCAGAAGCCTAACGGTGAGGCGGCACTAAAATCCCTCGGTGAGACGCCCGTGGACGTGATGCTGGTGGACATCAACCTGCCCGTGATGAACGGCATTGAGTTCGTGCGCCGTGCCAAGATGATGGCGCCGAGAACCCAGTTCACCATGCTCACGGTGTATGACGACACCGACCATATTTTCACCGCGCTGACGGCGGGGGCGACGGGATACATGCTCAAGCGAACGCCCCGCAAGGAATTGCTGGCGGCCATCCGGAATGTGCATGCCGGCGCTTCGCCCATGAGCGGGCACATTGCGCGCAAAGTAGTGGAACAATTCCGCGGGGCGGTGCTGCCGCCAGGGCCATCCGGGTTGGAGGAGCTTTCCCCGCGCGAAAACGAGGTGCTGGCCCTTCTTGCGCAGGGGTTGCTCTATAAGGAGATCTCCTCACGCATGGGGGTCAGCGTGTTCACCGTCAACAACTTCATCCGCCGAATCTACGAAAAACTGCACGTCAATTCCCGCGCCCAGGCCGTGGCGAAATTGGGTCAGCCCGCCGGTCTCCCGCCAACCAGCCGCCCCTCTGCTCCTGCCCTGTAGCTGCGGTTCCTGTTTCGGGCTTGTACACTTGACAAACGCAAAGACCGCAGACGTCCCAGGGGGTGGGTAGGTTTGCGGGATGAATACCTCATCAAAGAAGGCG
>JAFMIZ010000163.1 GCA_017853715.1 Pedosphaera sp.
AATTTACACCATGGTTGACCACACCCTGCGCTGTCTGATGCTGGGTGGTTACCAGGTCGACTGCCATTCCCGTGAGCGCAACGGCTATGGCGGGGACGGGCAGGCCTCTCTCGACACCACGCTCAGCTTTCTGCGTGCAGACGCTTTTTATCGCAAGTGGACACAAGACTGGGTCGATGGGCAGAAGCCCGGCGGGGAAATCATGAATACATCGCCGGCCTCCAATCACGGGGGTGGACCCTTCTGGCCCGGATTCCTCACGGCAGCCACCCTGAAAAACTACCTGCACTACGGCGACCTCCCGTTGGTGAAACGCAATTATCCCGCCATCAAGAAGTGGGTGGAAATGGCGCAAAGCAAAACAGTCGATGACTTGCAGTTGCCATTCTGTGGCGGTGGCTACCTTGGAGACTGGGCGACCCCCAGGGAGCTTCGTGACCAGAATAATGATGCGGTCTTCAATCATTCCTACATGGCTTATGTGCTCGGCCAAGCGGCGCAGTTGGCGGATCTTGTTGGCGAGGCATCCGATGCGAAAACCTTTCGCGCCTGGGCTGCTGTGCGCAACAAGGCGAGCCATAAAAAATTCTATGATCCCACCAAAGGGTCCTATGGCACCGAGCAGGTAACCTACATTTTGCCGCTCATGGCGGGAGTCGTGCCGGATGAGTTAACCGAGGATGTCTTCGCCAAGTTTGAGGAGACCCTGCTGGTGAAGGATAAAGGCCATCTCTCCACCGGACTTTCGGGAACCTACCTGATGATCGAGTATCTGCAGAGCATCGGCCGCGATGATCTCATCTACACCTTTGCCTCCAAAAAGACCTTTCCTTCATGGGGCTACATGATTGAAAACGGAGCAACCGCCACATGGGAGTGCTGGCATGGCAAGCCCGGTAGGCTATGCACCATGATCCACAACTGCTACAACAGCATTGGTGCTTGGTTCATCCAGAGCCTTGCGGGTATTCGCCCCGATCCACAAAAACCTGGCTTCAAGAACGCCATCATCAAGCCGGCCTTCTTGAAAGAACTCAGCCATGTGAATGGCAGTCACGATTCGGTCTACGGCACCATTGAGAGCCATTGGAAGCGAGAGGGCGATGCGATTATCATGAGTATCAAGATTCCGCCCAACTCCACGGCAACGGTTTATCTTCCTGCTCAATCCGCTCAAGATATCACGGTGAACGGAGAATCAGTTGAGGCCGCCAAGCATGTGAAATTCCTTAAACAGGATAAAGATCGGACAATTTTGAGTGTTGGAGCGGGAAGCTATGAGTTTGTTTGTAGTCAACGCTGACCTTGAGATAAAAATTAGAAAAAAAGAAATGAATCCAAATAAAAAGAGAACCCCCAAACATATCTTTGGAATAATCGCGCTAAACTGTATCGGCTGCGCATCGTTGATTGCTGCAACAGACATCTGGGGCTCCGGCGAAGTGCCTCGCCTGTCGAATCCGGCGGATGTTCCGCAGACGCTCGAGGAGATCTGGAGCGGTTATGAGCAGAGCTACGACCAGAACAACCCTCTGGAGGTTAAGATTCACAAGACCTGGGAGGTCGATAACGGCAATATCGTGGTGAACTGGGTCCAACTAACCGTTGGGACATTCCAGGGCAAGAAGGCCGTCGTCTGCGGGTATTGGGCTTATCCCAAGGGAGCGAAAAACCTGCCCGGCATTGTGTTGTTCCATGGCGGCCCGCAGACGGCCACCGAAGGGGGCGCGGTGGATTGGGCGCGGCTAGGCTATGCCTGCTTTCATCCGAACCATAACGACAAAATGGCAATGGATGGCGAAGCCAAGGGCCTGCCAAATACCGACTGGAGCGCCGCGAACGCCTGGGGGGAGCAAGGGCCGTATAGTATCATACCGGGTGCCACGACCATCGACGCAGTGCCAAGCCCGCGAAACAACTGGCTGTTTGCTCGCCAGATGTCTGGTCGACGCATCATCTCATTCTTGAGCCAGCAGCCGCAGGTTGACCCCGCTCGCATCGGCGTTCGCGGGCATTCGACGGGTGGATCTTTGACCACCTGCGTCGCCATCGATCCACGGGTGAAGGCGGCGGTTCCTTCGGTCGGCGGAGCGGGTGGTTTTCTGGACCCGCACCCGGTCATCACCGGAAATGTGCGTCCCGGAATAGGCGGAAGCGGCGAACAGCGCAAAGTGTATGACCAGACTTTGGAGGAGAAAACCTATTGGAAAAAGATGCATGCTCCGGTGCTGCTGCTGGGGGCATCCAATGATTTCAATGCCCCGGACTGGAACTGCCTGGAGGCAATGAAACTCGCCACTGTCGATAGGCGCTACGCCTCCTGTGCCAACTACAACCACGCGTTTCCGCCCGAGACCATGATTGCCGACTATCTCTGGTTTCAGGACAAATTGAAGGGGGCATTTTCTTACCCGGAAACACCCAAGGCAGAACTGATTCTTGATCGCAAGGATGGGATCCCGGTCTTCCGGGTCACCCCGCCGAAAACCGATTTAAAACTCCAGCGCGTCGAGATGTTCTACACCGACGGGCGCAACCCGCTGACCCGTTTCTGGATGACCGGGGAATCAACGCAGAACGAGGACGGTTCCTGGGAAATTCCATGTCCTGTGACCGCCACGGACGAGCCATTAATGGCTTTTGCCAATGTTATTTATGCCATTGACCCGATCAATGCTCCAAACCACCGCTACAACGGCTTGTGTGAAATGGCGGCCACCAGCGACTACGCGTATGCTTGGCCGGATCAACTGCAGGCCGCTGGAGTCAAAGCGCAGAACATTCAGAACAGGCTAATCGATGACTTCTCCGCCGGGCTGCGCGATTGGACGGGTAGTCTTCAGAGCAACTACTGGTGGAACATCAGCTCGCGCAAGGTGGCGAATCCGCGCTTCATCGGACCGAAAGGGGCCGAGATCGTAATCGATGTCAATGCTCCCGAGCCAGGAACTTATATCGGGGTGCGCGCCTGGAGAAATTTCATGAACGAACATATCTCGGAAGGGCAGTTCTACGGGTTCTTTGAGCTGAAAAACCAAGGATGGAATACCCTGCGAATCAAGACCGCCGACCTGAAGAACCGCTTTGGCCGGGAGCTGGATGATTGGCACAAGCTTTCCATGATCGAACTGTGTTCGGCCGCAACCTTGAAACGCGATGTAGAAGGTCGATACGGGGGCAAGATTGAGGACCGCTTAATAGGGGGGCAACCCAAGGAAAACTTCACGGTGCAGGTTGGGCGCGTTCCGGACAAAGTGAGCGGCTGGAACGAGTCCTATTACACAAAAGCCGGCGATGAATACACCAAGGACAACATGGTGTCGAAAGACGACCTGCTGGCCCGCAATCGCTTCCGCAACATGCGCTGGGAAGGCGGCGAGGTCGTTGAGCGAAGCAAACCCTATGAACGGGAGGACTATGTTGATCCGAAAAAAGAAACAAAATGAGCCCCCAAGCCTATCGCCCAATTGCCCAAGGACGGACGCAACCGCGCTCTATGGCATGACGGACAAGGCCATGACAAATCTTGTGCCATTGAAGAAATTGTAGCAAAGAGATCCCACGCGGAA
>JAFMIZ010000164.1 GCA_017853715.1 Pedosphaera sp.
TCATCATTTGCACCCACAACCCGCGCGCGGAGTTTCTCCGCCAGACGCTGGACGCCATTCGGGCGCAAACCCTCGCGCATGATCAGTGGGAATTCTTGCTGATAGACAACGCCTCGAAGCAACCTTTGGCTGCCGCTTGGGATCTGTCCTGGCACCCGAATGGGCGGCATGTGCACGAGAACCAACTGGGACTCACGCCTGCCCGTTTGCGCGGGATTCGCGAGGCGCGGGGAAGCCTGATTGTCTTCGTGGATGATGACAACCTGCTCGCCCCTGATTATCTGGAGCAGGCGGTTGCCATGGCCAGGGAGTGGCCGATGCTGGGCGTCTGGGGGGGGCGCATTGAAGGGCGTTACGAAGTCCCGCCCCCGGCCTGGACCAAGCCTTACCTGGGCATGCTGGCCATCCGGGAGTTTGATCGCGACCGCTGGTCCAATCGTTACGACGACGGGGAGGCGCATCCGTGCGGCGCGGGCATGATCGTGCGCAAACACGTCGCGGAGGTCTATGCCGCCAAGGTTGGCAGCAGCCAGTTGCGCTTGGGCTTGGGACGCAAGGGGGCATCCTTGGCTTCCTGTGAGGATTTGGACTTGGCGTTCACCGCCCTTGATCTGGGGTTGGGCATGGGGATGTTCCAGCGCCTGCGCTTGACTCACCTCATACCAGCTGCGCGGTTGGAGCAGGCTTACCTGCTTCGCCTGGCGGAGAGCGGGGCGTTCTCCTCCGTCATACTCCGGGCTTTCCGGGAGCAGGCTCATGCACGGCCGTCCCGTGCCCGGGAACTTTACCAGAAGCTTCGCCTGCCGTTCATGAATTCACATGACCGCCAAATGGAGCTGGCCTTTCAGCGGGGCGTTCACAAGGCGCGGGTTTTCCTGCGCTCGCTGCAAACTCAGCCAGACGCAATGTGATCTTCGGACTCAGAACGTCACGCATCCATGAAGACGGCTCTCATTTCCACGCTTTACAACGAGTCCAGAAATCTGGCGCGTTGGTGGAATTGCATCATGGAACAAACCGTTCGGCCTGATGAAATCGTCATTGTGGATGGCGGATCCAAGGACGGCACGTGGGAGCAGCTGCAAAGTCTCGCCCAAAGCTCGCCGGTCCCGGTGCGGTTGCATCAGCAGCGCTGCAACATCGCGGAAGGCCGGAATATTGCGATTCGGATGTGCGCCGCGGACATCATCGCCTCGAACGACGCAGGCAGCTTTCCCCGAAATGACTGGTTCGA
This sequence comes from Pedosphaera sp., assembly GCA_017853715.1. Taxonomy (GTDB): domain Bacteria; phylum Verrucomicrobiota; class Verrucomicrobiia; order Limisphaerales; family DSYF01; genus DSYF01. The sequence continues at coordinate 1,235 of JAFMIZ010000164.1, forward strand.
GCAGATCGCCAAACCGCTGCGCGAGAACGAGCAATTGGATGTGGTGGGCGGGCGCTCCGTTAATTTGATAACCAACGATTTTCAAAGGCTCGTTGTGGCCTATCAGCCGCCCGCTTCAGAACCAAAACATCCCGACCAGGTGTTTCCATCCTCCCGCAACATTGCCTTTCGTCGCCGGGCATGGGAGGCCGTGGGCGGATACCCGGAATGGTTGACGCTGACCGCCGAGGACTCGTTGTTCAATTATCAACTCCATACCGTGGGGTGCCGCTTTTACTACAACCGTGATGCCGTTGTTGCCTGGCCCATGCGCGAATCGGCACCTGAATTCTTCAAGATGCTGCGGAGTTACGGTTATGGTGCTGCGGAAGCGCGCCTGTATTGGCGGGACTTCGCTTTCAGCACGCTGGTGACACTGCTTCCGCCCATCTTGTGGCTCTCCCGCAACCGGGGGCGTGCCTTCCGGTTTCGATACCAGAAATACTTGAACGGCACGCGCGGCTGGTTTGCCGGTCGATTTCGCGGTCGTCGCCCCCCCGGGGGATGGCGCAAAGTTCGCGGTGTGTTCCTCAGCCCGGAAGCGCAGCAATTCATGCGTGCTCGTTCATCGGGCGGAAAGCGAGTGGTTCCTTGAGAATAGCCCTGCTCACCACGGATAACCGCAGCCATCGGCGGCGCTTTGACCAGCTCGCACCAGAGATCGGGCCCGCTCCGGAGGCCTTGCTGTCGGGGTTTGCGGGGTTTCCGGATGTGCAGATTCATGTCGTCACCTGCACCCGCCAGCCCATGCCGTCGCCCGCCAAACTGGCCGACAATGTTTTCTTCCACAGCCTGCACGTCCCCAAGTGGGGGTGGATGCGGACCGGCTACCTCGGCTGCATTCAGGCCGTGCGTCGGAAGTTGCACGAGATCAAACCCGACCTCGTGCATGGGCAGGGAACCGAATTGGAGGCGGGACTGGCGGCGGCGTTCTCCGGTTATCCCAACGTCATCACCTTGCTCGGCATCATGCGGGAGATGTCACACTTGATGAAGGCCCGTCCCGGCAGCTTCCATTGGCTGGCCGCCCGACTCGAGAGCTTGGCGCTTCGCCGCACGGCCGGCGTGCTCGCCAATTCACGCTTCACCGAGGACTGCATCCGGGCGCGAACTCCTCGAACGTGGCGGGTGCCGAATGCGCTCCGCCTTCCTTTTCTCGAAACGCCGTCCGCGCCTTCCAACGTGCCGGGATCCGTTCGCCCGCGGGTGCTCAACGTCGGGACCGTGGTGGACTACAAACGTCAGAACGAATTGCTGGATGCGGCTCTGCGGCTCCGCAAGCGGGGGGCGGATCTGGACTGGCACTTCGTTGGCTCCGCCCATCCGCTGGATCCTTATGCCGCCCGCTTCATCGAGCGCGCTCGCGGTCTGCCCTGGGTCAAATGGCATCCGTCCCTTGCGTTGCCCCAATTGATCGCTCTCCTTGATCGTGCTTCCGCACTCGTCCACGTCTCCCGGATCGAATCCTTTGGTTTGGTGGTGGCGGAGGCCTTGGCGCGGAACCTCAAGGTCATCGGCTTCGCCTCGGGTGGGGTGCATGATATCGCCGAGGGCACCGAGGCAGCCGAACTGGTGCCCGACGGCGAGTGGTCAACCTTGGAGGGCAAGCTGACACGGTGGGTCGAGCAAGGTTGCCCGCGTCCGCTCGCCGCCGCCCAAACCATGCGCGAACGGTATCATCCCTCGATCATTGCTGGGAAGCATCTCGACATTTATCGGGAAGTTTTGCACAACCTGCGGTCAGCTTGACCATGACGACCACTCTCATTGAAGGCCAGTTGAACACGGCGGAGCGCAAGCTCCTCACCGAGGCGATCCTGAATGCGGCCCGCAAACCCCAAGTGGTGATCGAGGTGGGCACGTGGCTGGGCGGCGGCAGCACGCTGCACATCCTGCGTGCCCTCGAACAGAACGGCACGGGTCACCTCTGGGGCGTCGAAGCCGACCGCTCCATCTACGACCGCATGATCGCCAACATCCGTGCCGCCGCCCCGGAAGCGGCGCAGCGTTTCACGCCCCTCTTTGGCTTCTCCCAGGACGTGGTTCCGCGGTGGATCCAGGAGCGCGGCCCCGGTCTGCGCGTGGATTTCGCCTTCCTCGATGGTGGCAACCGCCCCTCCGAGCAAATAGATGAATTCCACCTGCTGGATCCCTACATTCCCGTGGGCGGACAGCTCATGGCCCACGACGCGAAACTGCGGAAGGCCAAGTGGCTGGTGCCCTATATGCGCGCGCTCGACCATTGGCAGACCGAGTTGCATGACATCAGCAC
>JAFMIZ010000165.1 GCA_017853715.1 Pedosphaera sp.
GCGGCTGCTGGAACTATCCGCCGAACGCCACACGTGAGCCAGCTGAAAGGCGGCGAAAGGAATGTCGCCGCAGGCTGCAGGCCCGCAGGGCCGAGCGAATCTATTGCAACCGCGACACCATGCCGGTTGCAGTGTGGCTCGTGTGCTGCCCGGCATGCCCGGTTCGCTGACGGCGAACCTTTCGCCAGACGCGAAATTCTTCTGCGCGATTCCCCAATCTCTCCGAATGGATGCAGCGCATCGTTGGCCTGCTTCGTTCAATCCCTGACAATCTTGTAATCGGTGACCTTCTTCTGACCATCGAGCCGGAAAACCAGCCACTCCGAGTCAATGCTCAGCAACCCGCGCTCCGGCCCAAGCCAGTAAACCATGTCCCAATCTCTAAAATACTCCGTCATGTCCGGCTCGCCGACAATAGCAACCGTTTGCTCTCGGGTCATGCCTCGGAAATTGTGGCGACTGAGCAAATCATCCACCATCCGAATCCTAACTGCGTTGGTGCTGCTCCGGCCTGACTCGGACTGCCATGCTGCCGAATCAAACCGCTCTCGATTCCACCGCTCTCGAATGGAATCGCCGAGCAAGAACCACGCGCCAGTGCCTGTAATCGCCGTGACAACCAAGCCGACGAAGAGTAGCGAGAAAAGGAGTAAACGCTTGGGTTTGGCCATGGTGCGCAAAAGCAGGCTAACGACCAAGCTCAGGCACAGCCGCCGACAGCGGGCGTGGCCTGCAACTATGGTGTTCAATTTTCATAAATCGTTCAACTGCCCAGCGCGGGCGGCTGTTGCCTGCAGCGGCTGGTTCGGTGTTACTCATGGTAGCCAGCGGCGGCCTGAGCATAGGTGCGCTCGAAGGGCTTGTGGCTGCCAGCAACCAAACCGCTGGCAACATATCCAAGAAAGTCGTCGCGTGCGGAATACCCTCTCGCCAAGGACAAGCCTTCCGATTTGGTAATCTGGTAAATACTGTCGAGAGCGTCAGCCCTGAAATACACCTCCTCATCTTCATCACTTAGAATCATCCGCAAAACCGGGAGAGCCTCGGTAACGCGTGCAACACCCAGAAAACCAATCGCGTATCGGCGCCTGGGCATCTTTGGGTCTTTGACCTCTTCAATAACGCGGGCCTTCACAAGGTCGGTGTGGAGGATCAACGGATCCATGAGCATGTCTTCAGCGCGGCCAGCGTCATCCCGGTAGAAATCCCTCATCACGCTCTCTACGGAGGGGCGAGACCGGAGAAACAAGACTGCAAGAAGCCCAATGGTGGCGACTACGAGAACTGTGGTAATACGCCGCTTCATTATTACACCGAACGACCCAAGCTCAGCGACCCGGCCCGCGGGACGCCACGATTGCTATCGCGACGCGATGGCCGGGTTCGCTGCAGCGCATGGTTAGGCCGCACGTCTCCTCCGTCTTCTGAACACAAAGAACACCCCGGCTGCGAATCCAAGAGCGACACCAATCGCTGAGGCAACAAACGGCCCGACAAGGAGAATGGCCGCGACAACGACTGCACCGGTCTGCTGCAACCACCGCGGAGGTGTGAAGTGCTGTGCAACCAAGACCGGCAAAAGACCAGCCAGCGTGACAACGACGTTGGCGACGATAAAACCAAGGAATGTGCCGACTGTGCCTCCGACGATGTATCCGCTGCCAGGCCGCCAACGCTCGACGCACTGCGCGACAATCGCTGCGATGGCGAGGAAGACGAGAAGCAGCGCATAGATGGGTAGGATGATGAAATATGGCACAGGGTGTAGTGCGGCCTAACGGCCGAACAGGCCGTTCGCTGCAGCGCATGGTTAGCCGATGCGGTCATTCAGCGTCAGTGTCGATTGCTGCTCACTCTGTCCGTTTCAGCGGCGGCTGCTTCCACTTGCCGGTGAGTGCCTCCTCCTTCGGCCAGTAGATGCGCAGTACCATGAAGAATTGTGCTTTCGGGGCAGGCAGCCAATTGGCCTCCAATTCCTTTCCGGGAGATTCGTGCTGGATGAACAGCGTGAGCCCGCCGTCCGCATCGCGCTTGAACTGCGGCAGCATGGGCGAATTGAGCAAGTAGCGGTTCAACGGATTGGCGAAGAGCAGGCTCTGCGGGAGCTCATAGAGCGTCAGCGACCAGAACGCATTGGCCGGCGGCAACTCCCCGGGCGCGAAGCGCAAAGTGTAGCGGGCTTTTGTCCCGTCCATCGGTTGCCCGCTGGAATCAGCCATGTACAGTGGATACATGGCTTCCTGCTTTGAGTTGCCGTAGATGCCGACCACGGCGGCGATCATCCGGTAGAGGTAATTGTTTTTCAGGTGCGCCCGCGTTCCGAAAGTATCGCCGGAGGTAACTTTGCCCTCATCCATCTGCTTTTTGAGGTCGGCAAAAGCCACCCATGCATCGGCGATTCCGTCTTCCACCGCCTTCCGCACTTCCGGGGAAAGCTTGTCAGCGTCAAACGACTTCCCCGCGCCGATGCCGAGCTTGGCGAAACGCGCCATCAGTTCCTTCTCCGACTTGTGCGTGGGGCAGAACTGCAGGACGAAATTCAGCACCTTGAAAACCTTGAGTGAGGACTTCTGTTCGTCGGGCGTGAGCGGTTGCAGGAAGTCAATGCTCGGCGCGCTGCTCGGTGCCGGTTGTCCAAGGAACTGCGAGAGCGGCTGGGCCTTGTAGCCGGCCTGCACCTTCTTCACGTTTTCGATGTCTCCCGGGTTGAACAGCTGCGTCCGATACGCCACAAGCACCAGTTCGGTTTCTGACCGGATCACTTTCTTGATGCCCTTGGGCACTTCGCCATTCCAACGCGGACCAGCAATCAGGAAGCTCCCGCCGTCATTGCCGGTCGAGCGGCTGCCGATGTAGTCAAAGTTGAACGTATAGAGATCGATAAGCTGCAGGCTGAAGTATCGGCTCTTTTCGACTGTCGGCACGGTGAGCACCACGGGCTCGGCCCGCAGATCTAGGCCGAGAAAGGAATACGGCGTGTCCGAGTTGGGCGTCTGCACCGCCTTGTCCTCGGGCGTGAACACGCGGGAGAAGTTGCGAATCTGGTTCCAGCCTGCTTTGTATTCCGGGTTGGCACGGTCCACGAAGTAGGCGTGCGTGACGCGGTAGCTGTCCACCATCGGGAAACCGTAGATGTAGGCTTCCTTGGCGATGGCGCGGGCGTCGGTGGGAGTAACCTCCGCCGCCTGGGCAGAGATGAAAGCCAGCGCGCTAAAGAGCGCGCAAGCGAGTTTATAGGTGGATTTCATTCGAGAGTTGGGATGGTTTGTGTTTTAGGCAGGTAAAGCAAGACGGCAGCAGAGGCTAACGGCCCCAAACTCAGCGACCCGGCCCGCGGGACGCCACGATTGCTATTGCGACGCGATGGCAGGGTTCGCTGCAGCGCATGGTTAGGCGACGTGATCATCATCTGGTCCGTGCCTGTGTCTGAATCTCTGTCTTGAGAGCCTGAACGAGTGACTCGCCCGACAAACTGCGGATACGGTCGCGCTCGCCAACTGCAATACGCACCGGCTCTCCTGAACCCATCGTAGCTG
>JAFMIZ010000166.1 GCA_017853715.1 Pedosphaera sp.
CATCGCCAAAGATCAAATCATCGCCGGTCTCCAGGCCGTGCAGAACGTCGTCGGCTCCCGCACCACCCTACCCATTCTCTCCAACGTCCTGCTCCAGACCACTGATGGCCGCTTGGAATTCACCGCAACCGACCTCGATGTGACGATCTCCTGCGGGGTGGAGGCGAAAGTCTCCAAGCAAGGCGCTTCCACCGTGCCCGTGAAGAAGCTTTTCGGCATCGTCCGCGAACTGGCCGGCACGGAAGTGGAACTGGAAGTAGACGACAAGAACCATTGCAGCATCCGCTCGGGCGCTTCCTTCTACAAGATCAACGGGCTGAGCGCAGATGAATTTCCCCCCGCGGCGAAATTCAAGGAGGAGAAGAAAGTCGTGCTCAAACAGGAAACCTTCCGCTCCATGCTGAAGAAAACCTCCTTTGCCGTCTCCACCGACGAATCCCGATACGTGCTCAATGGCATTTTCCTTTCGCTGAAAGACCACAAGATGACCATGGTAGCCACCGACGGCCGCCGCTTGGCGCTCGTGGACGAGGAAGCAGACGTGCCCACCAATAGTCATGGCGAATTCATCATCCCCGCCAAAGCCGTCACCGAGCTGGGCCGGCTGCTGCAGGACAAGGGAGAGATCGAGATCCGGTTCAGTGAGAACCAGGCGGCGTTCGCGCTCAAGGATGAAAAAGGCGCGACCATCCTCATCACCACCAAGTTGATCGAGGGCAACTACCCGAACTACCGCCAGGTGATCCCTGCCGAGACCAAGGAACGCATCGCCCTCACCCGCGAGGAATTCATGCACGCCCTCAAGCGCGCCGAGATCATGACCAGCGAGAAGGCGAATTCCGTGAAGCTGGCCTTCACCAAGAACAATCTCACCATCACCGCCAACTCGCCGGAAGTGGGCGAAGCCAAGGAAAGCCTGGCCATCAACTACAAAGGCAAGGAAATGGCCATCGCCTTCAACCCGCGCTACGTGATCGACCCGCTCACCGCGTTGCCGAACGACGAGGTGTATCTGGAGCTGATTGATGAATTAAGCCCCGGCGTGCTGAAGATCAACGGCCCGTTCCTCTACGTCGTGATGCCGATGCGGTTGAGTTAACCATCCCGAAATCCAAGTCCTTCACTCGCAACCGCAGACATTCCAGCAACCGAATCCCCGCGCCATAGGGCAACCGGCAAGCAAGCTGTTACTCCGGCCCCACCGCCGCCAATACCCGCTTCACCTCCTCTTTTTTCAACCCAGTCGGCAGCTTCCGGTGGCGGGTTACCCGCGCGATACTCCCGATCGCCCCCAACTCCATGGCCAACAACTCCCGATACAGAAACAAAAGCGCGCACAGAACCTGATTCTGCGTCGCTGCGCCCACATCCTTCTCTGAAGCAAAATCCGAGAGATCGCCCGCACCTCTGCCGCCCCCAACTCGCGCGGATGCCGTTTGTGATGAATCAGAATAATACCTTTGATCCAATGCCAGAAGTACGAGTGCGTGCGATGTGAAAAATGATTGAAGCGCATCACCTCCCGCAGGCTCAACTTGTGACTGGGCAAAAATTTTTCCGCTGGGCGGCAATCTGGCCCTATTGTCGTTTTTTCCGGTTCAATAAAACCTCCGAAGGTTTCAAAAAATCCTTCCTAGACAAGCCCAAAACCAGGATTTACCGTCGCTACCAAAGAGATTGATACACGACAAAATTGTCGCTCACTCATTATGTTAGGCGGCATATGATGCACCTCTCGACCAAGAAGTTTAATGACCTGCGAGTTGTTGGACTTGCCACAGAGCGATGCCACACCAAAGACGGCTCGCTGGTTCGTGTTCATTTCCGGCTTTCCGGCTTGCCTCCCTTGGGATGGTCTTACATTTTTACGACGGTTTGGCAGGCGGTGCAGTATTCGGAAAAACGTCCGGCGGGAGTCGAGGGGGATGTCATTTGGATTGATTGCGTACCCGAAGAGGTGGGGTTGTATCATCTTGAGAAGTTGGAGAAGAGTGTGGCGCAAGCGAACGCCGAGTTTCGAGCGAAGGCACAGCAGCAGGCTCTCGACGGTGAACGTCAGGCGCAGCTGGAGGCACAGTTTCGCTCACAAATCGCCGACTTGAATCGCACACTTTACCCCGAGGCAGAGTCCCTGACCAAAAGCAGCGCCAAACGGCAATCTTGGTTGAGTAGGTTTTTCGCGAGATTTTGGTCATCACTATGGCAGAGCACGACGCAGAAGGATTGAGGTATGGCGATGTTGCCGCCTAACCATGCGCTGCAGCGAACCCGGCCATCGCGTCGCGGTTGCAATCGTAGCGTCCAGCGGGCCGGGTCGCTGAGCTTGGGTCGTTAGGCGGAACCCAAAATGAAAAAAACAATCATCGCCATCAGTACCGCCATCGTGGTATTCGCTATTGCGCCGGCGGCGAAGGCAGAAGCGATTGCCGGCGGATATTCCCCAGCCACGGTCACAAACGAAACAGTGCAGGCCGCCGCGGCTGCGGCCATCGCGGCGCAAGCGAAGACCCTTCCGGCGCAAAAGGAAGGAACGGCGGCGAAGTTGGAACTCGTCAAAATCCTCGCGGCGGAACAACAGGTGGTCGCGGGAATGAATTACCGCCTCACGCTCCGGGTGAAATGGGACGGCAAAGAAAAAACCGCCGAAGCTGTGGTTTGGTGGCAGGCGTGGCGCAAGCCGGACCCGTATCAACTGACTTCCTGGAAGGTGCGCGCCGAGTAGCCACGAGGAATACTACAAGTTACGCGGCTAGGTTTTCAACTTCACCCGGAAGTCGCTGGCGGCGGTGAGGGACTCGAGTTCGCCCGAATAGAAGAGCTGGCGGTATTCCCCGGTCTCGAGCAGGTGGGTGGCGGTTTCCGCTTTTTCGCGTGCGATGAGGTATTTCAATTCCTTCAGGTTCGCCGACCAGCGGACGCCATTGAAAAATTCCGCGCCGGCGAACTGCGTTTTATAGAGCGCATTCGGATTGTAGCACGAGCCGAGATAGAGGTGGGAAAATTTCTTATCGGCGAAATGCTGCGCCGCCGAGGTCATCATGAACATCCCGAGGTTGCGCGCGTAATAGTTCAGGTCGTAGAACGCGTAGTAGTAGAACGCGAGCGCTTTGGCCTCCAGATACAGCGTGGCCACGCCCACTTCCGCGCCGGTGGCGACGTCGGTGAAGAGGAGGAGGTGCGAGATGATGGGCGCGCTGAACAACAGGTCGAGCCGCTCGTAGCTCATCACGTCGTTGCCGAATTTGATGTCGGCGTAGGTCTTGAAAAACTTCCGCCGCTCGGGCGTGTAGTCGAATTTCTCGCGGGGGACGAGTTCCACGCGGATGCCTTCACCTTTGCGCAACACGCGGCGGTTTTCCGAGGACGGCTTGAACTTGGGAAGGTTCAACCGCACCTGCCGGCAGAGGTAGAAGCGGTCGAGGTTGCGCGAGGAGGGCAGGAAGCCGGCATTGAAGATATCGGCGGGCGTCTCCCCGCGTTCCGGCACGGCCCAGATGGCGTAGGGAAAGATGTA
>JAFMIZ010000167.1 GCA_017853715.1 Pedosphaera sp.
TCCTCATCACTGGCACAGACACGGGCATTGGCAAGACGCACGTGACGGGCATCATCGCACGGTTGCTTTCGCAGCAAGGCCGCGTGCAGGTGGTGAAGCCGGTGGAGTCCGGTTGTGCTGCGGGCCGCCCCGCTGATGCTCCCCAAGCCGCTGGCACCTGGGCGGAGTCCTTCACGCCATTCGCCCTGCCTGAACCCATGGCTCCGCTCGCCGCAGCCGCGGAAGCGGGCATTGAAGTTTCCCTGTCCAAACTTGTTGCCGCCGTGCGGGCGTTGCCCGAGTGTGACTGGCGCGTGCTCGAAACCGCCGGCGGCATCGCGGTGCCGATTGATCCTGATGGCTCCGACTGGGCCGGCTTCGCCCGCACACTCGAGGTCGACCACGTCGTCTGCGTCGTGGACGACCGGCTGGGTGCCATCAATCAGGCGCGGATGATCGCCAGTTACTGCCTAACCAAAGGGATTCTCAGCGCCGGTCTGTGGTTGAACGCCGCGCACGCCATCCCCGAACCCGCCATCGCCGCCTCGAACCGCGCAGGCCTGGCGAACTGCACCCTGCCGCTTTGGGGTGAAAGCGCGTTTGGCGAAGCGGATGCGTATCTGGTCCATGATTGTCCGTTTTTGGTGTCTGCATGAAGTGGGTCGATAATCGTTTCGCCATTTATTTGCTGAAACCAGAACCGGAGCGCGGCTGTGTCCCAGACCAGCCGCAGCAGTTTGGTTGTTGCTCCGACTGGCTTTCAGCACAGTCGCGCCCAGGAGGCAGTTTTAGATAGAGCCACCTCACGTCGGCTCCTACACTCTGGAACATGAGTTCGCAGGAACGCATCTCGGAACGTGCCCATGACGCATTGAGTGCCCGCAAGGCTGGCGGGCTGTTGCGTCGGCTGGAGGCGCGGCCCAAGCGGGCTCCTTGGTTGAATCTTGCCGACAACGATTATCTCAACCTCTCCCGCGATCCCGCCGTTATCGCGGCCGCTTCGGAAGCGGCGCAACAGTGGGGCGTGTCCGCTGCGGCGTCTCCGCTCATCACGGGCTATACCGAACTCCACGCCGAACTTGAGCGCTCTCTCGCCAGTTGGCATGGTTACCAACACGGTCTGGTTTGGAATTCTGGGTTCGCCGCCAACTCCGCCGTGCTCGGCATGTTGCCTCAGCGTGGGGATGTGGTGTTGGCCGATCGGTTGATCCATGCCAGCATGGTCGCTGGCATCTTGCGCTCGGGCGCGCGGCTCCGGCGTTTTCCGCACAACGATCTGCATGCATTGCAAGCCATGCTCGCTGGGGAGAATCAGCGTGAGGGCGCCGTCTTCGTGGTGACCGAGAGTATCTACTCGATGGACGGCGATTGCCCCGACCTCGCTGCGCTGTCGCAACTGCGCGAGGAGTTTGCGTTCTTCTGGGTGCTCGATGAAGCGCATGCCACGGGCTGGTATGGTGAAACCGGCGCGGGTGCGTTGGAGGCGCAAGGATGTTTGGGTGCGCCGGATGTGCTGGTCGGCACGCTGGGGAAGGCGTTTGGTTCGCAGGGCGCTTACACGCTGTTCCATGACCCCGCCTTGCGTGACTGGTTGCTCAATGAAGCCGGTGAATTTGTCTACTCAACGTATCTGGCTCCGCCCGCTGCCGGAGCAGCGTTGGCGGCATTGACTTGCATCCGTGAACTGGAGTCCGAGCGACCGGCCTTGGCCGGGCTTTCTCGTTCATGGCGGGCGGCTATGCAGAGCCTCGGGGCCGACGTCCCGGACGGCGATTCGCCGGTCGTTCCAGTTCACCTCGGCTCGGCCGAGCGGGCCATTGCTGTCCAGCGTGGATTGCTCGCCCGCGGTTTCCGCGTATCTTCCATCCGTCCACCCACCGTGCCGGACGGCACCGCGCGGTTGCGGGTGTCGTTGCGCCGTGGATTGACTGATGTTCAACGCGACGCGTTTACCATCGCTCTGAAGGAAGCTTTGCAATGCGAATAACGTGGATCGGCGGTTGGGGAGTAGCGCCCGAGTCATTGCGGCCTGCCGCCAATGATTATTTTCCCGGGTCGGAGCACACATTCCTTGCGCCAACGGCCTCAGTCACCGACGCGATTGGCTCGCCCGACGTGACCATCGCTTGGTCGCTGGGCGCATGGCGGTTGTTGGAGGCGGCATCACGCAGCGCCAAGTTCGGTGGCATGGTCCTGTTGCTGGCGCCGTTTGTTGCCTTTCCATCGGAGTCACAGCTTGGAGGCAAGTGCAGCGCAACGCAGGCGAGGTTCCTTCGCCGCTGGCTGCAACGTGAACCCTTGGCGGCCCTGGCCGATTTCCATCAGCGCGCCGGCTTGGGCACGCCGCCAACCGAATTGCCTTATCCTGCCGATGACCTGCTCGAAGGCCTGGATCGGTTGGCCGAAGATGCGTCGCCGCAACTGCGCGAGTTTGCTTCCCGCGGTCTGCAACCCAATTGGCAGGCGCTGATCGGCGATTCCGATACGTTGCTGGACGGGCGAGCCGTTTGTGAAGCGTTGCAGGGCTGCACGCTGGTTCGCGGTGCCGGGCATTCGATTGCAGATTTACTCCGGGCCAGCCAAGCTTGAGCGATGCGTTTTGATGTCTGCGCCCATACTTATGAAGAGCACGCGGGACCGCAACGGTTCTTCGCCGAGCTCGTGGCGGGGTTCATTGGCGCCAAACCTCCGGAAACGGTTGTCGAGTTCGGGGCTGGCACCGGCGCTCTGACTCGCTGGCTTGAAAGCGAGTTCGTCCATGCCACGGACGCCTCACCTGCGATGGTCAAACGGGGTTGCCTGGCGGTTCCCAACGCGCAATGGTCGGTCCTTGACGCTTTCAGTCAATCGCCTCCGGTTGCCTCGCTTCAGATATCCTCCGGCCTGCTGCATTGGGCAGAGGATCCCGTCGTCACGCTGTTTCGCTGGAAGCAATCGTTGGCGCCGGGTGGCCGGATGATCCACGCAATTCCCTGTGAACCTTGCTTGACCGAGTGGCGAGCCTTGGTGCCGGAAAGCCCGGTTCCCTGGCGTGGCGAGGCTGAATGGCTCAGCCTCTTTGAAAGCGCTGGCCTGCGAGTAGCCCGGTCGCAGCGTTGGACCCACCAGGTCGTTTGTGCGTCGGCATTGGAATTGGTCCACGGCTTTCACCGCACCGGTGTGACCGGGCGCGTGCGCGTGGGTCCGGGGCGTTTGCGGCAGGCGCTGCGCAGGTATGAAGCACTGCACAGTGTGGCCGGCGGGGTTCAGGCGACTTGGGCTTGGTTGGCAGTGGAAGCCCGCAGGTGGGATTAATTAACTACAGCAAGAAATAACTCGACGGCCCAACTAACCCCGGTCAGAATGTTACCGGCCTGCTTGCAACAAGAGCGCGGGCAATTTTTGTATTCACGACCAAGTTGTCACCTATACACCTCATGAAATCAGCGTTTCCTCAAATCTCCACGATCCGTTACGAAGGGCCAAAATCCAAGAACCCGCTCGCCTTCAAACATTACAACGCCGACGAAGTCGTCGAAGGC
>JAFMIZ010000062.1 GCA_017853715.1 Pedosphaera sp.
TGGCGAGCCAAAGGCTGGAAGCTTCCGGATCACTCGAGGCCCAATTGGAGATCAGCCCCTTGAGCGCCTGTTCGCGCGCCTGGCCTTCGGGAAAAGTCGAAGCCCACTGGGCCGCTGCTGCCGGGTCGTTCTGGGCCCAGCTGGAGATCACAATGGAGGCGGCGCTGTTTTGCGCGTCGCCGGGTGGCATCAATGCCGCGTAGCGAGCGGCATCCTCGGGTGAATTCTGAGCGAGCCCGGAGACGAAGCTGCTGAGTGCAGTCGTGCGCGCTGGGCCTTCCGCTAACGTGTTGAACCAAGCCGTGGCGGCTTGCGGATCGTTTTGTGCCCATTGGCTGGCGAGGGAGGAAAGCATGCGGCTTTGTTCGGCACCGGGTTGAAGCGACTGTGCGTAGGCCGCGAGTCCAGCCGGGTCGGATTCTGCCCATTGGCGGCTGAGTTTGCCCATCGCATTTTGGCGGGCCGTGCCCGCGGGCAACTGTTGTGCCCAGACAAGGGCACCTTCGAGATCATTGTTCCCCCACGAACTGGCGAGCTGGCTGATGAAGTTATTCCGCGCCTCGCCCGGCGGCAGGTTGTTGACGAATTCCGCTGCCTGCTTGGGATCACCTTCTCCCATGCGATACGAAATGTTTTGAATGGCGTTATTCTTGGCGCGGCCTTCGGGCAGGGTCTTGATCCAGTCAAGCGCGCCCTGGATGTCGTTTTGCGCCCAGGCGCTGGCGATGCTGCTGATGGCATTGTTGCGGGCGGAGCCAGCGGGCAGACTGGCCAGCATCACCGCTGCACGCTGAGGGTCTTGATGGCTGGTGGAGCTGATCAGGGATTGGATGGCGTCGGTGCGGCTCTTTCCGGTGGGCAATTGTTGGACGTAATTCCATGCACCTTCGGGGTCGCCATCGTTTATGCGCGATAGCAGATTCCGCAGGAAGTTCCGTTTGGTTTGACCCTCAGGCATTGTCTGGAGATACGCAAAGGCTCCTTCTTGATCGGTTTCAGCCCACTGATAGGCCATCTGACTGAGCGCGTTATTGCGGGTTTGGCCAGCGGGCAAGCTCTCGGCCCAAGCCTTGGCGGCGGGCAGGTCTTGCGATGCCCAATTTTGCGCGATGTTGCCGAGTGCATTGTTCCTTGCTGAGCCTACGGGCAAAGTCATCACATAAGCCGCTGCGGCGCTGGGATCTTGCGAGGCCCACTGACTCACTACCTGACTGAGGGCGTTACGCTTCTGGTTGCTTTCGGGCAAAGTGGTCACCCAGTCCATCGCGGCCTTGGGGTCCTGATTGGCCCACTGCCACGCCAGATTGTGGATCGCATTGTTCCGCGCTTGGCCAAGGGGGATTTGATCAAAGAATTCTGCCGCCCGCTGTGGGTCCTGATAGGTCATTGCCTGCACCACGGAGCTCATCGCGTCGTCACGCGAACGGCCTTTCGGCAGGGTTTGAATCCACTTCCACGCGGCATCAGGATCGCTTTGCGCGAATTGTGACATGACATTGCGAACGAAATTCCGCTTGGCATTGCCTTCGGGCAGGGATTGCGCATAGGTCATGGCACCTTCGGGATCGGTGCTCGCCCATTGATAGGAGATGCTGCTCAACGCATTCTCACGCACCCGACCGGCAGGCAATTGTTGCACCCACGCCAGCGCGGCAGGCACATCGCGTTGGGCCCAAGACGAGGCGACGCTGTTGATGGCCTCGTTGCGGCCCTGACTGGTGGGCAGCGCCAAAGCGTAGGCCGCCGCCGCCGACGGATCTTGTTCCGCCCAACTGGCGATAACGGCATTGATGGCTTGCTGACGGGAGGAACCGGCGGGCAGCGTCACGGCTTTGGCCATGGCGGCTTGCGGATCTTGCGTGGCCCAAACGTTGAACACTGACCAGAACGCGCCGCCAAAATTTCGATTGGAGGATCCCAGTGTCTGAGCCAGTTCCAGCGCTGCTGCTGGATCGCGCATGGCGAGTTGTTGTATCGCGGTATCGAGTGCGCGCTGACGGAGTGGTCCATTGGGCAGTTCTTTCGCCCAAGCGACGGCGCCGTCGGGATCGCTTTCCGCCCAGACACTCAGCACGCCCACAACCGCATTGATGCGCTCTTGAACGCCAGAAGTTTTGTCTGCCGTTGTCATGGCCGAACGGAGGTCAGTCCGTGCCCACTCAGCAAGCAGGAAGCTTCGCAGGTGGTTTCGCATCAAACTGGGCGACATCGTTTCCGCCAATGGGATGAACTCACTCAGCAGTGCGGGGTCAATATCACGGGCAAAGTCGCGCAGCTTTTCCCAGCGGCGCATTTGCGGCAGTCGTTCCAGTTCGCGTAATCCGGCCTGCGCTTGTTCCAGTGTGGTGATGGTGAACTTGCCTTTGCGCTCGTTGACGATGGCTTGAGAAGCAGAAGTCGGCAGGTCGGGCAGGTCGGCGGTATGGTTTGCGGTTGTTGGGGTTTTCTTTGCGGACGGTTTGCGGCCATACCATACGCCGCTGCTAAAAGCGGCTGCCGCGACAACGGCTGCCAGTAGAATTGCCGACCATTTCATGCCACACACCTTTCTAGTTTGATTTCTAGGGAGTGTGCATGCGTCAGGCAGCACACCTGCAAAGCCCATCCCTGCGGTTTGACGGCGTGATAGCACAAGTGCTCCTGAAAAGAAGCTGAATTCAGGGGGAGACATGAGGAGCAATTTTTGAATTCTCAGGCCAACGTCATTGGCTGGCATGTCTTTAGTCAGGTTGATGCATCGAATTCACACCTCAAATAATGTGCGGAAGAGTGCTCCAAACGGGCGGTTCGTGGCCTTGGAAACTCTTCGGACGGGCAGAGGACAGGGCTGCCCAAAAACCGACCACCCGGGCTGCTTCTCAAATCTGAATTCGGATTTGCCTGAATCCTTCGCAAAGGTGATTCGCCGCTTTGGACGCGCTGGGTGCCTGGTTTTGACCATTGATTGGCGGGCGTTTGCTGAGAACAGCCTCGGGGGCGGAAATTCGCGTCCGGGCGAAATGGCAAATTCACCGTTCCCCACCTCTCCCGTGGCACATCCCCTGCAAAAGGGGGCATTGGACCTTCAGACCAACCGACTAGAGGGTCCGTCGCAGCAATGACATTTACTCGAATTTTGAACTGGAAGTTCCCGCGGGTGGCCTCGCTGGTAACTTTTTTAACCATTCTTTCTTCGTTCAGTGCCTTCGCGACCACCAATTACGTTGTGCTGGGGTGGGACGCGAACACGGAAACCAATCTTTCAGGCTATGCCGTCTATTACGGCACCGCTTCACGGAATTATTCTGCGTCAAAGGACGTCAGCAGCGCGTTCACCAGCACCACGATCACCAATCTGCAACCGGGCACGAACTATTACTTCGCGGTTACCGCCAAGAACACCCTGGGGCTGGAGAGTGGCTATTCTCCAGAGGTTTCCTGCCTGGTCCCTGTTGCGGTGAATAATCCTCCGGTGGCCAACGCTCAGAGCATCGCCGCGGTCGAGGATACCGCCAAGGCGATCACGTTGACCGGCTCAGATGCGGATGGAAACGCGCTGACCTACACGATCGTGTCCAATCCAACCAGGGGAACGCTCGGCGGTTCGGGAGCCAGTCGCACCTACACTCCGGCGGCGAATTACAACGGCAGTGACAGCTTCACGTTCAAGGTCAACGACGGCACGGCGGATTCCGCCACGGCCACCGTGACCATCTCCATTGCTCCGGTGAATGACGTTCCCATGGCCAACGCCCAGACAGTGGCGGTGGTGGAAGACACGGCCAAGGCAATCACTCTTGCCGGCACTGACATTGACGGTGACGCCCTCACATTCCAAGTAGTGACCAGTCCCACGAAAGGATCATTGTCCGGCACAGCGCCCAATCTGACCTATACGCCCAACGCCAATGTGAATGGCAGCGATAGCTTGACTTTCCGCGCTTATGACGGCGTCGCTTATTCTGCCGCAGTCACGGTGACCATCTCCATTGCCGCCGTAAACGACGCGCCGGTGGCCATCAACCAGAATGTGGCGGCAGTCGAAGACACCGCCAAGGCCATCACCCTCACGGGCAGCGACGTGGACGGCAACACGCTCACCTACTCCATCGTCAGTTCGCCCGCGAACGGCATTCTCAGCGGGAGCGCGCCGAATCTCACTTATACGCCGGCTGCGAATTTCAGCGGCAACGACACGTTCACCTTTCGCGTGAGCGATGGTACTGCCAGTTCGCCTGATGCGACCGTTTATGTCTCCGTTGCAGCGGTGAACGATGCGCCCATCGCCAATGCGCAGAGCATTGCGGTTTTGGAAGACACCGCCAAGGCCCTCACCCTCACGGGCAGCGATGTGGAAGGAAGCGCGTTGACCTTCACTGTTGCCAGTCAGCCCACGAAGGGCACCTTGAGCGGCACGGCACCCAACCTGACCTATCTTTCCAATACAAATTACTTCGGTAGCGACAGTTTCACTTTCACTGTCAGCGATGGCGTGTCGAACTCGGCCCCGGCCACCATCACGCTGAACATCGCCCAGGTGAACCAGACGCCCGTCGCCAACGCCCAATCTGTCACCACCCTCGAGGACACCGCGAAGAGCATCACGCTGGCAGGCTCTGACCCAGACAACAATCCGCTCACCTACGTCATTGTGACCGCGCCGACTCAAGGTGCCCTGAGCGGGGTCGCGCCCGCGCTCACATACACTCCGGCGGCGAATTACTCCGGCAGTGACAGCTTCACCTTCAAGGTGAATGACGGTAAAGCCGACTCATCCGTGGCCACGGTCAGCGTCAGCGTAACTGCCGTGAATGACGTGCCGGTGGCGAATGGCCAAAGCGTCGCGGTGGTTGAGGACACGGCCAAGCCCATCACGCTTGTCGGCAGCGACGTCGAAGGGAGCACGTTGTCCTACACCATATTGACCGCGCCCTCCAAGGGCACCCTCTCAGGGGTCGCGCCGAGCCTGATTTACACGCCCGCCGCCAATTTAACGGGTGCTGACGGCTTCACCTTCAGGGTAAACGACGGCACGGCGGACTCCCCGGCCGCCACCGTTTCGATCAACATCTCACCCCTGAACGATGCGCCCATCGCGCAGTCACAAGCAGTTTCCACCCTGGAGGACATTGCCAAGTCCATCACACTCGCCGCCTCGGATGTTGACGGCGACGCGCTGACCTACACCGTCGTCGCGGCGCCGGTCAATGGCACCCTTACGGGCACAGCTCCCAACCTCACGTATCGTCCGGCCACCAATTTCAATGGTAACGACAGCTTCACGTTCAAGGCGAACGACGGCACCGTGGATTCTGGGAACGCGACCGTTTTGATTTCCATCGGTGCGGTGAATGATGCCCCCACCGCTATCGCGCAGTCGGTGGGAACGGACCGCAACGTGGCTGCGCCCGTCACCCTGAGCGGCGCTGATGTTGATGGCGACCGGCTGACGTTCGCCGTCGCCACCCAGCCGACAAAGGGCACGCTGAGCGGCACCGCACCAAATCTCACCTATACGCCAAACAACAACGTTACGGGAACGGATTCATTCACGTTCACCACCAGCGACGGCAGCCTGACCAGTGTGGCGGTAACCATTTCCATCAACATCGCTCAAGGCCCGAACACCATTCCGGTGGCCATCGCCCAATCAGTCGGCACAGCCGAAGATACAGCGAAGGCCATCACGCTGACGGGTTCCGATGCCGACGACAATGCACTCACCTTTGCGGTAGTGGCCGCACCCACGAAAGGCACGCTCAACGGAACCGCGCCGAATCTCACTTACACGCCGGTGGCAAACTACAACGGCAGCGACAGCTTTACCTTCAAGGTGAACGACGGAGCTGCTGACTCTGCGACAGCCACGGTGTCATTGACCGTCTCGCCTGTGAATGATGCCCCGGTTGCAGGTGCGCAGAGCGTGACCACAATCGAGGACACGGCGAAAGCAATCCAACTGGCGGGCAGCGATGTGGACGGCGACAACTTGAGCTTTGCGGTGATGTCGCAGCCCTCCAAAGGCACGTTGAGCGGAGTCGCGCCGGCTTTGACCTATACGCCGAATGCCGACGTGAATGGTGCAGACTCCTTCATGTTCCGTGTCAGTGATGGCACGACCAACAGCGCCACCGCTACGGTTTCCATCAGCATCACTCCGGCGAACGATCTCCCGTCGGCCATCGCGCAAAGTGTGGCCACGGTGGAAGACACCGCCAAGAGCATCACGCTCGCCGGCACCGATATTGACGGCAATACACTTACCTACGCCATCGTGAGCGCGCCGACTCGCGGCACGCTGACCGGCACGGGCGCGACGCGTACTTACACTCCCGCGGCGAATTTCAGCGGCGACGACAGCTTCACGTTCAAGGTGAACGATGGCACGGCGGATTCGACGCCTGCCACTGTCAGCATCACGGTCACGCCTGCGAACGACACGCCGATTGCCGACGCGCAAAGCGTGACGACCCAGGAAGACGCCGCCAAGGTCATCACGCTCACCGGCTCCGATCCCGATGGCGACACGCTCACCTTCGCCTTGGTCACTTCGCCGGCGAAAGGCATGCTCAGCGGCACCGCGCCGAACCTGACTTATCTGCCCGGCACCAACTACCAAGGCGCGGACAGCTTCACCTTCCGCGTCAACGACGGCACCACGAACTCTGCCACCGCAACTGTTTCAATCACGGTCACGCCCTCGAATGACCAGCCGGTGGCCATCGATCAGTCTTTGACTACTGCGGAAGATACCGCCGAGGCCATCATGCTTTCGGCCACCGATGCAGACGGCGATGCGCTGACTTACACCGTGGTCACTCCGCCCGCCAACGGAACCTTGAGCGGCACGGGCGCGAGCCGCACTTACACACCCAACGCCAACTTCAACGGCTCCGACAGTTTCTGGTTCAAAGCCAGCGATCCCACGTCGGACTCGGCGCTCGTCGTGGTGAACATCACTGTGACGCCGGTGAACGACATCCCGACAGCCGCACCCATCGCGGTGGCCACCGAAAAGAACGTTCCAAAAGTGATTGCCCTGACTGGCTCTGATCTGGATGGCGACGCGTTGACTTTTAACTACACCCAGCCTTCCAAGGGTGTTCTCAGCGGCACGCCCCCCGGCCTGACTTACACGCCGAACAATAATGTCACCGGGGCGGACTCCTTTACCTTTACTGCCAAAGATGCCAGCGCGACCAGCCCGGCGGCCACGGTGAGCATCACCATCGCGCCCGGACCGAACACCGTGCCGGCTGCGATTGCTCAATCCATCTCCACGGCGGAGGATGCGACCACGGCGATTACGCTGACCGGCTCGGATGTGGACGGCGACACGCTCTCCTTCACGGTGACGGCCGCGCCGATGCACGGCACGCTGACGGGCACGGCGCCCAACCTGGTTTACAAACCCGCCACGAATTACTTCGGTGAAGACACGCTGTGGTTCAAGGTGAACGACGGCACGGTGGATTCATCGCTCGCGGTGATTTCGCTGACGGTGACGCCGGTGAATGATGCCCCGGTGGCGAATGCGCAAAGCGTCGCGGCCGTTGAGAATGTTGCCAAAGCCGTCGTGCTCACGGGTTCCGATGTCGAAGCCAGCCCGCTTACGTTCAGCGTGGTGACTTCCCCCGCGCACGGCACGCTGACGGGCACAGCGCCGAATTTGACCTACACGGCGACGAAGGGTTATTCGGGGGCGGACAGCCTCACGTTCCGGGTGAACGACGGCACGACCGACAGCGCCACGGCCACGGTCTCCATAACCGTCAGCCCCGCGCCCAACATCGTTCCGGTTGCCGTCGCGCAAACCATCAGCGCGGCGGAGGATGCTGCGGCCACCATCACCCTCGCGGGCACCGATGCCGATGAGGATCCGCTGACTTACAGTGTCGTCACCGCTCCAACCAAGGGCACGCTTTCCGGCACGGCACCGAATCTCACTTACACGCCCTCGACGAATTATTCGGGTGGCGACAGTTTCACCTTCCGCGTGAACGATGGCGAAGCAAACAGCCCGACCGCCACTGTGTCCATCACGGTCACCCCGGTGAACGACACCCCCCTTCTGAATGCGGTTGCTGATGTGAGGGTAAGCGAAGGCTCGGCAGCCAAGTCGGTCGCGCTCTCCGGCATCGCGGCGGGTGGCGGCGAATCACAAGCGTTGGTTGTCACCGCGACATCCAGCAATCCGTCGCTGATTCCGATACCGGCGATCAGCTATGCCAGTCCCTCGGCCACGGGCACGCTCACCTTCACGCCGGTCGCGACTGGCGTCGGTAGCTCAGTTATCACTGTGACCGTCAACGACGGCCAGTCGCAGAACAACACCGTCAGCCAGTCGTTCACGGTGACGGTCGAAAAAGTGGTGCCCCCGCTCACGATCGATCCGATCGCCGACATCACCATTGACGAATCCGCTCCGCAACAAACGGTGGCCTTGACGGGTATCACCTCGAAAGAAGTGGCGTCCACCTCCGACTCGTGGTTCCAGAACACGTTGAACCGACTCGGCGCGAAGGCTACGCCGGCTATCGTTGTCACTGCGGCGACCAGCGATCCCAATCTGATTCCGACACCGGTGGTCGCCTACACCAGCCCAAATGACAACGGCACCCTGTCCTTCGCTCCGGTCGCGGGTAAGTCTGGTTCAGCCAATTTGTCGGTAACGGTGGCTGACGGCGTGAACACGCCGGTGACGCGGACCTTCAAAATGATTGTGCGCGACATCAATCAGGCGCCTGCACTCGATGTGCTGCCCAACCTGACCGTTGCCAAGAACTCCGGCAATCGTTCCGTGCCGTTCGGCGGCATCAGCGCCGGGGCGGGCGAATCACAAACACTGGTGGTCACCGTCACCTCCAGCAATCCCGGTCTCATCCCGCAGCCGACCGTCAGTTACACCAGTCCGTCGGCGAACGGTTCCCTCACCCTCGCACCCGTCAAGGATGCCTCCGGCAGCGCCGTTATCACGGTTCGCGTCGATGACGGTGGCACGGAGAACAACATCACTTCCCGCTCGTTTACCGTCACGGTGCCCTCGGAGACCACCGCGCCTTCCCTCGTGCTGACCCAGCCCACCGTGGGTGGCAGCTACACTGCGCCGGGCACCATCACGATCGAAGCCAGCGTGACCGACAACGCCCACACGATTGACAAAGTTCAGTTCTTTTCCAGCGCAACATTGCTCGGCGAGGCTACGGCGGCTCCCTACAAATGTGTTTGGGACTGCGACACGGCTGCGACTTATAGCTTGGTGGCGCGCGCTACCTACGATGGCGGTCTTACGATTGATTCGCCTACGGTCAGCATCACGGTTGCGGAAAGCGGTCTGCCGCAACCTTGGGATGCTGGCGACATCGGCGCGCTCTCCGCGTCTGGCAAAGTCAAGGTGCAACAGGATCGTTACACCGTGGAGGGTGCTGGCAGGGTGGGTGGCACGGATGACAGTTGTAGCTTTGTGCATCAGCCGCTCACTGCCGACGGCGAAATCTGGGTCAACCTCGCCAACCTGCCCAGTACAGGCGACGGCTCCAGCGCGGGCATCATGATCCGCGAGAGCCTGAGCAGCGCTTCACGGTTCGTTTACCTGGCCAAGTTGCCGGACGGAAACCTCCAGATCTGCTCGCGCTCCAGCACGGGCGGTTCGACCACGACCAGCCTGATTTCCGGCGGAAAACCAGCCGACTGGATCCGGCTTGTGCGCAAGGGTGACTTGTTTGTCGCGGGTTATGGCAAGAAGGCGGGCAGTTGGTCCGCAGGCTCGATGATCAACGTGGGCATGGCTCCGAACATCTACGTTGGCTTGGCCGTGACCTCGGGTGACCCGGGCACGTTGAGCCAGGTTACCTTCGTGGCCCCTGCGGTCAACCCTTAGGCATCAGGGATGAATCGCAAATTCTTCATCGTTCTTGGCGCAGTAGTGGTGGGCAGCCTGCTCTCGGCGGCGATCCCCGGCCAGCGTGTGAATGCCCGGATGACCTCCGCGGCGGACTTGCTGGCTGCTCCTGAAGCTGAATTCATAGTCTCCCCCGGACCAAACTCCGCTCACGCCGCTGCTGCCGATTCTGAATCTGCCGAACTGGCGAAACTCGAACTCAGCCAGTTGCCTGCCGCACAAAAGTTGAATCCTGCGTTGCGCTTCTCCGGCTCCCTCGGCGTGGCGTGGTGTGAAGAAACCTTGAACCGCTGGATGGAACTGGATTTGGCCGGGGCCGCACAGTGGGCAGCGCAGCTTAAGCCCGGCCCGGGCGTCTCGTCTGTTCAACGCAAGATCGCGCTCGCCTTGGCTAACCGTGATCTGACGAGTGCTGCCAATTGGATCAATGCCTTGCCCGACAACCCGGCCAAGCAGGCCATGGCAATTGACGTGGCCTATGAGCTTTCCCGTGCGCAACCGCTCGCCGCGTTGCAGATGGCCAGTCCGCTTCCCGCTTCTCGCGAGCGCGACGCTTTGCTTCTGCACGCCACGAGCCAGTGGGCTTTGACCGACGCCAACGCCGCCGCCGCCTGGGCGGGCAAGGTGCCGGATACCAGGCTGCGCGAAAGCCTGCTGGCCACCATTTCCATCGGGCTCGCCAATCAAGATGGCGCTGCTGCTGCCGCCTTCGTGGCGAATTATCTTTCACCCGGTCCCGAACAAAGCCGGGCTGCGGTCTCAATTGTGCAGCGCTGGGCGCAGAAAGATCCACCGGCCGCCGCCAAGTGGGTGGTGCAATTCCCCGATTCGCCCGCGCGCAGCTCAGCGGTGGAAGGATTGGTCACCGCATGGGCTAAGGATGACGCCGACGGCGCATCAAGCTGGCTTGCGGCGCTCTCACCCGGTTCCCTGCGCGATGCCGGCTTGGCGGCCTTTAATGCGGTTGCCCAAGCCCAAGCCGCTTCCGCTGCAGAGTTCTGAGCGGCCCCAGTTCCCGGAGCCCACCCCCCAATTCCCACTTCCTGCTTTTCCGTGACGGGCGATTCCCTATCTTCGCCGCACATGATTTCAGAGATTCGTTCGGTTCACTTTGTCGGCATCTGCGGCACCGCCATGGCGTCCGCCGCCGCCGCCTTGAAGGAAAAGGGCTATCAGGTGACGGGTTCAGACCAGAATGTCTATCCGCCGATGTCCACGTTCCTCGAACAAAGGCAAATTCCCATCTTCAACGGCTACGCCGAGGCCAATCTCGCGCACAAGCCCGACCTCGTCGTCATTGGCAACGCCATCTCTCGTGGTAATCCTGAGGCGGAATACGCGCTCGACCACAAATTGAAGTTCTGTTCACTGCCGGATCTCTTGCGGGAGTTTTTCATCCGTGGCAAACGCTGCCTCGTAGTTGCGGGCACGCACGGCAAGACCACCACCGCCAGCCTGCTGACCTGGGTGTTCGAGCATGCAGGATTGAATCCCAGCTATCTCATCGGCGGTATTCCCACTAACCTCGGGCAGGGTGCGCGCTTCACTGACAGCGAATGGTTCATCATCGAGGGCGACGAATACGACACCGCGTTCTTCGACAAGCGCAGCAAGTTCATCCACTACCTGCCCGAGGTCGCCATCATCAACAATCTTGAATTCGACCATGCCGACATCTTTGACGATCTGGCGTCCGTGCAGAAAACCTTCTCGCACATGATCCGCACTGTGCCACGCAACGGCCTGCTGCTGGGCAACGGCGACGACCCGAACCTTGCCCCGTTGTTGAATGTGAACTTCTGTCCGGTCAAGCGCTTCGGGCTGGGACCGCATAATGCCGTTCGTGCCACCAATCTTCGCCTCGGGCCGACCGCGAGCGAATTTGAAATCCCCAGCGCCAAGTTTCATCTCAACCTTGTCGGCGAACTGAATGTGCGGAACGCGTTGGCGGTCGTCGCTGCCGCCAAACACTGCGGTCTCACCAACAAACAAATCCAGTCCGCATTCGACACCTTCAAGGGCATCAAGCGGCGCATGGAAGTGCGCGGCATCGCAGGCGGCGTGACGATCATTGATGACTTCGGCCATCACCCGACCGCCATTCGTGAAACGTTGCGAGCGCTGCGCATCAAATATCCGACTGAAAAGATTTGGGCGGTGTTCGAGCCCCGCAGCAACACCACGCGGCGGAATGTGTTTCAACAGGATCTCGCGGATTCGTTCGCGGATGCCAATGCCGTGATCGTCTCGCAGGTGGCGCGATTGGAGCAGCTTAAGATCGATGAGCGACTCAACCCGGAGCGGCTCATGAGTGACATCCGCGCCAGCGGCAAGGACGCGGAATATCTGGCGGATGCCGACAGCATCGTGGCGCACTTGGCCAAGCATGCACGTGGCGGTGATGTCATCTGCGTCCTAAGCAACGGCGGCTTTGGTGGAATCCACGGAAAGCTGCTTGCAACCTTGGGGCGTTGAGATAAGTGACTCGTCGGCACAACAGCTGTTTGGCGCCCCGCCTCGTTGGCCTCGGGGTGCTTCTGAGTGCGCTGGCAATCACGGTAAGACCTGCGAATAGCCAAGTCGTCACCCCTACCCAGGCAAGGCAGATCAACAACGACTTGGCCAACAACGCTGTGGCAGCGGTCGAAGTATTTTCCGCTGGCAAGCTGGTCGCAACAGGGAGTTTTGATTACGACAACACCGCCACTCCGGACGTCAAGTTTCACACCTACAAGCTGCCCTTGTCACATATGCTCGGGGCGCGATCAAACAGTGTCCGCCCGTTCCTCGAAGGTTACCTCGGCTACTTCGATTTGAACCAGCCACTGAGTACTTTGAATCCGAGTTGGGGTTCCTTGGAGGTGTTGAGCGGCACCGCCACTTTGGGCGGCGGAGTGGAAGTGGACTTGGAAGACTGGGCGACGTTGGTTCCGCGGCTCCAATTTGCCTACAGCCACGTCGAGATGACCTTGGAAGGTTTGCCGCCCTCGCCACTGGATCAAATCCTGGCCTCGTGGCGGGCGGATGCGTTGACGGTATTGCCGTCACTTGAACTGCGCGCGCATCGTACTTGGGGCCGCTGGGATGTATTGTTCAGCTCGCACTACTCCTACCTGCGCGTGATGGGTATCGATGACTCGAGTGACCTCATCGAGCTCGATTCAGAAACACACCTTTGGCGGAATGAAATTTCCACGCGGTTTCATTCACCGTGGCGGACGTTCGGGCTGCCTCTTGATTTTGGGGCTTTGTTCGCCCGGCATGACGTGGAGGGGCAGATCCGCCAGTCCGACTTCGTTTCCCACTTTTATGAGGCGCGTGGCACCGTGTTCTGGAAGCTGCCCAGCCGGTTTGAACCCGTTTCAGAGATTTCCCTCAGTGGCGCCTACTATTTCCAAGGCCCGCTGACGGGTTACAGCGTCGGGCTCAGTTTGGCGTTCTAGCTCGTCCGCAACGCCGTTGACGCCGCACCCGCCGCAGACCAAACTTTTGCCCCCCAACCATCAAAGGCTGACTCGCAAAAAGGAACACCATGAGCGCTGCACGCACACTGATTTGTCTCTCATTTTTGATGCTCCTCGCCAGTTGGGCACACGCGGACTCCAACCAGGTGGCTGGAGTCGTTACGGGCACTGCGGCTGAACTCAAATTGTTGGGCCGCGAGGTCATAGTCTTTCGTGCTACGTATGGTCCTTACACGCCGGATTAACGTGAGGCTGCGGCGAATGAATTGATACAGGAGCTGCTGCGAAAGGGTTCGGAGTTCAAAGTGGACTGCCTCGTGGAAGGCGAAGTCGCCCGAATCCGAGTCAACGGCAAGTTGGTGTTCGCCGTGACTCCTGACGATGTCGCCACGCTGGAAGGGGAGACGCAGGCAACGCTTTCTGAACAGGTGTTCAGCGGCTTCAAATGGTTTTGCGCGAGGCGAGTGAGTTGCGTGCTCGCCGCAATTTGGTGATGGCACTGGTGAAGTTCGTGGTTTTCACCATCTTGTGGGTTGGTTTGGTTTGGGTTCTGGCTTGCAACCGTCGCCGCGTGGACAGCGCCCTCTTACGTGTGACCGTTTCCAAGACCGGGGAAATCAAATCCCAGACGCTGCGCTTGGTGGGGCGACAGAACTTGGCGCCGCTGCTGCGCAGAATGACCGCTACGCTGTTCTGGTTATTGGTCGGCGTGACGACATTTCTGTGGGTCGAGTTTGTGCTTCGACTCTTTCCGCACACGCGGGCATTCGGCGAGCAATTGAGTGACAAGTTTCTGGGCATGCTGGCAGGTTTCGGTCAAAGTATGTTGCAAGCGCTGCCCGGGCTGGGTGTGGTGTTCATTGTCTGGATGGGTGCGCGCTTTGCCATCTCCGCGGCCAAGCGCTTCTTCAATTGCATCGTCCAGGGCCGGATCGAGTCCGCCCATTTTGACGCCACTTCGGCGCAGATCACGTTGCGCTTGTGCATCCTGATCATCTGGTTGGCAGCCATCATCATCGCGTTCCCTTACATTCCGGGTAGTCACTCACCAGCATTTCAAGGAATCGGTGTGCTGGGTGGTTTGATGCTGTCATTGGGTGCGAGCAGCATCATCGGCCAGTGGGTGAATGGGTTGGTGCTGGTTTACAATCGCACCTGCCAGATTGGCGACTACGTGAAGGTTGGCGAGTTCGAAGGCACGTCGGTCAACATCGGTTTCTCCACTTCGCGCCTGGTCACCACCCGAAACGAGTAAATCATTCTACCCAACAGCCAGCTCTCCAGCGGGTCGCTCATCAATCACACCCGCCAAAACGAGGCTATTGGCGTCATTTTGCCCGTTACCGTCGCCATCGGCTCCAACACACCCTGGCGGCAAGTCCATGCGATGCTGATCGAAGCCGCACGCCGCACGGAAAAGCTCAAGGAGCAGCCCGCGCCTACGGTGTTTCAAGCACAGCTCTCAGACTTTTGCGTGGAATATCAATTGCAAGTGGTTTTGCAGAATCCCGCCGAGCGCATCGCAGTGGTCGCGGCCCTGAACGCCAACATCCAGGATGTCTTCAACGAATACGGCGTGCAAATCATGTCGCCCCATTACACCGCCGACCCCGCTCACCCCGCCATCGTGCCTAAAGAAAAATGGCATGAGCCGCCAGCAAACCAGCCGACCTAAGCCCGACCGGCTAATCGTCCTATTGACGTCTCAGCTTTGCGTGGCAAAGTAAGCAGCATGAGAGAGAAATGGGCGGCTGAGAACTTGCAAACCATCCGCACGCTGATGGAGCGGGCGGCGGTGTATCGTCGGGCCTTGGCTCCGG
>JAFMIZ010000010.1 GCA_017853715.1 Pedosphaera sp.
ACACTGATCTTGGAATGCAGGCTATACGATCCGCTGGCATGGAAGGCGTGGACGTACGGGACATCTTATCAGGCAAAGTGGAAGCGTGAGCGTACGCTGAAGCATTGCTTTGAAGCGTCAAGACCTCGAGGTGCTGCACCTCATTGTTCAACATCAGTTCGAAAGTGTTTTCGTGAAAGCTCATCGATAGCGGAAGCGCTTTTGCACATGCGTCCACAGCACGCGACCTGGCCCGGCATCGATGCGCCGGATGCGTACGGATGCCGGAAAAATACACTCCCGCCATCGCGCCGTGCTCGTCATCCGGCCTTGCCGACCGCCATGTCACAGGTGTAGATGACTTTCTTCCACATGAAACAGGTGTGCTGCGCGCCTTCGCGGATCCACCTTGAGGATTTGCGCCACCGTCCTGTCATTCAGGCCGATCTACTTCGAGTAACGAATGCGGCCAGTGATGCTGTCGCAATGTTGACATAAATCGCGCCCTTCTCATCGAACCAGAGTTCCGAGATGCCCACCTCGGGCATCACCTCCTGAGTGCGCACGCAGGAAAATCACAGGCGCATCTTGCCAGCCGCGGCGGCGGTGGCAAAGGGATTTGAAGGGACCAGCAAGGGGGTGGCGGACATCCTGCCTGCTAACTACTTCCTGAACGGGTCATTGGGCGCCCGTAGCATGCCTTCCACCTCGCGCGGCGGCTCGTTCGTTTTTGGCGACTTGAAGGCGGAACGCATCAGCCAGTGGCGCTTCAGGCCTTGAATCAAATCGTCCGTGTGAACAATCGCATCGGAGACCGCCGTGACGATGTTGGTGTTGGCCTGCACCTGCGAATTCAGGTTGCTGGTCATGCTGGCGAGACTGTCGAGCGATCGCGCCAGCTCGCTCACGAGCAGGTTCAGATTGGTGTCGGTGTTGGCAGTGAGTGAATTGATGTTGGTCAGGGTGGACGCCAGTTGCTGAGGCCCGCCTGGAGGCAGAACCCATTCCGCGAGCGCGCCCGCTCCGCGCAATTGGCCTGAAAGCTCCGCTAGGTGCTGCGACGTGGGCAGCGAATTCGAGGCAATCACCGCAAAGTTTGAAGTGGCGGTCGCGGTGTTTGCCATGATGCGCGTCAGGTCGTTGGTCAATTGCAGGAAGTTCGGCAATGCCTTCTCCACTTGATCCACCACCTGTTCGAGACGTTCGGTCACGGCGGGAGATTCTTCCGGCGTCATCCAGTAAGGACCGGCAGACTGCAAGTCGGCGTAGAACATCCCCGGCTGCGCCTTGGCGACTGCGTTCAGTTCCTTCAACGCGGCACTGGCGCTCTTGCCCTCGGACAACATCAGCTGGAAGCGTTGCTCCACCACATCACGCTTTAGTAAGCCCACACCCGCCTTCTCAGCAGCCTCCTGCACGGTGGGAACTCCCTCAAACCCCTTGGTCAGTTCCAATGTGCGCCCGAACAATCCTAAATTGGCAGCCTTCACCACGGAGTCACTCCAAAGATAACCGTAGTAAGGTTTCTTCACCCAGAAGAAGACTGTCACCCCGTAAGGATCATAAGGCCCGTTCGCTTCTATTTTGGTGATTTCCCCGACATCAAAACCCAGCAGCTTCACGGGGGCTCCCTCGTCCAAACCCGTCGCGTTGGCCAGTGAGGTCATGTAGTAAACTTTTTGCGTGAACCAGCCTTTACGCGCGGCGGTGCTGCGCAGGTAATAGGCGAAGCCCACCAGCAACGCCAGCGTGGCGAGCAGCACAAACCAGCCCACGGCGCGCTCCATGCGGCTCAAACGGGTGCGGAGTTGTGGGGTCAGGTCTTGCAGGGCCATATCAAAGTTGGGTTGAGCGTTTCAAATTCATCCGGGCCGGTCAAATGTTCACCGTCGTCTCAGCAGGTGACATCAACTCCTGCACCAGCGGGTTGTTGCTCTTTTCCACGTCTGCCCACCGGCCAATCACGTCAAACCTGCCATCCGCCAGCAGCGCAAAGCGATTGGCCCGTCCTCGCCAGGCCCAGAGGTTGTCGGTCGTCACCACCACCGTGATCGGCTTGCCGCTGTAATAAGGATGTCCCTTGGCTAACCGCTCCAAGAACGCAAGCCACCAGTTCTGCTGACGCTGATCCAGTCCCGAGAGCGGCGAGTCGAGCAGCAGCACTTCCGGTTTCAAGGCCAGCGTCCGCGCCAGTGCGGCACGCTGTTGCCAGCTTCGCCCCATTGCACACGGACGGCTGCGGGCGAATTCCTTCATGCCCGTCAACTCCAGCAGTTCGGCCAAGGCTGGCTCGACTTCGGCGGCGGGCAGGTTGCGATGATATTGCAGCGGCAGGGCAATGTTCTGCGCCACGGTCAGGTGATTGAACAAATGGCCGCCATCGAACACCAGCCCGAGCTTGAGCCGATGCGCCAGACTTTCCTCGGGAAAAATGGGCATGCGCTCGCCCAGAAACTCATGCTCGCCGTGCGCGTGAGCCATCACCCCTGCCGCCAACATGATGAAATCGGTCTTGCCGGAGCGATGCAGGCCGGCAATCGCCCAGAATTCACCCGCGTTGACCTGCCAATTCACCTGCTCCGCCACGACGGTTCGTTGATCCCGCAACGACTTCACCGTCACCTCGCGCATAGTGATGACAGGCTGCGTCGAAGCGTTGGTTGCCGCGGCGGTCTCGTTGGGATGGGCGGTCTCGGTCATGACACAATCAAGTAGAGCACGATGAAGAGCGCGTCGAACATCACACACGCGATCACCGCCTGGGCCACGGCGCGCACCGTGGCATTCGAGATCTCTTCCAGCCGCAACGGCTGCGCCAGACCGTGATAACACGTCACCATCGCCACGACGGCGCCAAATCCACAGGTCTTCAGCGCCAGAAAGGCGAAATCAATCCAAGTCAGCGAGGACGCGAGCTGTTCGAGGTATTGGCCCGGGCGCATCGGCACACCCTGCAAGAACGCCCAGAGGTATCCACTGATCAATGAGCCCAGGATGAGATAGATGGTCAGCGCGAACGTGCCCAGCGCCATCCCAACCACGCGCGGCACCACGAGGTAATGCATCGGGTCAATGCCCAACGCTTCCAACGCTTCCACCTCGCCGGTGGCGCGGGCTGTGCCGAGTTCGACCACGTTCTGCGTGCCCACGCGCGCCAATACTAGCAGCGCCGTGATGAGCGGACCCAACTCGCGCACAATCACCACCACCATCACGGTGCCAAGATAATCCACCGCGCCCACGCGCGAGAGCAACGAAACCATTTGCCCGATCACCAGCAGCCCCAACGCCGCCGACATGAAGATGAACATGGGCAGCAGTTTCACGCCCGAGCGGGAGATTTCCTTGCGCACCAACGGTCGGATGACTTCCGATGCCCGGCCAAATTTGGAGATCATCACGCCAAAAGTGATCAAGGCGAAGGCGCCAATGCCTTGGATCGTGAAAAGCAAGCGAAAGAAGGTTCGTCCGGTGTAGTTGACGTAGGACCGTGGCAGGCGCGATGGAAACACAAAGCCCGAGGGGGCCTCGGAGATTGGTTTTGATGATGTCTGATTCACCGGTGCAATGCGCTCAGCCGCCTCGCCAGTGTTGAAGGTTCAAATGGATTTGTCCATCCTTCGCCAACCGATCGCCATGCTCAGCGCTTCGTCATCAGCACGATCTCCAGCATCCCGCCGAAGCATTTGCGAGTGGCGTCCAACCTGAAGCCGTGCTGGGTGATCTTCTCGCGCAATGCAACCCGGTCGGGGAACTGCCGCAAACTTTCTGCGATGTAGGCATGCTCCGGCCCGCCGTGCAGAACGATTCCCCAAAAGCCGCCCCAGATCTTGAGCAGCGGCAGTTGTAACGACTGACGCCAACGCGCGGGTGACTTCGAGAAATCCAGGAATGCTGCAGAACCGCCGGGCTTCAGCATCCGCCGGATTTCTTGGAACGCATCGTTCAGCACGGGGGCGTTTCGCAGGGCATAACTCCCGGTGACAATGTCCGCCCAGCCGTCCGCGACCGTTGTGTGGCACATGTCCTCCGCGCGAAAAGCGATGTCCGGCTGCACGCAGCGCGTTCGCGCCACCTCGATCATCGCGGGCGTAAGATCGATGCCCACGATCTGGCCCCTTGGAAAGCGTGAGGCCAGTTCGAACGTGACGTCACCCGTTCCGCACGCCAGATCTACACACTTCGGCGCGGCGATGTCCGGCAACATCCTCACCAACCGGCGCTTCCAAATCCGGTCACGTCCCAAGGACATGGCGCGAGTAGCCATGTCGTATTCGGTCGCCACGCGGGTGAAGAGTCCCTCGTTGTAGTCCCGCTTGCTGTCCGGCGTTTGAATGCTGGCGCGAAGGCTTGGGGTTGGAGGCATTTGATTCTTGTGGTGAGACTCAGAGTATCGTGAGCCATTCCGTGGGCACGTTGTTCAGGTTGCAGAACGGAATCGTCAACATGGCGAAGTGCGGCGCGAGGTGGCGCTCCAGGAAGCGGCTGAACAACACGTCACGAATGATGTGCTTGCGGAACAGCGAGGCCAGCCGCCCCTGCATCGTTCCCAACCACATGCCGCGTTCCGCGCGATCCGCCGCTGCAGTGTAAGCTGTGCGGCGGACACGATCGTAAGTGGCGAAGCGGCGTTCCATGGAATCGGGATTTTGCAGCGCACCGGGCAAAAGTTCCGCCAGCATCTCTGCGTCCGCGAAACCCGTGTTCATTCCCTGCCCGCCGATCGAACTCATCGTGTGGGCCGCGTCGCCCGCCAGCACCACGCGTCCGGCGTGGTAATGATTGACCAACATGCGCTTCGCACCGAACGTGCTGACAAAGCGGACCGGCTCCTCCGTTAAATCGTATCGGGCGAGTCGCTTCACCGTCTGGACGAGATATTCTTCGGGCAACTCTTCGCCCAGGTCATTGGCGAGCACGATCCATCGGCGCCAGCCACCCGGCAGCGGGAATGATTCCACCGATGCCTCGGGCGCAAAGAACAAACGCGCTTCGCTGCCTAGGTCCGTGCGATCGGTGAAGTCCGCCATGACAAAACGTTGCGGATACGTTTTCTCCGTCACGGTCAAACCTGCCGCACCACGCACCGCACTGCGATGGCCGTCACAGCCGACGAGGAACTTTGAGCGCACTTTAAACGCGTCCCGAGTGGCCACCGTCCGGATACTTACCGTCACACCGTGCTCGTCCTGTTGCATCCCGACGAACTCGACGCCCGGATGAACTTCCACACAGGAATACTTGCGCAGGTTTGCGAACAGAATTTCCACGGTGCGAGCCTGGGGAATCGAAAGGAAGAATGGGTAATCAGATTTGAGGTGCGCAAAATCGAGCCGCCCCAGTCGTTTGCGAGATTCGTGGACTTCCGCATGCCGCACGGTCACGCCCGCCTCACGGAAGGTCTGATCCAAGCCCAACCGCCGCAGGATCTCCATTGAGGGCGGTGTGACGCCGATGGCCATGGAGTTTTCCAGTGGTTTGGCGCGCAGATCAAAGACCCGCGTGCGCACGCCGCGCTCGCCGAGCAAATTGGCGAGCATCAAGCCGATGGGGCCTGCGCCGATGATGATCGCATCTGCGTCGAACGACTTGTTCTGCTCAGGAGACTTCATGTTTTATTTCGCAACCAGCGCATCCGCTTCACGCGCAGGCGATGGACTGTTCGCCGGGATTACCTCCAGCAGCCCGCACTCAATCGTCAGGCCCGGACCGAATGCCATGGCGGTGATCGTTTTCTGCGTCGTGGTGCTGGTGAGCAGTTCGCGCAAAACGAACAGGATGGTAGTGCTGCTCATGTTGCCGAAATCACGCAACACGGCGCGCGGCGCGGCGATCTGTTCTGGCGCGAGCGCCAACGATTTCTCCGCCTTGTCGAGGATGGACTTCCCGCCGGGATGAATTGCCCAAAGATCAATGTCACAGACACTCATCCCGCGCGGTGCCAGCAAATCTCCCACAATCCGATCGAGGTTGGCTTCAATCACATCCGGCACGTAACTGGACAGGACAAGATTGAATCCGTGATTGCCAATCTCCCACGCCATATCGCCCTGACCTTCGGGCGCGAGCGCGGCCATGAAATCAGTCAACACAAGCACCGGTTCGCCCACCTGCGGCGTCCGCGCGCTGACTAGCGCGCCTGCCGCACCGTCGGAAAACAAGGCATTGGCAAGAATGGTGTCCGCGTTGGTCTGCATTTGCATGTGCAGGGAGCAGAGTTCCACGGATACCACGAGCACCACGGCTTTGGGATTGGCGAGGCAGAATTGACGCGCCATGCGCAATGCAGGGATCGCCGCGTAACAGCCCATGAAGCCAAGATTGTATCGCTCGACTATGGAGGCGAGCCCCAGTTCAGTCACGATGCGCCAGTCGGGTCCGGGGTTCACAAAGCCCGTGCAGGACACGGTGATGACATGCGTTACGTCCTCGGGACGAAATCCGCAACGGCCGTCCACCAGACGGCGTGCGAGTTCCACAGTCATGGGCCCGGCGCATTCAGCGAAGACGCGATTGCGTTCGTGCGTGGTGGGTTCGATGTGTTGGCCGTCGGCGTTTTTACGGAACAGGCGAGCTTTCTCAGGCTCCGTGAAATCGGGAACAACACTGTGACGCCGTTGGATGCCGCTGCGCGAAAACACGTGCTTGATGATGCGCGCCGTCGCCGGATCGTCAGACCACGACCCCAGGATTTGCGCAGCGGATTCCTGAGAACTGGTGTTGGGCGGAACCAGCGTTTCGATGCGGTGAATGAAGACGCTCATTATTTGTCTGGCAAGACAATCAAGGCAGGGGCGGAGTTGGTCAATGCTGCGGTTTTGCTGGCGCTGACACCTGCCGAGAGATGCACAACATCACCGACACGAATGACCCCGAGCACGGACGGTGGGTTGAGTTTGAACTGCTTGAGCGACACGTCCCACTCGGCGCGGAACGTCACGTTGCTGTCCGTCTCGGACCAAGCCGAAACGACGACCGGCAAATCATGCTCTTGGTCGCGAATCTTTAAGCTGAGGATGGCATTGGTTGTTCCTGACGCTGGAACGGCAGCCTGCGCCACTTTCCCATGTATTTGCGGATAGTCGTTCGTCTTGAACATCTCATGCATGTTCTGATCCCGCTTCGCGCTCGCCGTGTTCATCATGCCCGATAGCACATCGCCCTCGGCAGACCAGCGATTGGAACTCACCTGCAACATGAACGGCTGGGCGTGAACGGTTCCGCCAAAGTCATGCAAAGTGGAGGTCGCATCAAAACGAACAATTGCTTCAGCGGGCCACTCCGAAGGTCCAGAAGGTTCGGCTAGAACAACATATGGAAGAAAAACAGCAAAAAAAACACCACTTCCCCAAGCTCGTTTGCAGGCTGTTTTTATATTCATCGTCGCACGTTAGTC
Source organism: Pedosphaera sp. (assembly GCA_017853715.1). Lineage (GTDB taxonomy): Bacteria > Verrucomicrobiota > Verrucomicrobiia > Limisphaerales > DSYF01 > DSYF01. The sequence goes on from JAFMIZ010000010.1 coordinate 7,376, forward strand.
CCAAGTCCGGTGAATCAGTTCAATATAATGCGTACGGAAAGCATCCTTCCAATGGCCGCATGGGCAATTAATGCGCACGTTTTGAGCCAAGACACTAGGAACTCGGGTCATCCATTCAACCAAGGATACCGCCTCCCCAAGATGACTTCCAAGATGAGCCACCCACGGAGATGTTGGTGCATCCGGCAGGACTCGAACCTGCAACCTTCTGATCCGAAGTCAGAAGCTCTATCCAATTGAGCTACGGATGCGCGCAACTTGCGGGACTTGATTCTGACAAATCCAGCCCCGACGGAAAGCGCGAAAATGGAGGCAGGCCGACTACCCGCCTCGCGAACTGCATCGGGCGAGGGATAGTAGAGAGTAGAGCAACACCGCAAAGGCATAGACCAGCAGGCCCAGCCCCACGCCCGCGGGAACGAGCAGGTTGCCGCCAAACCAAACCAGTCCAGCGCCAATGATCGCAATCAAAGTCGTCTGGGCCAGCAGGCATAGGATCAGCAACCGGCGGCTACCGATTGCCAATTGGGCGCTCATCCAGTGCCGATAGTTGTGTTCGCCCAGCGTGCGCATCAACCACGCTCCTTGGAAGTTGCGTGCCGCCACAAGCAGGCTTGTAGTGACTACCACAACCGTCGGGATGGGAAGCATGGCGCAGAACATACAAATCACCGGATTGATGAGCGCACTCCATTTCCACCCGAGCCATTTGGCGATGGGGTTGCCCTCCAACACCAAATGGGGTGTCGCCACCCATGTGCTAAGGAAATCCATTCCCCGCGAGAAGACCAGCAGCGCCAGAAATACAAAGTAATCCGCGCTCCAGAGGGGAACGGTTTCAGCCATGGTGCACAGCGAGAGGGAAAGTTGTGGCTTGGGTCAGATCACCGCGCCACTCAGGACTGTTTCTTCCCGTAAAGTTCCTCGGGTGTCTTTAACTGCGGCTCGGTGGTTTTCCAAGTGTCTCCGCTTCCTTCGACCGACCGGAAAAAGCAGCTTTTATAACCCTCATGGCAGGCAGGCCCCGTCTGTTCCACTTGAATGAGCAGGGTGTCACCGTCGCAGTCGAACGCGATGTCCTTCACGTCCTGCGTATTGCCGCTTTCCTCGCCCTTCATCCAAAACTTCTGCCGGGACCGGCTCCAAAAATGGGTTTTGCCTGTGGCAATGGTGGATTCCAAGGAAGCCCGGTTCATCCAAGCCATCATGACGACGCGGCCGGTGGATTGTTCCTGGATGATTGCCGGAATCAGCCCTTCACTGTTGAACTTAAGTTTGTCGTAAAAGCTCATCCTCGGAATTGTTTCCGTTTCGGCCGGGCAAGACGAATCAAAACCGCACCCATTTTGGTCAGGTGAGGCCAAGGGATTCGGGAAGGTGAGCACTGAAGGGAGGGGTTGTTAAGATTGTGAGATGAACCGGTGGGCATCTGGCGGCGCGTACCCCCATTCTGGTGTCACAAAAATGTCACAATTGGGCCGTCATCATTGGCGAAAACCCGCTGTGAACAACTCGTTAACAACAAAAAATATGTTGTCCTCGTCAGCCCGGCTTTTGTCTCCTAAAAACTGTTCCGCACTCAGACATAAAGCTCGGCTTTTGCAGGTTTTTGTCGTCATTTCCGAGAGCGGTGGTTTTCCACGATGTTATGTTGTTTGTTTTCAGTGACTTGTGGAAGAGTTGAGCGGGTGATGAAAATCTTTTTTAAACCGACCCATAGCTTTTTTCTGGCAAGGGCAAAGTTTAGTGGTACAACGACAGACCGGAATCGGCGTTTCAGCTGTGGGAACAGCAAGGGTGAATAAAACGCGATGAAACCGCCAAAAGCGCAGTTAAAAATGCAGATTTCAGCAGACAAGGTTTGGGACCAGGCACAGGCCCAACTCAAGGGCATGTTGAGCGCGGACATTTTCAATCTCTGGTTCGCACCGTTGCGAGCGGCCGGGGTTGAAGAGAACGCCATCGTGCTCGAGGTCGCCAACGACTTTTGCGAGGTGTGGCTCAAGGACAATTACATGGGCCTTTTGCAGGATGTCGTGGCGATGTCGTGCGGGCGAAAACTTGCGGTCCAATTTAAAGTCACCAACACGCCTCCTCCGGTGGCTCACGCGGCTCATGCGGTCACGGCTTCCGTTGCGAAGGCCCACAAAGCGGAACGCATAGCCGACCGGAATGGAACGAACGGCGACCTCGCGTTCAACCCCAAGAACACGTTCGATTCTTTTGTTGTCGGCAACAACAACAACTTCGCCTACGCCGCCAGCCTCGCCGTCGCGCAGTCGCCTGGCAAAGCTTACAATCCGCTCTTTCTCTATGGCGGTGTCGGGCTTGGCAAAACGCACCTGCTCCATGCCGTGGGCCAGCATGTCGCCGGCAACAAGAAAGGCGCGAAAGTCGCCTACGTCTCCTCTGAGAAGTTCACCAACGAATTCATCGATGCGTTGCAGAACAATCAGCTCGTCAAATTCCGCAAGAAGTATCGCCAGACGGATGTGCTGCTGATTGACGACATCCAGTTTCTCTCGGGCAAGGAGCGGATTCAGGAAGAATTCTTCCATACCTTCAACGCCTTGCACGAGGCCCATAAGCAGATCGTCCTGACCTGCGACCGCCCGGCCAATGAAATCCAGGGCTTGGAGCATCGGCTGGTTTCCCGCTTTGAGTGGGGTCTGGTCACCGACTTGCAACCGCCCGACGTCGAGATGCGGCTCGCCATCTTAAAAAAGAAGGCGGAGCAGCTCGGCATCAAATTGCAGGATGACATCCTGTATTTCCTGGCCAACCGCATTCGCAGCAACATTCGCCGTCTCGAGGGCGCGTTGATTCGCGTGGCTTCGTTCGCGTCGCTCACGGGCCAGAAGCTCAATCCCGAGGTGGTCGAGGGCCTGCTCCGCGAAGTGCTGCACGAGGAGGGCCGATTCACCATCAACATGGAGCTCATCCAGAAGAAGGTGGCCGAGCACTTCGACATCCGTCTCGCTGACATGACCAGCAAGCGCCGCCCGGAAAACATCGCGTTCCCGCGCCAGATCGCGATGTATCTCTCGCGGCAGCTCACCGAAAATTCTCTCAGCGCCATCGGTGAAGCCTTTGGTGGACGCGACCACGGCACCGTCCTGCACGCCTGCCGCCTGGTCAAAGACCGCATGGAGGTGGATTCCAACGTGCGCCAGGTGGTTGGCTACCTGGAAAAGCAGCTCCTGCGCTGAGCGGGCATGGCAGCGCCCGGGCAGTGGGGTTTCTTCGCAGCTTCCCCACTGCCCGGTGCTCCGAATCCCCCCCTCCGATGCCGGCCATTGAAGTCAAAGGGCTGACCAAAGCCTTCCGCACCTACAAGAAACAGCCCGGTTTTGCCGGCGCGGTGCGCGGACTCTTCCGCCGCCATTACGAACAGCTCTTCGCCGTCAAGGACATCAACTTCACCATCGAGCCCGGAGAACTCGTCGGCTTTCTCGGTCCTAACGGCGCGGGCAAGACCACCACGCTGAAAATGTTGTCCGGCCTGCTCTATCCCACGAGTGGCACCGCCAGCGTGCTGGGTCACGTGCCGTGGCACCGCCACGACGACTACCGCCGCCGGTTCGCCCTGTTGCTCGGTCAGAAGAATCAACTCTGGTGGGATCTGCCCGCCCGCGAATCGCTCGACCTCAACGCCAAGATCTACGGCATACCCGACGCCGACCGCGACCGCACCGTGGCCGAGATGACTGAACTGCTGGGCGTGAAGGACAAGCTAAACGTGCAAGTGCGCGAACTCTCGCTGGGCGAGCGCATGAAGATGGAATTGACCGCGTCCCTGCTGCACCAACCCAAGGTGCTGTTCCTCGATGAACCGACCATCGGCCTCGATGTCGTTTCCCAGAAAACCGTCCGTGAATTCCTCCGCGCCCACAACGCGAAGAACAAGACGACCATCGTGTTGACGAGCCATTACATGACGGACATTCAGGAGCTGTGCGAACGCGTCATCATCATCGACCACGGCCGGCTCTTCTTCGACGGCCGGCTGGAGGAGATTGTGGATCGCTTTGCGGATTTCAAGCTGCTCACCGTTCACTGCGTCAACGCGGCCGCGTGCCCGGCGGATTCACTGACCCGTTTCGGCGAAGTGGTCGAACAGAACGCCAGCTTCATCAAGCTCAAGGTGAAGCGCGACCGCGTGGTGCCCGTCTGCAAGGCGCTGCTGGACGAACTGCCCGTTCAGGATTTGGACATTGAAGAGGTCCCCATCGAAGACGTCATCCGCACGATTTTCGCGAGATAGCGTCACCACACTTCCACCGGGCCCTTGGGCACCGGGATCGCCTGGCGCACCTCTACGCCGGGCTCCTGCATGAATGACGCCACCATGGGCCCTTGCTGGAAGCGCGGCAGCAAATCGCCCTGCTCATCCACGAACTGCTTGCGCCACTCCAGATATTGCGCCAGCACGGACTCGAAATCTGCCCGGTTGGAGACATGGACGATGCCCTTGTTGAAGACGGACGCCGGACCAAACCGCTTGGCATACCACGGCGCAATCTTGCGGAACATGCGGCAGCCCAGTTCCTCGCCGAACACCTCCAGCATCAGATCAAAGTGCCGCCGCAACACGCGCACCCGCTCAGCAAAGGAAGGCTCCGGCAGCACCTCGCCCGACTCCAAATAATGCTTCGTGCGCTTAAAAATCCACGGATCATAGAACGCTCCGCGTCCCACGCTCACCCCCGCACAACCGGTCCCTTCAATCATGTGCCTGGCCGCCTGCGGCGTGGTGATGTCGCCGTTGCCGATGACGGGAATTTGTTTCACCGCTTCCACCACGGCGCGGATGCCCGCCAGCTTGACCGTGCCGCCAAAACCCTGTTCACGCGTCCGGCCGTGCACGAAGATGGCCGCCACACCCACACCTTCCAAGGCGCGGGCGAGGTCGGGAGCGGTGATGTTGTTGTCGTCCCAGCCCAGGCGCATCTTGGCGGTCACCGGGATTTTCACGGCATCCACCATGCCCCTCACCAGCGCGCAGGTGCGGTCCAGGTCGGTCATCATGGCCGAGCCGCCACCGACTTTGACGACCTTCTTCACCGGGCAGCCCATGTTGATGTCGATGGAGTGCGCACCTCGCGCCTCCAGCACTTGCGCTGCGTCGCGCATTTCTTCCGGCACCGAGCCAAACAACTGCACCGCCATGGGTGAATCCGCCGCGTTGGTCTCGATCAGCTTGAACGCCTTGGCGCGTTTCTCCAGCAACGAGCGCGCATTGACGAGGTCCGTGGTGCACAGGCCGACGCCCCCGATCTCCCGCACCACGAGCCGGAAGGGCAGGTTGGTGTAACCCGCCAGCGGCGAGAGAAACAGGTTGCTCGTCAATGTCAGCGGCCCAAAGCGCATCGGCCCGCCATTATACCGATGCCCGCCCCGTCGTCACGGCTGCTGTTTAACAGGCCCCATAGCGCAGCCGCCCCCAAGCATTGACTTGAATGGGCCGACAGGCATTTTGGGCGGCACCATGCGAAACTTTGTTCGCCCGTTAACTTTCCTGACGATCGCCTTGGCCGCCGGTCCCACCCGGGCTGAAATCCCCGAAAACTTCTTGGTGGAAGGTGTGCCGGAGATTCCCGCTGCGCTCAAGGAAAGCGCTTCACGTTACTTGGAATTTCGCGCCGCCGGGTTCAATGGCTGGCATCCCAAAAAACGTGAAATGCTGGTGTCAACCCTTTTCAGCGACGTGGCCCAGCTGCACGAAGTCAGGATGCCGGGCGGCGCCCGCCGACAGATCACATTTACCCCGGAACCGGTGGGGGATGGCGGCTGGCAGCCGAAGCACGGCAATTACATCGTCTTCTCGCAGGACAAGGGCGGGGGTGAGTTCTACCAGTATTACCGGCTCGACCCGGACACGGGCATCATCACGCTGCTGACGGATGGCCAGTCGCGCAATAAGAGCGCACGGTTCACCCGCAGCGGCAGCCGGATCGCTTACACCTCAACGCGCCGCAATGGCCGCGACACCGATGTGTATGTGATGGATCCCGCAAATCCCAAGAGTGACCGGCTGCTCTGCGAATTGAACGGCGGCGGTTGGGGCGTGGCCGACTGGTCAGATGACGAATCGAAGCTGGTGCTGGTTGAATCCATTTCCGCCAATCTTGGCCGCCTCTACCTGCTGGACGCCAAGACCGGCGCAAAGGCGTTGCTGAACCAGGATGGCCCTGAGCCGGCGGCCTGCGGCAACGCCCGTTTCGCCCGCGACGGCAAACGCATTTACTTCACGAGCGACGCCGGCTCTGAATTCCAGCAGTTGGTGCAAATGGATTTGAAAACTCGAACCATCAGGCCGCTCACCACAGGCCTTGCGTGGAATGTCGAAGAGTTTGAGCTGTCACCGGACGGAAGAAAAATCGCCTTCATCACGAATGAAGACGGCGTGGGCAAATTGCACCTCATTGAAGCGAACTCAGGCAAAGCGCTGCGCACGCCCAGGCTGCCGCTGGGCATACCGTCCGGGATCACGTGGCATGAGAATGGTCGCGATCTCGCGTTTAGTTTCAATTCGGCCCGCTCCACGACGGATGCGTATTCATTCGACACCAAGACCGGCAAGCTGGAGCGCTGGACCGAAAGCGAGACGGGCGGGCTGAGCACCGCAAACTTCGTGGAGCCTGAGCTGATCAAGGTGAAGAGCTTCGATGGCTTGCAAGTCTCGGGCTTCTTGTATCGGCCAGATGCAAAGATATTTCCCGGCCGGCGTCCGGTGGTGGTGATCATCCACGGCGGACCGGAGGCACAGTCGCGGCCCATCTTTCAGGCGCGGAACAATTATTACCTGAATGAACTGGGTGTGGCGTTGTTTTATCCCAATGTGCGCGGTTCGGATGGCTACGGGAAGACGTTCCTCAAGCTCGACAACGGCTTCAAGCGTGAGGACTCCGTCCGCGACATCGCGGCCTTTCTCGACTTCATCGTGGCGGATGCCTTGCTCGACGAAGACCGCACCGCGGTGATGGGAGGCAGTTACGGCGGTTACATGTCGCTGGCGTGCCTGGTGCATTACAGCGGCCGGCTGCGTTGTGGCGTGGACATCGTGGGCATCTCGAACTTCCGCACCTTCCTCGAGAACACGCAGGACTATCGCCGCGACCTGCGTCGTGTGGAATATGGCGACGAGCGTGATCCGGCGATGCGCGCGCACCTGGAAAGGATTTCACCTCTCAACCACGTGGACAAGATCCGCAAGCCGCTGTTCGTGGTGCAGGGAATGAACGATCCGCGCGTCCCGGTCACGGAGGCCGAGCAAATGGTCAAAGCCATCCGCGATCGCGGCGACTCCGTGTGGTATCTGGTGGCGAAGGACGAAGGCCACGGATTCCGCAAGAAACCGAACGCCGACTTCCAGTTCCTCAGCACCATCCTGTTCTTTCAGGAGTGTTTGCTGAAGTAGATTTGCGAGCGGTTTCGACCTGAGCGAGGCGGGGCGCATTTGTCACGCCCCCACTGGCAAACACCGGGCTCCCATTGCGGATCCGATGGCTGGAACTGCGCGTGAAGGCGGAGGAAGCGGCCAGTATCTTTTGCGATGGGCTCTTGATGCGTCTGAAGGTCAACCGTGCCGAAGCCCCCGGTGAGGTTGTCGCTTCTGGGGTCCGAGTCGCTAAATCCGGGGTGCTTTCCAGCACCAATCCGACGTCGCCCGCAAACTTGCGGCATGGATACGTCAGCTTGAGGGCATTATTCGCGGAGGCGCAGGTAAAGGTTACAGGCCGATCGGCGATGGCTGGTTCGAGTCCCCTCGCAAACTCCAACACATCGGGAAACAGGTCGCCGTCGGGATGCGCGGCGGGCCGTTGCTTTCTGATTTCTGCAGGCCGGCCGCGCTGAACCTGCTGGCGGTCCAAGTGGACAGCTTGGCGACGGCCTTGGCGGCAACGAAATCGCGCGCGGTGTTTCCGTTCGTGTCCCTTACCGTCCGGCGGGCGTGATACAGGCCCGGCGCCTTGAAAACTTCCATGGGATTGCAGTTCGTGCAGAACTCACCGTCTTCAAAGTCCAACGCCAGTCCCGCAATGGCGCAAACCCGGGAGATGCATGACCTTCAAGTTGGGGAGCGTCGATTTCGCGTCACGCACAATCTGCTCCGTCGTTGTTTGCAGCAGCTTTGCGTGCGTGGGGAACGGTCCGTGGGTTTCCGCGAACTGGCCCGTCTGCTCCATCCAGAGCGCTTGCACCCGGTTGGTGCTCGACCCGACGGAAGCAAGGCGCTGCGTTGCGACCCAAGGCCGCTTGGTGGTGGTCACCAGATTCGTCCAGTCCACCGCGTCCTATCCGCTGATGCCGCCACCCGGACGAACACGCGCGGATTCAGGCTGGGGCCGTTGGTGGCTCGGAAGGTGAAATGGTTCGGTCCGGCCACGGCCCAATCGAGGGTGACGTTCGACATCCCGATCGAGGGCAATCCAATCCTGCCCGTGCTGGGATTGACCGTTCCGTTGGTCTCCAGCGGCTGGATCGAGTGTTCGATGGCGAAGCCCGCCGCCTCGTGCGCGGACGGACGCGTGCCGGCTCCATTGGGGTCTTGTTGCTGGCTAGGTGGCAAAAGTCATCTCAGGCCGGGGGGCGATGCCCAGATTGGCGAGCGGGCAATCGGCAGTCGCGTGGACCGCAGCCGGCGTCACAGCCAGCGGAATCGGTCCGACAGTTCTGATCCGGAACAAGGGGCCACGCCGGGACGGTCCCGCAAAGCTTCGATGATTTAAAACGAAAAAGCCCGGCCAGTTTCCTGGCCGGGCTTGGATGTATTGGTTCCCACCAGCAGGGAACGGTTTAGTAGCCGCCCATGCCTTCCATGCCGCCGTGGCCGCCGCCCGCCGGAGCCGGCTTGTCCTTCTCGGGCTGCTCGGTGATGAGGCACTCGGTGGTGAGCAACAGACCCGCGATTGAGCTCGCGTTCTGCAGCGCGGTGCGGGTGACCTTCTTCGGGTCCACCACGCCGGCCTTGACGAGGTCAACGTATTCGCCGGTGGCGACGTTGTAACCTTCGTTGCCCTTGGCCTTCTTGACGGCCTCGACGATCACGCTGCCTTCGACGCCGGCGTTCGCGGCGAGCGAACGGAGCGGAGCCTCGACGGCGCGCTTGACGATGCTGACGCCGATCTGCTCGTCGTCGTTCGCCCCCTTGGTCGCGTCGATCGCATTGATCGTGCGGATGAGCGCCACGCCGCCGCCCGGAACGATGCCTTCCTCGACGGCCGCACGGGTCGCGTGCAACGCGTCTTCAACGCGCATCTTCTTTTCCTTCATTTCGGATTCGGTTGCGGCGCCGACATTGATGACGGCCACGCCCCCGGCGAGCTTGGCCAGGCGTTCCTGGAGCTTTTCGCGGTCGTAGTCGCTGGTGGTCTCTTCGATCTGGCGGCGGATCTGGTTCACGCGGCCCTGGATCTCGGAGGACTTGCCGTTGCCCTCGACGATGGTGGTGTTTTCCTTCTCCACGACCACGCTCTTGGCGCGGCCGAGGTCGTTGAGTTCGAGGTTCTCGAGCTTGAGGCCGAGGTCTTCGGTGATGAACTTGCCACCGGTGAGGACCGCGATGTCTTCGAGCATCGCCTTGCGACGATCACCGAAGCCGGGGGCCTTGACGGCGCAGACGTTCAACGTGCCGCGGAGCTTGTTCACGACGAGCGTCGCGAGGGCTTCGCCTTCGACTTCCTCGGCGATGATCAGGAGCGGCTTGCCGGTGCGGGCAGCCTTCTCGAGCAACGGGAGGAGGTCCTTCAGGTTGGTGATCTTCTTTTCGTAGATCAGGATGTAGCAATCCTCGAGCTTCGCTTCCATCGCTTCCGCGTTGGTGACGAAGTAGGGGGAGAGATAGCCCTTGTCGAACTGCATGCCTTCCACGACGTCGAGCGTCGTCTCGATGGACTTGGCTTCCTCGACCGTGATGGTGCCGTCCTTGCCGACCTTGTCCATCGCGTCGGCGATGATCTCGCCGATGGTGGTGTCCCAGTTGGCGGAAACGGTCGCGACCTGCTTGATCTCCTCCTTGTCCTTGACCTTCTTTGCGATCTTGTCGAGCTGGCCCACGGCGGATTCCACCGCCTTTGCGATGCCGCGTTGGATGCTGATGGGGTTCGCGCCGGCGGTCACATACTTGAGACCTTCGCGGTAGATGGCCTCGGCGAGCACGGTCGCCGTGGTGGTGCCGTCGCCCGCATTGTCGCTGGTGCGGCTGGCGACTTCGCGGACCATCTGGGCGCCCATGTTTTCAAACGGGTCTTCCAGTTCGATTTCCTTCGCGACCGTGACGCCGTCCTTGGTCACCGTCGGGGAACCGAATTTTTTGTCGAGCACCACGTTGCGGCCCTTGGGTCCGAGCGTGGCGACGACCGCCTTGGTGAGCTTGGAAACACCGCGCAGGATGGCCTGACGCGCTGCCTCATCGAACAACAATTGTTTTGCTGCCATAATAAATTTTCGAGTTTCTAGTTTCGGGTTTCGGGTTGATTAACCAACGATGGCGAGGATGTCCTCGGAGGACAGAAGCTTGTATTCCTTGCCTTCGATCTTGATCTCGGTGCCGCCGTATTTGCTGTGCAACACGCGGTCGCCCACCTTGACCTCAAAGGCGATCTTCTTGCCTTCGTCATCCGTCTTGCCGGTGCCGAGCACGCGGACGATCGCTTCCTGGGGTTTTTCCTTGGCGGTGTCAGGGATGATGATGCCGCCTTTCTTGGTTTCCTTCTCTTCCGCCGGTTCAACGAGGATCCGGTCGCCGAGAGGTTTGATGTTCAGTGCCATGGTTTTTCTTTTTTTGTTTGTTTCTACCGTCGAATCAACTCCCGCCGCACGAGCAAGCGGGAAAATCAAACGCCGGACCGGCGCAATGGACCGACCCTGACGTGGGAATCCTGGTTACTTCTTCTCGTCCACCACTTCGGCGTCGATGATCGGGCCTTCGTCCTTGCCGCCCTTCTTCTCCTCGGACTTCGGCGCCTCACCGCTGGAAGCGGCTTGTTCCTTGCCGGCTTTGGCCTGTTCGGCAGCCGCCTTGTAAAGCTCCGCGCTCGCGGCCTGCCACGCTTCGTTCAGCTTCTCGCTGGCGCCCTTGATGGCCGCGGTGTCGCTGCCCTTCAACGATTCCTTCACGTCGGCCACGGCCTTCTCGATCTTTTCCTTGTCGCCACCCGAAAGCTTGTCGCCGCTGTCCTTGAGCATCTTCTCGGTGCGATAGACGGCGTTGTCGGCTTCGTTGCGCGTCTCCACCTCTTCCTTGCGCTGTTTGTCCTCCTCGGCGTGGGCCTCGGCGTCCCTGCGCATCTTCTCGATCTCATCCTTCGACAGGCCGCTGCTGGCGGTGATGGTGATCTTCTGCTCCTTGCCGGTGCCAAGGTCCTTCGCGTTTACGTGCAGGATGCCGTTCGCGTCGATGTCAAAGGTCACTTCGATCTGCGGCACGCCGCGCGGCGCGGGCGGGATGTCGGTGAGCTGGAACTTGCCGATCGTCTTGTTGTCGCGCGCGAACTGGCGTTCACCCTGCAACACGTGGATCTCCACGCCGGGTTGGCTGTCGCTCGCGGTGGAGAAGATTTCCGATTTGCGCGTCGGGATGGTGGTGTTGCGTTCGATGAGCTTGGTGAACACGCCGCCGAGCGTCTCGATGCCGAGCGACAGCGGCGTCACGTCGAGCAGCAACACGTCCTTCACGTCGCCCTTGAGCACGCCGCCCTGGATGCCAGCGCCGATGGCGACGACTTCGTCGGGGTTCACACCCTGATGCGGCGGCTTGTTGACGAGCTTGTGTGCTGTCTCAACGACGCGGGGCATGCGGGTCATGCCGCCCACAAGCACGAGTTCGTCGATCTTGTCCGCGCTGACTTCGGCGTCCTTTAAGCAGGCTTGCACGGGTTTGATGGTGCGCTCGAACAAATCGTCCGTGAGCTGCTCCATCCTGGCGCGGGTGAGCTTCATCGCGATGTGCTTCGGCCCGCTGGCGTCCGCCGTGATGAAGGGGAGATTGATCTCGTATTGTTGCGCGGAGCTCAGGGCGATCTTCGCCTTCTCGGCTTCTTCCTTGATGCGCTGGAGGGCGTCGGGCTGCTTGCGCAGGTCCATGCCGTTCTCCTTCTTGAACTCGTCGAGAATCCAATCCATCAGGCGGTTGTCCCAGTCGTCCCCCCCGAGGTGCGTGTCGCCGTTGGTCGCCTTCACTTCGAAGACGCCATCGCCGATTTCCAGCACGGAGATGTCGAACGTGCCGCCGCCCAAGTCGTAAACGGCGATCTTCTCGTCCTTCTTCTTGTCGAGACCGTAGGCGAGTGACGCGGCGGTCGGCTCGTTGATGATGCGGAGCACCTCAAGACCGGCGATGCGGCCGGCGTCCTTCGTGGCTTGGCGTTGCGAGTCGTTGAAGTAAGCGGGCACCGTGATGACGGCTTGCGTGATCTTTTCGCCGAGGCGCGTTTCGGCGTCGGCCTTGAGCTTGGCGAGGATCATCGCGGAAACTTCTTGCGGAGAATACTGCTTGGTCTGGCCGCCTTCCTCGACTTCCACGGCGCAATCGCCGTTCGCAGCCTTCACGACCTTGTAGGGCATGCGCTTGATCTCCTCCTGCACCTCATCGAACTTCCGGCCCATGAAGCGTTTGACGGAGTAGATGGTGTTGCGTGAGTTGGTGACCGCTTGGCGCTTGGCAGCATCGCCGACAACGCGCTCGCCGCTCTTGGTGAAGGCAACGACGCTGGGCGTCGTGCGTTTGCCTTCGGAGTTCTCCAAAACCAAAGGATCACCCGCGTCCATAACGGCCATGCACGAGTTCGTTGTCCCCAAATCAATGCCCAATACTTTTGCCATAGAAATTCTTGAGTTTAAATGTCCTTACTCACTACAGCTACGACCATGCCGCGCATGCCAGCTTTTTATTAAAGCGTTGAAGGAAAGCAAATTAGATTAAAAAACGAGATTGGAAGAGTAGGTGAGAGTGGGTCAGAATGGGCCATAATGGCACCCAATTGGAAGTGGGTGGCACAGTGTGTGGCGCAGTTGGATTTGGATTTGTGGCAAAGTCGGCGCGACGCGCAGTCCGCACCAGCCAAGCAAACCCCAAGGTGGCGTAGCGCCGAGGACAGCAAAGAGAGTTCCGCTCCGTCGCCTAACTCTGCGCTCGGCGACGAGGACATGGCAATCCGATGTCTTTGGACTCGAGCCTAGAACCCCGCCTTCGCCAGCTCGTTCTGGAGGGCGAGTTGGAATTGCTCCACGTCGGCAGCCGTTGGCCGGTAGCCTTTTTGATCGGCAGCCAATCCCAGCCGACCCATTTGATCCAGCGTCCAGGCAGCCTTTTGTCCATCGCTGAAGGTTACTTTACCGCTAATGATAGCTCCTGGTCGGGCAATTTGATCCACTGTCAAAGAAACGGACCTACCGAGAGGCGCGGCTTGCTCAGGCGCCGGGGCAGCGGTTGGAGCGATGGGGGCGTTGGCATGGGCTGCGGGCGCGGCAGGCGGCGGCTCGGGCGCCTTGGGCGGCTCCGGGTCCACGGGCGTTAGTTTCAGGTCATCTACGAGGAACCGCACTTCCATGTAGGTCAGGCGGACTCCCAACTCAGAATCGAGCCGGTTTTGGATTTCGGAAATCTTGGCACCCTGCTGGAGCCACTTGGCCACTTCGGCCTTTTGCGTGTCAGTCAAAGTCATGGGTGCATCTTTCCCAAGCGGCGGGGCTTAAAGAAGTAAAAACTGCGTTTTAACGCGCATGAAGATTCGGCGTCGCAAAAAAGGGTCAACGCTCACCAAGGCAGGTGTGGTCGGGAGAAGGTGGATTCAGTTTCATGGCCCCATACGGAGCCAGAAGTATGAGCGAGACAACCAATGATCGGGCCGCCTGGCTGAAAGGCGGCGATGCCCAATGCCGCGTGCCACCCCCGCTGAAGCGCAAGCCGCGTCGGCTGGTCCTGCTGGGTGCGCCGGGCGTGGGCAAGGGAACGCAGGCCGAACTCATCCATGAACGGCTCGGCCCCTGCCAGCTCTCCACGGGCGACGTGTTCCGTGCCGCGAAGTCCTCGTGCGAAGGCGAACGCAGCCCGGCGCTCACCGCTGCGCTGGAGCACATGCGCCGGGGCGAACTCGTCCCCGACAGCACCGTCCTCGACATGGTGCGCGAACGCGCCCGCTGCATTCGCTGCCACGGGGGATTTCTGCTGGACGGCTTTCCGCGCACCGTGACGCAGGCGGAGGCGTTGGACCGGTTCTTTTCCGAGAATGGCATCACGCTCGATGCCGTGTTGAGTTACGAACTGCCGATTGAAAAGATCGTGGCCCGCTTGAGCGGACGGCGCACCTGCGAAAAATGCAAGGCGGTCTATCACGTGGAGACGCGTGCGCCGAGAATTCCGGGTGTCTGCGATCATTGCGGCTGCGGTTTGGTGCAGCGGGAAGATGACCGGCCGCCTGCGGTCCGCATTCGCATGGACGCCTATGAACGCAGCACGAAGCCGCTGGCCGATTACTATCGGGGTAAGGGGCTGCTGATTTGTGTTGCGGCCGAGGGCTCTCCCGAGGAGATCTTCGCGCGCACGCACGCGGCGCTGGAACAGCGGGGAATTTGACCGCGCTCTGCCTCGGCCCTGCAAGCGCTTTTCGAATCCGGGCCGGGGACGGCCAGGAGGCGGATTGCGAAGATTACCCCACCACCACCAGCCGGATATTCTCCGGCAAGTGCGTGGCCACGCGGGTGACGACATTCCCCTTGAGCAACTTCACCAAAGCCGCGCGCCGGCTGCCGCCGAGGATCACCGTGTCCACGCCGAAGGTGGCGGCCAGATCAATGATCGTGTCGGCAGGCGAATCGCTGACACTGTAGAGCGGGTTGATCGGCAGGTCACCCGCCTCGCGCTGGATGCGGCGGAAGAGTTCCGCGGCGTTCTTGTCCTTGCGCCAATCACTGCCCAGATCCGCCGCCACGGCGACTTCGCGGATGTAGAGCACGAGCAGGGAAGCCTTGCGCAGGCGCGCGGCTTCCAAAGCGAATCGCAACGAAGGCGTCCAGCCGCGCACCGCCACCAGCAGACGGTCGCCCAGCACTTCGCGCTGCTTCTCCTCCGCTGATTCACCCGGAATGATCTCTTCAACGTCCGCCGCGGGTGTTCCAGCGACGGCTGTCTTTCTATGCTGGCGTTGCGTGTATTCGCGCAGCGCCAACCCGGCGATCAAGATGACCGTGACGAAAATCGTGGCCTGCAGTTTGGTCGCCGCGATGGTGATCCAGATGAGCAACAGCAGGAACGCCGTCCCGCGCATCACATAGATGTGGATCTTTTTCAGAGGCAGCCCCTTGCCGAACGACGTGGATCCGATGTCGAGCACGATGGCTCCCACCACGCCGATGGCATACATGTTCGCCAGCCCGCTCACCGTGTCGGTGATGTCGAGCACGATGACCGGCAGGATGGTCGCAGCGATCAGCGGCAGATACGGCACACCAAAACGGTTCAATTGCGTGAACGGCTCAGGGATTTCGCGGTCGCGGGCCATCACATAAAGCAGGGCGATCATCCCTCCGATGGCGGTGTTCACGGCGGAAAGCAGCAATAGCGCGACCACCACGCCGACGATCTTGCCAAACCACGGCCCGACGAATACGTCGCCCATGTGACGCAGCAGATCCTCCTGGTGATTCTTCAACTCGGACGCCGGTGTCGGCAGGCACATGGCGAGGATGCTCAACAGCGCCGTCGCGCCCACGACCTCGATCATCACCCGCGACACCGCCTTGCGCGATACCACCCGCACGGACGGTTTGTCCGGTGTGGCATCCGGGTCGAGCCGCATGACGCCGGTGTTGCTGGCGGCGGCCTCCACCCCGGAGAGCGCGAGCACCATGCCGACGAAGGCGATCCAGTTATGCATCAAGCCGCCCGACGGCGCGACGGGGTGAAAATCCTTCAAGTGCGGCAAACCCGCCGCAATTAGCGCCACCACTACAATCACCGTCGGCGCGGCCAGCCAGATGGCGATGCTGCCGGAATGTTTCGGCCCCATGAAATTCAGCGCGCCCATCAGGAAGATGGCGGTGATGGCCCATTTCTTGGCGTCGGCATCGTGGAAGCCAAGATAATGAAACGCCTCCAAGCAGCTCAGCGACGCCGTCACGATGAAATCCGCCAGCAACAGCAAACCGCCGATCACCGCCAGGCGCCGCGAGTGCATGCCCGCCGCCGTGTAAACCCCGCCCCCCGTGGCAAAGCAGCGACAGACCCAGATGTAGTTGATACCGACGAGGCCAGTGATCAGGCAGACTGCAAGCAGGTGGGGAAGTGCGGCGTAACCGACGGCGGCGAGTGCCAGACCGATGACGTAGGCCTTGCTGGTGCCCCAGTCGCCATACAGCAACGCGGCTGCGCGCGCCCAGCCCACGTTACGCGGACGGCCTATGGTGTTGATTTCCATCTGAGAATCACCGCCGGGCGCACCGGCAGAATGGCGTTGCCATGGACCAAGGGATAGTCGGTTCCGCCCCGGGCATCAATGGTCAAATGGGGCAGAAGCCCCGGAAAAAGCGGGCGGACTCGCAAGCCAAAATTTTGGGTTTCAGTGATTTGCGGGCAGGGGAGCACACCCCAAGAGTCATCGGCGAGCGGTTGTGTGTTCCTCCGGCGGACGCCAGCGTTGCCAGCGCAATTTGCGGCCCACATCGTCCAGCAGCGAATACGCCACGGGCGTCACGATCAACGTCAGCAACAGGCACAACGATTGTCCGCCGATCACGACCACGGCCACCGCGCGTCGTTCCTCCGCCCCCGGTCCCGTGCCCAATGCCAGCGGCATCATGCCCGCGATAAGCGTCATCGTGGTTATCAGGATCGGACGCAACCGCTCGCGGTTCCCCTGCAGAATGGCCGCCGCCCGGTCCATCCCGGCTTCGCGCAGCTTGTTCATGTGGTCGATTTGCAGGATCGCATTTTTCTTCACGACGCCAAACAAGACCAGCAACCCGAGTGCTGAATAAAGATTCAGCGTTTGCCCCGCGACGAGCAGCGAGAGCAGGGCGAACGGAACTGAAAGCGGCAACGAGAGCAGGATCGTGAACGGATGGATGAGGCTCTCGAACTGCGACGCGAGGATGATATACATCAAGATCACCGACAGCAGGAACGCCCAGAGAAACTCGTGGAAGGTCTGCTCCAGTTCTCGGGCACGTCCCGAGACGCGCGTGGAATAACCCGTCGGCAGACCCATTTCGGCGACCGCTTCGCGCAACGCCTCCACCCGGTCCGCTTGGGCGAACCCCGGGGCCACGCCCGCGCGCAAGCTCACCTGCCGTTGCCGGTCCAGGCGGTCGAGCCGCGACGGTGCGTTGGTTTCGATGAGCTGCACGATGTTGTCGAGCCGCACCAGGCCGCCGTCCTGCTGTGGCACGAACAGTCTCGCAATGGCTGCCGCGTCATTGCGTCCGCCCTCCCGCACGCGCACCTGAACGTCGTAATCTTCGTTCATCGTCTCGTCGCGGAAACGCGTCACTTGATCTTCCCCACCCACCATGATGCGCAGCGCCGTGGCGATGTCCTCGGTATCCACGCCCAGCTTTGCTGCGCGGTCGCGGTCGATCGCCACGCGGAGTTCCGGCTTGTCGAGCTTGAGCGTGATGTCCGCGTCCTGCAACCCCAGTTCGGTTGCGCGCTGGCGCAGGGCATCGGCATAGTGGAACAATGTCTGCAAATCGGGCCCCAGCAGGGAAAAATCAATGTCGTAGTTCGGTCCACCACCCACAAAGGTTTGGGGATTGCGAATCTGCGGGCGCACCTCGGGAAACTTGCGCAATCGCTGCCGGATGTCCTGCTGGATCTCGGTTTGCGTGGCGTTGCCCGCGAACGCCCGCCACGGCGGCCATTGCAACAGGCGCGCCCAGTTGAAGGTGCGTTGCTCATGCGGCACGAGCGTCACGTAGAAGCTCGCGCTGTTCAGGCTGCCGATGAAACTGGAGCCGATGGAGGTGAGCACGGAATCCACGCCCCGCACTTGCTTCAATTGATCCTCGATCCTGAGCGCGACGTCGTTCATGGCACCGAGGGCGGTGCCCTCGCGCGCGGTGACGCGCACCTCAAATTCACCCTGATCCACATTGCTCGGGAGATATTCCTGTTTGACCAGGCGATAGAGCGGCACGGACGCCAGCATCACCAGAACGGCGAGTCCGGCCACGGCCCAACGCCACCGCATCGCCAGCCCGAGCGTCCACAGGTAGAAGCGGTCCAACTGATGATAGAAGCCGCTGCGCGAGCGCGGTTCATGATTCGTGGCGGCGCCGATCCGCAACAGCCGCGCGCTCATCATGGGCGTCAGCGTGAACGACACCAGCAGCGACACGAGCACGGCCACTGCCGAGGTTAAGCCAAATTGGAACAGGAAACGTCCCGAGATGCTGGACATGAAGGACACGGGCACGAAGATGACCACAAGACTAAGCGTGGTTGCCAGCACGGCGAGTCCGATCTCCGCCGTCGCCTCGCGCGCGGCGACGAAGGCGGACATCTTCTTTTCCTCGATGAACCGGAAAATGTTTTCGAGCACGACGATCGCGTCATCGATCACCACGCCCACCATCAGCACGAGGGCGAGCATCGTCACGCTGTTCAGCGTGAATCCCAGCGCCTTCATCATGCCGAATGACGCGATGACCGACGCCGGAATGGCCACGGCGGCGATGATCGTGGCCTGCCAGTTTCGCATGAACAGCAACACCACCAGACACGCGAGCATGCTCCCGAGCACGAGGTGGACTTTGATCTCATGCAGCGCCTGATGGATGTAGCGCGACTGGTCGCTGACCACCCCCAGTTTCACGTCGGCGGGCAGCTGCTCGCCCAGCGCGGCGAGGCGTTCCTTTACGCCTTCGATGACCGCCACGGTGTTCGCGCCGGATTGGCGGATGATGCGCAAGGTCACCGTGGGCTCGCCGTTCAACCGGGATAGCGACCGTTGCTCCTTGGTGCCGTCCTCGGCGGAACCGATGTCGCTGACGCGGATGGGCGAGCCGTTTCGCGTCGCCACCACCAGGTCGTTGAACTCCCGGGCCTCCGTCAGCCGCCCCAGGGTCCGCAGGCTTTGCTCGCGTTCACCCGTGGTGACGTTGCCGCCGGGCGTGTCGGCGTTTTGCCGCTGGATGGCATCGCGCACGGCGGTGACGGGCAGCTGATAAGCCGCGAGCCGGTCGGCATCGAGCCAGATGTTGATGGCGCGTTCCACGCCGCCGACTATCTCTACTTCGCCCACCCCTGGCGCGCGTTCGATCTGTGTCTTGATGATCTTGTCGGCGAGCTCGGTCAGCTCGCGCTGCGGGCGCGCGCCGGACAACGCAATCGTCAGCACCGGGTCCTGGTCCGTGTCGGACTTGGAAATGGTCGGCGGGTCCATGTTGCGCGGCAATCGACGCGTCACCCCGGCCACGCGATCGCGCACGTCCTGTGCGGCCGCCTCGATGTCACGGTCGAGATTGAACGTCACCACCACGAAGGCCGTGCCCGCCGCGCACACGGAGCGTAGTTCGCTGATGCCTTCGATGGTGTTGACCTGCTCCTCGATGGGTTGTGCGACGAGGGATTCCATCTCCTCGGGCGAGGCGCCGGGCAGGCGCGCGCTGATCCGGATCACCGGCAGGTCCACCGAGGGGAAGCGGTCCACATCCAGATTCACGTAACCGGCGCCCCCCACGACCACGAGGGCCAGGATGAGCATCATCGCGAAGACCGGCCGGCGGATGCAGATTTCAGCGAGCTTTTGCATCGAGCGTCAACGGCTGGCCGGTCCGCAATCCGGCCGGATTCAACACCACCGGATCGCCGGCCTCCAGGCCCGAAATGATTTCGACCCAGCCGCCCGCCCGCCGCCCGATGTGAACGGTGCGTTCCTCGGCTTTGCCCGCCTGATGGAGCACTACTTTGTCCAAGCCGGCAAAGCTGACCAGCGCCGACTCGGGAACGCACAACGCCGGCCCGTCTGGATTCACCACAATTTCCGCGCGGGCAAATGATCCGGCGCGCAGATGGCCGGGATTGGGGATGTCCGCCTCGACCGCCAGCATGCGGTCTGACACCCGAATGGCCGGGGCTAAACGTGCGAGCGTGCCGGTGACGACATTCGGGGTGGATTCCAACCGCACTCGCACGGCCTGTCCTACGCCCACTTGACCGGCGTTCCGCTCGGGCACATCGAGCTTGAGGCGCAACAGGTCCGTCTCGACGAGGTGGACGATGGGGGTGCCAACGCTGACATAATCTCCTGCGCTGGCCAGGCGCGCGGCCACCGTGCCGGGAAAGGGGGCTTTCACGTGGGACCGGTCCAAATCCAATTTGGCCACCGCCAGTGCCGCCTCGGCCGACTGGATGTCCGCCGCGGTCTGGGTCGCGGTCGCTTCGGCTTGGTCCAGCGCGGCGGTGGAGGCGATCCTCTCCTGTTGCAACTGGCGCACGCGTTCCAAGTCACGTTGGGCATTGGTGGCGGCGGCCTGCGCGCGGCTCAGATTGGCGGCGGCCTGTTGCCGGCGGGCTTCGTAGGCCGCCGTGTCGATGAGGGCGAGTTCCTGGCCGTTGGTGACCACACTGCCCAGGTCCACGCGGCATTGCCCGATCTGCCCGCCCACTTGGGCCGCGATCACCGCTTCTTCACGGGCGGCGAAGGAACCCACCACGACCAGGCTCCGTTCCATGGGCTGCAACGAGGCGGCGACCACTTGCACGGCGTGGGGAGCAAAGTCGCGCGGTCCGGAAGATCTTTCCGGCTTGCCGCAGCCCGCCAGCACAACCAATCCGGTCATGACGGCGAACTGCCTGGCTGGTTTCAGACGTCTCATCCGGCCACAAGAAAGCACATCCGGGACATTCTGATTCACGCATGACCGCAATGCTCGAAAACCCAACGGCACGATTAAAATTCCACAAGCCGCAGAAGGCAGGGCGCGTCACCCCGTGCGCGCCGTCTTCTGGCTGGCACCGATCGGCGCGCACGGAGTGGACGCGCCCTGCCAGCCAAAGCCCAGCGCGCCGCCTACAGCAACTCGATCTGCGACTTCTCGTGCGCCACCGCCTCCGCGAGGCTGGAAACGCGGTGCTTGCGGCTCTCGATGATGTGCTTGTCGAGCGCGGCGTCATAGGGCACCGGATAATTCCCGTCGTAACACGCCATGCAAAAGCCTTCCTTGGGCAGACCGGTCGCCTTCACCATGCCGTCCTTGGAGAGGTAATGCAGCGAGTCGGCGTTGAGATACTTGCGGATCTCCTCCTGGCTGTGGTTGGCCGCCATCAATTTGCTGCGGTCGGGGAAATCGATGCCATACACGCACGGGTTCATGTGCGGCGGACAGCTCACCAGCACGTGAACCTCCTTTGCGCCGGCCTCCTTGAGATTGTTCACGCGCGATTTGCACGTCGTGCCGCGCACGATCGAGTCGTCCACGATGATGACGCGTTTCCCCTTCACCAGATCGTGGATCAGGTTCAGCTTCACGCGCACGTTGAAGTCGCGGATGAGCTGCGAAGGTTGGAGAAAGCTGCGGCCGACGTAATGGTTGCGCACGAAGGCCATCTCGAACGGGATGCCGCTTTCGAGGGCGTAGCCGAGCGCGGCGCAATTGCCGCTGTCCGGCACGGGCACCACGATGTCGGCATCGATCGGACATTCGCGGGCAAGCTGGCGGCCCATCTCCACGCGCACCTTGTAGACGCTGCGGTTGGCGATGTTGCTGTCGGGCCGCGCGAAATAGACGTATTCAAAGATGCAGAATGCGCGCCGCGTCTGTTCTGGAAACGCCTGCACGCTGGTCAGCCCTTCCTCGTTGATGATGACGATCTCGCCCGGCTCGACGTCGCGGATGAACTTGGCCTGGATCAAATCCAGCGCCGTGCTTTCGCTGGACAACACATACGCGTCGTCCTTCTTGCCGATGCACAGCGGCCGGAACCCGTGCGGGTCGCGCACGCCGATGAGTTCCTTCTCCGTCATGATCACCAGCGAATACGCCCCCTCGATGCGGCGGATGGTCTGCACCAGGTCGTTGCCCCGCCCGTTGAACGTGGGCTGCGCCATCAGGTGCAGGATGATTTCGCTGTCCACCGTGGTCTGGAAAATCGACCCGTTGGCCTCCAGTTCCTCGCGCAGCTGGGAGGCGTTGGTCAGGTTGCCGTTGTGGGCGATGGCGATTTGACCCCGGGCGCAGTCCACCGCCAGCGGCTGGGCGTTGCGCACGTGGGATGAACCTTGGGTGGAATAACGCGTGTGACCGATGGCCATCTTCCCGACGAGACCATGGAGGATCTGGCCGTTGAACACCTGCGGCACGAGCCCCATGCCCTTGTGCACGCGGAACTGCTTGCCGTCGCACGAGGCGATGCCCGCGCTCTCCTGGCCGCGATGTTGCAGGGCGTAAAGACCGAAGTAGGTGAGTTCAGCGGCGTTGGGATGGCCATAAATGCCAAAAACGCCACAATAATGTTTGGGGTAATCAGGATTCTGCATCGCCGCGCGCCGGGTTATTCTTCCCAGCGGCGCTGATTGGGCAAGTTTCAAATTCAACCAAACCACCAGCGGTGAAAAACAGGCCGATCCTTCGCGGGCTTGCGGGTTACGCCGCCTGCAACGGAAAACTCAGGCCTTCACACCTTTCCGGTCGGCCCGCCGTGTGCTAAACTGCCCGGCATGATGCTCAAACTGCCGCGCCTGCTCGCGCTCGTGTTGTTCGGGGCCGCGCTGGCGTGCCTTACCGCGCGGGCCGGATGGCAAGGCGTTTGGACGATCGGGGCGGATGAGGACCCGTTCTCCTCCGGCTACAACCCCACCGATGAGTTCTCCCCGGAGAATTTCATCAATGATGCGGGGCCCGGCGCGGTTTATTCGACCAACAACCCGGTGATCGATGATGATTTCCACTGTGTGGGAACTTTTCCTGCGGGTTTCAACAACCTTTCCACCAACCGCACCCTCCTGACGCAGGAATCTGACAAGGGCTGGGAGCGGGCGCTGGCGGACAGCGACCGAACCAATCGCGTTCACTTTGTCCTCAGTGCCTCGCAAGCCGCCGCCGCCTCGCGCTTCCGCCTTACGTTCGACCTCGTATGGGGCGGCATCTGGTATGGCGCGCCGATCAATGCCAGCGGGGAAGGTTTCGGCCAGCACGATATTCAGGTGCGGTTCAAAGGCGCCACCAATTCCGTGCTGCTGGTCGCCAAGACCATTGATCGGGATACGCGTTTCACGGTGGATTTCCCCGCGACGACCGTGCTGGCGACCAATGGACCCAACACCCTTGAGTTCATCCGCACCGGACCGTCCACCGCCGGGCTGGGTTACTGGGTGCAGTTTGATTTTGTGAGATTGGAATGCGACACCAACGCTCTGGCCGATGCGGATGCGGACGGTCTGCCGCGTTGGTGGGAGGAGGACCATCGTTTGAGCGATGCCAGTGCCCTCGACGCCGCGAGCGATACGGATAACGACGGCCGCACGGCCTTGCAGGAGTTCAACGGCGGAACCAATTCCACGAACCCGCTGCGGGCCGATGCCGACGGGGATGGCCTGGCTGACGGCGCGGAGTTCGCCGCGGGGACCAATCCGAATCTCGCCGACACGG
This sequence comes from Pedosphaera sp., assembly GCA_017853715.1. Classification (GTDB taxonomy): domain Bacteria; phylum Verrucomicrobiota; class Verrucomicrobiia; order Limisphaerales; family DSYF01; genus DSYF01. The sequence continues at coordinate 30,965 of JAFMIZ010000010.1, forward strand.
ATGCTGATTCCATCTCCGATGGCGACGAGGTGAACGGCGCGCCCGCCTCGAATCCTTTGCTGCCGGACTCGGACAGCGATGGAGCCCCGGATGCGCTGGAACGCCGCGTGGGCACCAACCCGCAAAATGCATCGAGCACGCCCACGGTTTTCAGCGGGGGCATCGGCATCCATTTCGTCTCTCAGGGCGACCTGAACGCGACGCTGGGCACCAATGAAGTTGCGGGTGTTGTCCCCCAGTTGCGCTGGAACGCCACGCTCCCCATTCGCACCTGGAACCGGCCCGCGGGCAGCCGGGCCGACATTCTGTCGCCGCTGACCAATCAAGTTGTGCGCAGCGACGGCATCGTGGTCAGCAATTTCACTTTCACTTGGACGGGCGACGCCAGTGACGCCAGCGACAATGGGGGTTCATCGGACCGCAAGCTGATGAGCGGGTTCGCCCGCGCGTATTCCAGCAACGCCCTCACGTTGACGCTCAGCAACATCCCGTTCGCGAATTACGATCTCCACGTCATTGTGGGCGGCTCTTACGACGGGCAGCGCGGGCGTATTCGGTTGGGCTCCGACGCGGCGACGGACCGCTTCTTCCGGACCATGACAACCTCGCCGCAGGCTTCGTTTGTCGAGCTCAAGCCCGGCACGAATTACCAATATGCCAACTACGTTCGCTACTCGAACCTCACCACCACCAACGCCGTTCTCACCGTGACGAATGTGGAGGGTTGGGCGCTGGGCATCCACGCCGTCCAGATCGTCAACCGCTCGCTGGATGCCGACGGCTCGGGCCTTCCCGATTGGTGGGAAATGCAGAACGCACTTCAGCCCGGCTCGGTTGCCCTGGCCGCCCTGGACACAGATGCCGATGGCTTGAGCAACTGGCAGGAGTTCCAACGCGGCAGCGACCCGCGCCAAGCCGACACGGATGGCGATGGCTTGGGCGATTCGGTTGAATCTGCGGCCAATGCGCTCACCGCGGACAGCGATGGCGACGGGCTTTCCGACGGCGACGAATTGAACGCCGCCATGCCGACGGATCCCAATCTCGCCGACAGCGATGGCGACGGTGTCGGCGACAAGCGGGAACTCGCGCTCGGCACCGACCCCAATTACCACCCGACGAACAGTTCCACCTTCGTGGGCTACCTTCCGCACTACCGTTCCTCGCAAACCAACTGGGAGTGGAACCTCGAAAACGTTCAACTGGTCTGGGACCACGGCGCGGGCGGGCTGGCGCCGAACATCTGGGACGAAGATTACCTGCTGGACTTCGCGGTGAAGAATACCACAAGTGCCGGTTGGCGCACATTTGGTATGGCGTTGCGCTACTACAAGGGTGGCCTCACCCATCTTTTCCACTCCGATGCCGACGGCGGTTTCAGCAAACCCAGCCTGCCGACGGAGGGCATCTGGGATTCCGATTACGGCAATCCCCCCGCCGATTTGAAAAGCAAACTCGGCTTCAGCGGCTATGGCCCGGCGGATATTTCCTCGCGTCTGCAATTCCGCATGCTCGCGCGCCGCGCTGCCGCTTCGAGCAACAGCTGGATCGTTTCCTTCAGCATCACGAACCAGACCAGCAACTCCCTCGTCGTCGCCCGCTCCTTCACCAACTGCACCGCTGCCAACGTCGCTCTGAACAACGGCACCGCCACTTGGACCGACTACAACAACATCCTTGGCCAACCCTCCATGGAAGTTCACCAAGGCGTGCGCCTGTTTATTACGACCAGTGCGCTCGCCAACCTGCCGGCTTTTGCGAACGCGAAGGACACCGACAAGGACGGCATGCCTGACACTTGGGAGACCGTCAACAGCTTCAATCCCAATCTCGCGTCCGATGCGACGACTGATGCCGACAGCGACGGTCTGAACAATCGTGATGAATTCCTCGCCGGAACGAGCCCGCGCGATGCCGATTCAGACGACGACGGCATCAGTGATTCGCTGGAGCGAGCGAATTCTTCCAACCCGCTTCTGGCCGCGAGTCGCCCCGCATTCGCCGGCGTCACGCCACCCACGGGGCAAGACTTGGATGGCAACGGCTTGCCTGACGCGTGGGAAGTCCGCTTCCGCGCCCTCGGCTTGCTGCCGGGCGGCGACAACGATGGCGATGGCGCCATCAACGCACACGAAGCCAAATGGGGGACCGATCCGTTCAATGCTGCCTCCGTTCCGGCCATCGCGCTCTCCCGTCAGACGAATGACATCGTGGTGGCGTGGCCAAGTGTTGAGGGCAAGCTTCAGCAACTGTCCTACAGTTCCACGTTGGCCACCTGGACTGCCTTTCCCGGCGTGCCCTGGCTCACGGGCGATCAAGGTTGGGTGCGGCTGACCAATCGCGTTTCCCAGACCGATCGTGAGTTGTATCGCGTGTCCACCGATGACAAGGACACGGACAATGACGGCGTGAAGGATTGGGATGAGCTTGCGTTGGGCAGTGATCCTTATCGCAGCACCAGCACGCGCACCAATGTTCCCCTGATCAGCAGCAACGGCGTGGTGACTGGCTCGTTGTCCGGCGACCTGGCGTCCTTTATCGAACAGTTTCACTCCAGCACCAGTAGCGTGACGCGCGTCCAAGCCGCCCGCCTGCTGCAGCAAGCCACCTTCGGCGTCACGCTGCGCGAACTGGATCGCGTCCAGCAGCTCGGGTTGGCTGGCTGGATTGAGGACCAGATGTCCAATGCCCCGCCCACGCTGCATCGCCCCTACATCGAGGGCATCATCGCCGACTTCAACGGCCCGCGCACGGACCTCACCTACTCGTTCAACGAGATGGATCAGTTCCTCAATGGCAACAACTGCACCACGCCGTTTGCGCGTGCGGCCATTGGGGGGCCGGACCAGCTCCGCCAGCGCGTGGCGTTTGCCTTGAGCCAGATCTGCGTGACGTCCCGCCGCGATCCCAACCTCGAGAACAAGCCGCTCGCGGTGTCGGATTACTACGACATCTTCGTGCGCCGTGCGTTTGGCAACTACCGCGATGTGCTGCGCGAAGTGACCTTGCATCCGGTGATGGGCCGCTACCTCAGCCACATCGGCAATCAGAAGGCGCGCCCCGAGATCAACCAGTATCCCGATGAAAACTACGCGCGCGAAGTGCAGCAGTTGTTCAGCATCGGCCTGTGGGAGTTGCATCCGGATGGCACGCGCAAGCTGGATGGGCTCGGGCAGCCGATCCCCACCTACGGCAACGCGCAGATCACCGAGTTCGCCCGCGTGTTCACCGGCTTGTGGTTCGGCGGCCAGACGTGGGGCAACGGCGGCTGGTCGGATGACGACTCGTCGGTGCCGATGCAGATGTGGGCGGAGAAGCACGACTTCGCGGAGAAGGCGTTGCTGAACGGGTTTGTCATCCCCGCCCGGGCTGCCACGGTCGAGAACGGGATGCGCGACATTGCTGACGCGCTGGACAACCTCTTCGAGCATCCCAACACCGGCCCGTTCATCGGCCGGCAACTCATCCAGTTCCTGGTCACGAGCAACCCCTCGACGAACTACGTCGCCCGCATCGCGGCGGTGTTCGCCGGTGACGGTTCCGGCCAGCGCGGCGATCTCGGCGCCGTGATCAAGGCCATCCTGCTCGACGACGAGGCGCGCAACCCGCGTTGGTATGCGGGCGCGCCGGAGTTTGGTCGGCTCAAGGAACCCGTGCATCGCGCGATGGCCGTCGCCCGCGCGGGCAACCTCGATCAGCACCCGAATCTCCTCTGGTGGACGTGGGGTGAGTTCAACGCCGCCGCCTTCCAGGAGCCCGGCTATTCGCCCAGCGTGTTCAACTTCTTCCGCCCCGGCTACCAGCCGCCCGGATTGCTGACCGCCCATGGTCTGGTGGGCCCGGCGTTCCAGATCACCGACAGTTACTCCAGCATCTCCTTCCCCAACAAGCTGTGGGAGTTCACCAGGGACGGCTTGCGGCTGTGGGGCAACTACCATTTCCCGCCTGATTACCCGGAGCTTCTGGCGCAGGCCGGCTACGCGCAGCGGTTGGTCGATCAGGTGAATCTCCTGTTCTGTGGCGGCACGATGAGCGCCGCGACGCGCGACAACATCCTCGGCGCACTGAACCAAGTCCCTGCTTACGACACCCTGCTGCGCGTGCGGCTCGCCGTTTACCTCGCCGCCACCTGCCCGGAAGGAGCCGTGCAGCGCTGACCCGTCCCCCCGACCATTATGCGAAACCCCATCTCACGCCGCGGATTCCTCAAGCAGCTCAACTGCGCTGCGGTCGGTTCCTCGGCGATTCTCAACACGCTCCTCAATCTGAAGCTCGCCAACACCGTCGCCGCCCAGAGCGGCCCGCTCGACAACAAGGCGCTCGTTTGCCTGTTCCTCAGCGGCGGCTGCGACTCGTTCAACCTGCTGGTGCCCACGGACAGTCCGCGTTACGGCACCTACGCGATCACCCGCGGCGCGTCCGGCTCGGACGGCGGACTTGCCCTGAGTCAGGGCGCATTGCGGGCGTTGAATGCACCCGCCAACGACTACGGCTTGCACCCTTCCTGCGCCAACTTGCAGGCGATGGCGAATGGCACCGGTGCCTTTGCGGGCAAGCGTCGTTTGTCCTTTGTCGCCAACGTCGGCACGCTCGTGCAGCCCATCACCAAGGCGCAGTTCAACGCCTGGGAGAACGGCAACAACGCCGCCTTGCCCGTGCCGAAAGCGCTGTTCTCCCACAGCGATCAGATCGAGCAATGGCAGACGGCGGTGCCGCAGGGCCTGAGCCAGTTGAGCGGCTGGGCCGGTCGTTGCGCGGACATCTTGAACGCGTATTACAACACCGGCCCCACCTCGATGAGCATTTCGCTCGGCGGCAACAACGTCTTCCAGGTCGGCAACAGCACGCAGCAATTCGTGGTCACGCCGTCGGGCGCGCTGACGTTCGAGGGCAATACCGGGGGTGCGAATCCGAATCCGTTGCAGTTGAAGAATTCCGCGCTGCGCAACACGCTCGACCAGCACTATACGAACCTGCTCACGGAGAGTTTCTCGCAGCTCACCAAGCAGAGCGACGCCGCCCAGCAATACTTCCAGACGCAGTTCGACTCCCCGGGCGCACAGCTCGGCGGCGGGGTGGACGCCCTGTTCCCTTCCAACAATTATCTCGCCATCACGCTCAAGGCGGTGGTGAAGACGATCAAGATCCGCTCGCAGCTCGGCCTGCATCGCCAGACCTTTTTCGTGAACTACGGCGGCTGGGATCATCATGGCGAATTGCTCAACACGCAGGCCGGGATGCTCGCCACGCTCGATGCCGCCATCGGCGCTTATCAGCAGGCGCTCGAACAGCTCGGCCTCGCCAACGATGTCATCACGTTCACCGCCTCCGACTTCGGCCGCACGCTGCGCTCCAACGGGCGCGGCACCGATCATGCCTGGGGCGGCAACGCCATGGTGTTCGGCGGCCAGGTCGACGGCGGCAGGGTATTCGGCTCGTATCCGGATCTTACGTTGGATGGTCCCGATGACGTGGGCCGTGGCGGCCGTTGCCTGCCCAGCACGTCGGCGGATGAGTATTTTGCCGAGCTGCTGCGCTGGTTCGGCGTCGCCCCGGGGAACATGCCTTACGTCCTGCCCAACCTCGCGAACTTCTGGGACCCCAACTCGGCCAGCCCGCCGCTGGGATTTGTGCTGCCTTGAACTGCGTGCAGGACGCCGCTGGCTTGCGTATCATCCGGCCGACATGAAGAAGCTCACCCTGGTTCTGCTGGCGCTGCCGATGTTGATCGTGCTCGTGATCCTGTTTCCGCTCACGCGCATGAAGACGGTTCCATGGGGCAGCCAGAAGAAGTCTCCGGCGTCCGAGATCCCTGTGGTTGCCGCCGTCACGACCGCGTCGAGCGCCAACGACTCAGCCGCATCCGCATGGTTGGGCGAGACCATCCTGCGCGGCTACGCCGACACCAACCTGCCGCCGCAAAATGATCTCACGCTCATGTCGCGGCTCATGGACACCACATTGCTCCTGCTGAAGGGTGCCGCCAATCAGCCCTTGGCCGCGAATGAAGATTGGGCCGCCTTGTTTCGTGGCCAGAACGCGGCGCGTGAACGCTTTCTCCCCGATCATCACGCCGCCCTGAACTCGCAGGGTCAACTGGTCGATCGTTGGGGCACGCCCTTGTTCTTCCACGCGCTGGGCGGTGGCCGCTACGAAGTCCGCTCGGCCGGCCCCGACGGCCGGCTCTGGACCGATGACGACCTCCACCGTAACCCGGATGGCTCCTTCCGCCGGGGCTCAGAACTGAATCCCCCGAGCCTCTTGGAGACTCGGGGGAGCAAGTGACTTGAATCTGCTGACGGGAATCACGCCATCGCGCGGGCGATGGAGTTCCACCAGCCGTCGTGGAGTTCGGTAAGCGGGGCGGAGAATTCGCCGGCGCTGGTCTTGATGGTCAGCTTGTCGCCGCCCACGGTGCCGATCTGCACGGCGGGCACACCGAGCAGCTTCGCGCGCTCGATGACTTTCGTCGCGTTGATGGCTTTCGTGCTGATGACCACGCGGCTTTGGGTCTCGCCGAAGAGCAACGCGTCGAGGCGCACGTCTTTGATTTCGCTCAGGTCCACGGTGGCGCCCAGCAGGCGCGGCGTGTCCTTGGCGATGAGTTCGCTGATGCAGCTTTCGGCCAGCGCCACGGCAAGGCCGCCGTCGCTGCAGTCGTGCGCGCTCTTGATGTCGCCCGTGTGGATCAGCCCCAGCAGCGACGTGTGCAGCGTCTTCGCGACGTCGAGGTCGCAACGGGGCGGGCTGCCGGTCTTCTTGCCATGGATGACCTGCAGATAGGCGCTGCCGCCGAGGCCAAGGATCGGGTCGGCGGTGTCCACGGGCGTGCCGAGCAAAATGATGGCGTCGCCTTCGTCCTTGAACCATTGCGTGGTGATGTGCTCGGGCTTCTCGATGAGGCCCACGACGGCGACGGTCGGCGTGGGGTCGATGGGGCCGCTCGGGTTCTGGTTGTAGAGCGAGCAGTTGCCGCCCGTGACGGGCGCGTTGAATGCGCGGCAGCCGTCGGCCAGGCCGCGCACGGATTCCTGCATCTGCCAGAACAGCTCCGGCTTGTGCGGGTTCGCCATGTTGAGGTTGTCCGTCGCGCCGAGCGGCACGGCGCCGGAGCAGGCGAGGTTGCGGCAGCACTCGGCCATCGCGGCCTTCCCGCCTTCGTAGGGATCGAGGTAAACGTAGACGCCGTTGCAATCCACGCTCATGGCGATGAACTTGTCCGGCACCTTCGCGGCGGCCGGGTTCGATTCGCACTGCGGCACGCAATCGGCCTTGATGCGCAGCACCGCGGCGTCGCTGCCGGGGCACACGATCGAGTTGTCGCGCACCATGTGGTCGTACTGGCGGTAGACCCAGTTCTTCGACGCGATGCTCGGCCACGCGAGCAGCTTCTTCAAATCGTCCATCGGCGACTTCGTGTCCGCGATGCCCTCGAGCCGGAACGCGCGGACTTCCTTCAGGTAGGCCGGCTCCTGCGAGGCGCGCTGATATACGGGTGATTCGTCGGCGATCTTCTTCGCGGGGATGTCGGCCACGATCTTGCCGTTGTGTCGCACGACCATGCGGCCCGTGTCGGTCACGACGCCGACCTCGGCCCACGGCAGGTCCCACTTGTCGAAGATGCGCTTCACTTCGGCCTCGTGGCCTTTCTTCACGATGATCAGCATGCGCTCCTGCGATTCGGAGAGCATGATCTCGTAGCTCGACATGTTCGGCACGCGTTGCGGCACCTTGTTGAGTTCGATCTCGATGCCCGTGCCCGCGCGCGCGGCGGTTTCGCACGTGGAGCAGGTCAGGCCCGCGGCCCCCATGTCCTGGATGCCCGCCACGCAACCGGTGGCCAGCAGTTCGAGGCACGCTTCGCACACGAGCTTTTCCATGAACGGATCGCCGACCTGGACGGCGCCGCGCTGTTGCTGCGCGGATTCGTCGGTCAGATCCTGCGAAGCGAACGCCGCGCCCGCGAGGCCGTCGCGGCCGGTGGCCGGGCCGACGTAGAACACGGGATTGCCGATGCCCTTGGCCGCCCCGCGCGCGATCTGGTCATGGCGCAGCACGCCGAGGCAGAACGCGTTCACCAGCGGGTTGCCCTCGTAGCTCTTGTCGAAATACACCTCGCCCGCGATCGTCGGGATGCCGAAGCAATTGCCGTAATGCGCGATGCCGCTGACGACGCCCGAGAACAGGCGGCGCACCTCGGGATTCGAGAGTTCGCCGAAGCGCAGCGAGTTCAACGCCGCGATGGGCCGCGCGCCCATGGTGAAGATGTCGCGCACGATGCCGCCCACGCCCGTGGCCGCGCCCTGGAAGGGCTCGACCGCGCTCGGGTGGTTGTGCGACTCGATCTTGAACGCGATGGCGAGGTCGTCGCCGATGTCGATGATGCCGGCGTTCTCCTCGCCCGCGCCGACGAGGATCTTCGGCGACTTGGTGGGGAACGTCTTCAGCAGCGGCTTGGTGTTCTTGTAGGAGCAATGCTCGCTCCACATCACCGAGAAGATGCCGAGCTCGGTGTAGCTGGGTTCGCGGCCCCCGAGGATCTCCTTGGCGTGGGCGTATTCCTCGGGCGTCAGGTTGTGTTTGGCAACCAGTTCAGGCGTGATGGCGGGTTCGGTCATTTGAAATCTAAATGGCAAGTTTACGGACTTCTGCGCTCACGCCGCCTTGGCCTTCGCCTGATTCTCGAACCAGGCGATCATGCTTCGGAAGATCAGCAAGCCGTCGTCGCTGCCGAGCAGCTTCTCGCTCGCGCGTTCGGGATGCGGCATCAGGCCGGCCACGTTGCGGCGCGCGTTGCAGACCCCGGCGATGTTGAGCTGCGAGCCGTTCGGGTTCGCGCCGTCAGTCAGCTCGCCGGTGGCATCGGCGTATTGCCAGAGAATCTGGTTGTTCGCCTGCAATTGGCCCAGCGTTTCGGCGTCGGCGAAGTAGCTGCCTTCGCCGTGCGCGATCGGCACGCGGACCAGCTTGCCGGCGGGGATCCTGTTCGTGAACGGCGAATCGGCCGTGGGCGACTTCAGGAAAACGTTCTCGCAGCGGAACTGGAGCGATTTGTTCCGCACGAGCGCGCCGGGGACGAGGTTCGCTTCGCACAGGATCTGGAACCCGTTGCAGATGCCGAGCACGAGGCCGCCCTTGTCGGCGAACTGCTTCACGGCTTGCATCACCGGGCTGAACCGGGCGATGGCACCGGTGCGCAGGTAATCGCCGTAGCTGAAGCCGCCGGGCACGATCACCGCGTCCGCGTCGCCCAGCGAGGCGTCCTTGTGCCAGACGAGGCGCGCGGTGTGGCCGAGGACGTTGCGCAGCACGTGCACGGCGTCCTGGTCGCAGTTGGATCCGGGAAATTGGAGGACGGCAAAATTCATGAAATTCGGAAGTCGTGGTTTCAGGCGTGGCGGCAGGGGTGAAAGGGCGAAAGGGTGAAAAGGAGACTTCGCGAATTGCTCCCTTTCTCCTTTTCTCCTCTGCTCCCTTTCAGTTCAGCCAGCGCGGTGATCATTCGATCTCCAGCTTGTAGTCCTCGATGATCGGGTTGCTGAGGAGCTTGTGGCACGCGTCGTCGATGGCCTTCTGCGCGGCGGCTTTGTCGGTGCCGGGCGTGAGATCGATCTCGATGTATTTGCCGATGTGGACGCCCGCAACGCCGTGGTAACCCATGTGTTCGAGGGCCTGCTTGACCGTGATGCCCTGCGGGTCAACGACGGCCTTCTTCGGAGTGATGATGATCTTCGCTTTCATTGGGACGACGGGGTTGCCGCCGAACGCCGATTTTTAGCCAACCGGCCGCCCCGGGCGAGAAGTTTCTGAAATCAGCGGTTATCCGAACAGATCCATCTGCGGCGGGGGGAGTTGTTGGAGCTTTTCCCGTTCCGCCCGGTGGCGGGCGGGCTGGCGGACGTTGCCTTCGGGCGTGAGTTCGCTCTCTTCCAGGTTCCGCAGGATCACCTTGGCCCGTTCGATCACCTCCTTGGGCACCCCGGCCAGGCGCGCCACATGGATGCCGTAGCTCTTGTCCGTCCCGCCTTCCACGATTTTCCGCAGGAAGACGATGGAGTCGTTCCATTCGCGCACGGCCACGTTGAAGTTTTTCAGCCGCGCCATGCGGCCGGCCAGCTCGGTCAGTTCGTGGTAGTGCGTCGCGAACAGCGTCTTGGCCCCGGCCTGGTGGTGCAGGTATTCCACGATGCTCCACGCGAGGCTCAGGCCGTCGAACGTGCTGGTGCCGCGGCCGATCTCGTCGAGCACGATCAGGCTGCGCGGCGTGGCGTTGTTGAGGATGTTCGCCGTCTCGCTCATCTCCACCATGAACGTGGATTGCCCGCGCCCGAGGTCGTCGCTCGCCCCGATGCGGGTGAAGATGCGGTCCACCAGGTCCACGCGGGCCCCGGCGGCCGGCAGGAACGCGCCGGTGTGCGCCAGCAGCGCCAGCAGCGCCACCTGCCGGATGTAGGTGGACTTGCCCGCCATGTTCGGGCCGGTGATCAGCGCGATCTGGGGGTGGGGCGCGCACTCCTCTGCGCCGGCAGCGGGCAGGGGGCTGCCCGCCCTGCCGACGCTCGCCAGCGCCACGTCGTTCGGCACGAAACGTTCCTCCGCCAGCAGCTGTTCCAGCACCGGATGCCGGCCCTCGCGGATATGGAGCACGCCCTCGTCGCCCACCTCCGGTCGGCAATGGCTGAACAGGCGCGCGGTTTCGGCGAAGGACGTGAGCACGTCGAGCTGTGCGAGGGCGCTGGCGGTCTGCTGGATCTGCGGGAGCTCGCCCAGCACTTCCTCGCGCACGTGCTGGAACAGTTCGTATTCCAGCTTCTCGCTGCGTTCCTCTGCCCCCAGGATTTTGCCCTCCATCTCCTTCAGCTCGGGTGTGATGAAGCGTTCGCCGTTCGCGATGGTCTGCTTGCGCGTGTAATGCGGCGGCACCTTGTCGAGGTTCGCCTTGGTGACCTCGATGTAATAGCCGAAGACCGAGTTGAATCCGACCTTGAGCGAGGGGATGCCGGTGCGCTCGCTCTCGTCGCGTTGGAGCTTGGCGATCCACTCCTTGCCCCCGCGCGCGGCGGCAAGCAGTTCGTCCAGCTCCGCGCTGAAGCCTTCCCGGATGATCCCGCCCTCCTTCAACGCGAGCGGCGGTTCGTCCGCGATGGCGCGGCCGATCAGTTCGACGAGCGCGGGCAGTTCGGTGAGCTGGGCCGTGAGCTCTTCGATTAGGGTGGGTCCGCGCCGCTGCGCGGCCTCGGCGTCTTCCTTCAACAAGGCCGGGCGGCCGCTCCGCCCTGCCGCGTTCAGCGTCGAACGCAGTCCCGGAATCTGCTCCAGCGCCACGCGCAGGGCGAGCAGGTCCCGGGCGTTGCCGGAGCCGGAACTCAGCCGTCCCAGCGTGCGCTCCAAGTCGCGCACTTCGCCGAGTTGCGCGCGGAACGAGTCGAGGGCGGGGGGATCGTCCAGCCACGCTTGCACCGCGTCCTGCCGTTGCCGGATGGGCCCGGCGGCCGCCAGCGGTTGCGAGAGCCAGTCGCGCAGCCGCCGCGCCCCCATCGGCGTCACCGTGCGGTTCAGCGCCTTGTACAGCGTGCCGGGCGGCGGCGCGTCCGGGTGCAGCGGCTCCAGGATTTCGAGGTGGCGCAGCGTGGTGCCGTCGAGCACGAGGAAGTCGCGGCATTCATAGCACGTGAGCCGCGTGAGATGCTTGATGTCGCGGCGCAGATGTTGCGTCAGGTAATGCAGCACCGCACCCGCCGCGCCGGTGGCGGCGGGCTTGTTCTTGAGCCCGAAGCCGTCCAGCGAGGCGACGCCGAAATGTTCGCGCAGCGTGAACCCCGCCGTCTCCGGCGCAAAGGTCCAGTCCTCGTGCGGGATCAGGATCGGGAACGCGGGTTGGATCAACTCCCGCAGCGGGCCGGCCTCTGACGGGAAGATGATCTCCGCCGGCCGCAGCCGGTCGAGTTCCGTGAGCAGCGCGGTCTCGCCCTCGACCTCGGTCGCTTTGAAGTCGCCCGTGGTCAGGTCCACCAGCGCCAGGCCGATCGATTTGCCGGAGGCCAGAACCGCCGCGAGGAAGTTGTTCCGCTCGGCCGTGAGCATGCGCTCGTCGAAGTGCGTGCCGGGCGAGAGGATCTGGGTCACCTCGCGGTTGACGAGTTTGCCGGGCTTGGCGTCCTCGGTCTGGTCGCAGATGGCCACCTTGCGCCCCGCCTTCAGGATGCGGGCGATGTAGCCGTTGGCGGCGTGATGCGGGAGGCCGCACATCGGCACGCCGTTGCGCTTGGTGAGCGCAAGGTTGCACAGCTGCGCGCCCGCCTGCGCGTCCTCGAAGAACATTTCGTAGAAATCGCCCAGGCGGAACAGCAGCAACGCGTCCTTGGGCAGTTCGCTTTTGATGCGGCGATACTGCGCCATCATGGGGGTGAGTTGGGTGTCCGCGGCCATGCGTGGCCCAGAAGTTAAAAAGAATCCGCCCAACGTCGAAGGAATTCTGTGCACATCCGCTCTTGCACAGCAAACCCTTGAGCGCTGTTGCGGCTTCAGGCAACCTGCGGACCAGCAAGTCCCCGACGGTGGGCGGTCATCACCGGGGAGGCACAAAAATCACCCAACCACCGAGGCGGCCATGCGTAAAGTCTTTCACGCCCTCACGCTGAATCTGCACCAGCCCCCCGGCAATCTGCCTTGGCTCCTCGATCACAACGAATGGGAGGCCAAGGAGATCCTCTGGGCGCTCGACCGCATGCCGCGCGCCTTGTGGGGTTACGAGGATGTCGCCCGCGTGCATCTCGCCATGTCCGGCACCTTGCTGGAGACGTTGATGGATCCGGCCTTCCAGGAACGCGTGTTCGGCATCGTCAAATGCGGCGACCTGCTCTGGCACCTGCAGAACCGCAACCTCTTCGAGATCCTCGGCACCGGGTTTTATCATCCCGTGCTGGCGTTGATTCCCGCGGCGGATCGCGCGGACCACCTCAGCCGCTGGCGCGGCCTCGCGGAGCACGTGTTCTGGCGGAAGAATTTTCAGGGTTTCTGGCCCCCCGAGATGGGCTTCCGCATGGAACTCATCCCGTTGCTCAAGCGCCTGGGCTATCGCTACGTCATGGTGGACAGCCACCACGTCGAACCCGTGGGCGACATGCGTTGGGAGGAGGTGCGGTATCGTCCGCACTTCGCGCGCTATGGCGGCGAGGAGATCATCGTGGTGGTCCGCGACCGCGAATTGTCCGATGCCCAGCTGTCCGGCATGGACGCGGGTTGGTTCATGCACGAGGTGCACGAGCGCACCCAGCATTGCGATTTCCCGCCGCTCGTGCTCACCGCCACGGATGGCGACAACGGCGGCTGGTTCCGCAACACCAGCGAGCAGGGCAATTTCTGGTATGTCTGCTACCGTGAACTGCTCAACTGGGTGCGCGCGGGAAAGACCGAGGTGCAGCCGACCTTCATCCACGATTACCTCGATCAATACGGGGCGCATGGCGAAGTCACCGTGCGCGCGGGCGCGTGGAACACCGGCTGGCATCACGGCGTGGATTTCCTGCAATGGACCGGTTCGCAGACCCAGCAGGATGCCTTGCAACGCATCCACGACTTCAGCGCCGGGCTGCACGCGACCGCGCAGCGGGCGCAGGAGCTCAAAGTGGACTCCGGCGAATTCTCCCGCTCGCTGGAGCAGGCCCGCTGGCGGCTCTTGCGGGCCGAGACGAGTTGCAACCTCTTCTGGGGCGAAGCGTGGGTGCACCGCATCCACGGTGACTTGGACGATGCCGCCCTGCATCTGGCCCAGGCTCAAGCCCTGATTCCGCCTCCCCCGGAAAGATCAGATGATTCCCTTGCCGCAGCCAACCCTTGACCACCTGCCGCTCCTCACGGCTGCGCGCGTCGGAGCGCGGCCAATCAACGTCCAATGATCATTGACCAATGACGTTTCGCCCTTGGGCGTTGAGTGTTAAATGTTGAATGTCCCGAGTTGAATGTTCCCCCCTTGGCCCTTGAGCTGCCCTTTCCCCTTTCAGCGTGTCAGCTTTTTCCCCGCCGCTCTCCCCTCTGCTCTCCCGACGTGAGTCTCCATTTGCCATCATGTTCCATGCCTATTTCCCGGCGTGACAACCCGCAGCCCCAACCGCTACAAACTCCCCATGGCAACAAGGTCGGGCGCTATCGTGGAGTTCAACCGCGCCCACTGAACCATGAAAGCCACGCTCCAAGTCATCAATCAAATGCAGGCCGATGGCGTGATTGGCCAATACGCCATCGGCGGCGCGGTCGGCGCCACCTTCTACCTCGAACCTTCCGCCACGCTCGACATTGACATCTTCGTCACCCTGCACGCTCCCCCGGGCAGCGTGCTGATTTCTCTCCAGCCCGTCTATGACTACCTGGTCCGGGACCACCACTATCAGCAGGAGGGCGAGTATATCGTCGTTGAGGGCTGGCAGGTGCAATTCCTCCCCCCCGGCGACGCCTTGGGCGAGGAGGCCATCGCCCAAGCCATTCCTACACAAGTGGACGATGTCCCCACCCGCGTCATGACCGCCGAGCACCTGGTCGCGCTCGCCCTCCAACTCGGACGCGGCAAGGATTTCAGCCGCATCCTCCAGTTCATCGAGGCGGGCGTCCTCGATGCCGCCCGATTGGACCCTATTTTGACCCGCTTTCAGCTCCTTGCCAAATGGGAGGATTTCGGCGATAAGTTTCTCAGGAAAACATGAGTGACTTCATGCGCAAAGTTTTGGCGAGCAAACGCGAGACCCGCAAGCGTCTGGCGGAGCTGCCGTTTGCCCAGAAGCTCGTGCTGCTCGAAAAACTCCGCGACCGCAGCCTCGCAATCGCGGCCAGCTCCCTCCGCCAGCAGCATCGGCTCGGCTGATTCTCCCCGCTCTCTGCTTTTCCCCGGCCCTGGGTGCGCTTGCGTCTTTCTCCGGTAACGCCAGCCTTGCCGCATGACCGCCAAAGTATCGGTCAAATGCCAAACCGTCATTCCCCAGGCCATCCGCGACCAGGCCCGCATCAAGGCGGTGGATCAGCTGGAGGTGGGTTGCGCCCATGGTTTGATCGTGATGCGCAAACGCCGGGCGCGCACCCCGGCGCGGGTTCGCGCCTGCTCCTTGCGGTCGCAACCTGCCGGAAATCAGCGCACCCGACGAGGCTGTCGTGACCCGGGTGGTCGCGCGCGCGGAGCCGCCGCTCATGGATGCGCGCCATTTTCGATGCCAACGTCGTGGCCAGCGCGAGCTTCTGGCAGGGCAAACCCTTTGACTGCCTGACGGCTTGGGCCCAGGGCCGCCCTGAGGCTGGCCAAGCCGAGGAACGGAAGTGTAACCCATAACTAAAATGTGTTACCTATGTTCTGAACCAGAAGTGTTACCTATGTTTTGACTGGACGTTTTGTCTCCCTTTCTCCGCTCTCCCCTCTGCGCTCTCCACTCTTCTTGTCTTGTCAGCGTGTCAGCTTTTTCCTCCACCGCTCCCCCCTCGCAACTTCAGCCCCTTCGCGCTAGTGTATGATTGCCATGAAGCTCCTCCTGCTCTTCGCCCTGCTCGCCGCGTTGCCGTGGTTGTGCATCCTCGGCGGGTGTTTCCGCGCGCCGTCGCCGCCGCCCGAGGCGGAGAACGACCCCTTTGCGTCTGCCCGGCGGCGGATGGTGGACCAGCAATTGCGCGCCCCCGGTCGGGATATCACCGACCCCCGCGTCCTGGCCGTCCTCCGCACCGTCCCTCGCCATGAATTTGTCCCCCTTGAACATCGCGCCGAGGCCTACGCCGATTCCCCGCTGCCCATCGGCTGCGGCCAGACCATTTCCCAGCCCTACATCGTCGCCTTCATGACCGAGCAGCTCGACCCGCAGCCGTCCGACCGCGTGCTGGAGATCGGCACGGGCTCCGGCTATCAGGCCG
>JAFMIZ010000063.1 GCA_017853715.1 Pedosphaera sp.
ATGGCCAGCTCGGCCACGCGTTCAAACAGGGGTGGTTTGACCAAAGTCCTAGCAGCACTCACCACCACTCAAGACGGCACCCGCATTAAAAATTTTCTACAAAGCAACTTTGCGCCCGTGGCCCAATCACACATGAATTTCTTCCGCCCACTGACAGCGGTCAGAACGGCCAGAATTTCGGGATAAAGTAAACGGAGATGACGCCAAAGATAATAATCAAAGGCGTGCCCACCTTCATGAAATCGGTGAAGCGATAGCCACCCGGACTGTAAACCATCATGTTCGTCTGATACCCGACCGGCGTGGCAAAACTCGTCGAAGCCGCGAACGCAATCGCCATGAGCAACGGCTTCGGGCTGATGTCCATTTGAATAGCGGTGGAAACCGCAATCGGCGCGAGCAACACCGCCGACGCATTGTTGCTCATGCACTCGGTCAATATGGCGGTCAAAATGTAGAACGCAGCCAGCACTGCCACTGGCCCGAAGTCACCCACCAAGAAGACCGTATGCTCCGCAACCGTCGCTGCGAGACCGCTCTTATGCATCGCAATTCCCAAAGGCAGCACGCCGCCCAGCAAAAAAATCACGCGCCAATCAATCGCCTGATATGCCTCCTCCAATCGCAAACAACCCGTGAGCAGCATGGCTATGCAGCCTAGAATCGCCGAGACCATGATCGGCAAAACGTTCATCGCGGCCAGCCCCACCACGAACATCAGAATCCCCAATACCACCGGCACTCGGCTGCGACGGATGTTCAAGCCACCCTTCTCATCCATGACCACAAAGTCTGCGTCCGGACGTAATTTGTCCGCCACCCCTTTGGGTGCCTGCAACAGCAACAAATCCCCAAATCGCAACCGCACCGAGCTGAGTTGCTCACGCAATGAACGTCCCTGCCGTTGAATCGCGAGCACCACGGCGTCGTAACGCCGGTTGAAGTCCAACCCGCGCAATGTCCGGCCCGCAACTCGTGAAGATGGCGCCACCATCACTTCGATCAGAGTGCGATCCTCTTTCTTTAAGGTGTCATCTTGCAGGTGGAACTCTGGCGCAATCTGAAGTTTTAGTGCCTCCTTGGATTCCATCAAGCTGTCGAGCTTGCCCTCGACAAGCAGCACGTCGCCCTCCCGGATGGATTCATTCATGGGTGCCCACACCTTGGTCTTCTCGCGAATGATTTCCAGCACCCACACGCCCTCCTTGTCGCCAAGGCGCAGTTCCATGAGCGATTTCTTGATTAATGGCGAACCCGGCATCACTTGCAGCTCGGTGATGTAATTGTCCAATTGGTAGGCCTCCGTCAGTTGCTCGCCGCGACGGGATGGCAACAGCCAATAACCCACCGCAGCCAGATAAACAATGCCCGCCCCAAACAAGATCATGCCCAGCTTGCCCATCTCGAACATGGAAAATGCCCCCAACCCCGGCACCCCCGGATGGCGCAATGCATAATCCACGGCAATCGCACTGACCAGCAGGTTGGTTGAAGATCCAATCAGCGTGCATACGCCGCCAAACTCTGATGCAAACGACATCGGCATGAGGAACTTGGACGGCGACAGCTTGAGTCGTTGGGATAACGCCAGCACCAAAGGTAAAAAGACCGCCACCGCAGCGGTGTTATTGATGAAAGCAGAGACGCCGCCCACCACCACGGCAATCACTGTCATCAGCAGCAACGGATAGCGCCCCACCTTAAACAAACGCCGGCCAATTGCCCTTAAAACCCCGGTGCGTTGCAAGCCCGCGCTGAGCACAAACATGGCGGCAACGGTGACGGTTGCAGAATTGCTGAAGCCCGACAGCGCCTCCTCAGGTGTGACCAGCCCCAGCAGCAACACCGCGCCGAGCACCATCAGCGCGACCATGTCAATGGCGAGCTTCTCAGTGACGAACAACGCCACCGCGCTTACCAGAATGATCAGAACTAGAATGGCATTCGTTGACATTTTGGCATGGCCTGTGGAATGCCCGATTACCTGTAACCCAATCCCTCCTTTGCGTCTAGGTCAGAGAGCCGAGCTGAAAGGCTGGCGCGGAGGGCGCAAAAAAGCGCTGCTGCTTCGTGACCAGCCAACTGCCGTGACGTTCACATGTCCCGCAGATAAACTTCGCGGTTCTTCCAAAGATAAATGCTTCCTGAAAGAATGGTCAGCGTGACGGCAACCCAGATGGACAGCTGGGCAAAGGACACCGACCAGGGTGTGCTGCCAGCAAGATGAAAACCGAACACCGCATCCCCCATCCTGCCCCACTGAGGGTAAGCCTGAACGGTCAGGATGGCGATGATGGCGACAATCTGGGAGATGGTCTTGTGTTTGCCGAAACCTTCCGCCGCGAGCACAAGATTTTTTGAGGCGGCGATCAGTCGGAGACCTGTGATGGCCAGCTCA
This sequence comes from Pedosphaera sp., assembly GCA_017853715.1. Lineage (GTDB taxonomy): Bacteria > Verrucomicrobiota > Verrucomicrobiia > Limisphaerales > DSYF01 > DSYF01. The sequence continues at coordinate 2,399 of JAFMIZ010000063.1, forward strand.
CGAGAGACAATCACGACCACCATCCACGCCTTCATGCCTGTCTCGGGCATGGCCACAAAGGCAATGAACGCCGAGCAGGTCATGATTTTGTCTGCCAGCGGGTCCATGAGGATGCCGAAATTGGTGATGAGCTTGTGCTGCCGGGCGATGCGGCCATCGAGGAGATCCGTGATACCACCAATGCTGAACAACACCAGTGCGATGGTCTGGTGATAGGGCACCTCCGAGAACATCACCGCAAGAAACGCCGCAGTGATGACAAAGCGCGAAGTGGTCAGCTTGTTCGGCAGATTCATTGCGGTGAGGTTGCAGGTTGCCGGTTGAGCGTTGCAAGTTTCAAAGCACTGGCGGGCAACATTCCCGTAAAATATTGTCAGCACTCAGCAGGCTCGGCGATGAGGTCGTAATCGGTGTGGCCAATGATCTTCACCTTGGCGAACTGGCTGATGGGGAGCTTGCCACGGATGTAAACACGGCCGTCAATGTCTGGTGCGTCGGCCTCGCCGCGAGCGACGAGGTAGCGTCCTTTGAGTTGAGCAGTGTGTTTGTCAGTTCCACGCATCAACCCGTGTTCCCAGGAGGAAACATTCGCAGCTTGGAGTTGCTTGGCATTAGCCTCGCCTTCCACCAGCACCTTGAGTGTGCGGCCCACAAATCCCTCGGCGACCCGCACCGCCACTTCATGCTGCGCGGCCATGGCGCGTTCGCGTCGCTGTTGCTTGAGCTTGTCGGAGAACTGCCCAGCCATGGAACCTGCGCGCGTGCCGTCCTCTTTTGAGTAGGTGAACACCCCCAAGCGCTCGAACTTGGTTTTACGGATGAAATCAAGCAGCGTCTCAAAGGCAGCCTCGGTTTCGCCAGGAAAACCAACGATGAACGTGGTGCGGATTGCAATGCCAGGGACGCCTGCACGAATGCGCTTGATGAGGTCCACGATGTATTGCCGGGAGGTTTCACGGCGCATGCGTTCGAGCATGTTGTCGTGAATATGCTGGAGCGGGATGTCCACGTAACGTGCCACCTTACGGCACTCAGAAATCGTCTGGATGAGTTCGTCCGTCCAGTGCGCGGGGTGCGTGTAGAGGATGCGAATCCAGAAATCGCCACGCAGGCTGTTCAGTTCACGGAGCAACGAGCAGAGCGTCGTGGCATCCGCCGCGAGAGATTTGGTTGCCGCGTTAAATTTCTCCGGCGAAGAAATGGCGCGGCTGTGATTCGGTCGCAGGTCGAGTCCGTAGTAGGTGGAGTCCTGGGAAATCAGATTGATCTCCTTCACGCCATCCGCGATCAGCGCCTTGGCCTCGGCCACAATGTCCGCCTGCGTGCGGCTGCGATGAGAACCGCGCATACGCGGGATGATGCAGAAGCTGCACGGATGATTGCAGCCCTCGGCGATCTTGAGATACGCGAAATGGCGAGGCGTCAGCCGGAAGCGCGGCGTCTCGTAATCCGGGATGTAAATCGGGCGGGCGGTTACGTCCAAAACAGGATCTAGCGTCTGGGGTCTGGCGTCTGGGGTTGGGACTAGGACCGTCTTGGTTTTGCCGAACTTGTCGCTGCCGCGCAGGGCGTTTTGTTGCTCGTGCTCATCGGGCACTTGGCCTTGATCGAGCTTGGCAAGTTTGGCGGAAATCTTGGACTTGCGGTTACGGGTTTCAGGTTTCAGGTTTCGGGTTTTCCCCTCTCGCCGCGCAATCGCTTCTCGAACAATTGTGCCCACCTGCGCGACCTGATCAATGCCCATGAATGCGTCCACTTCGGGGAACAGCTTGGGCAACTCATCGCGGAAGCGTTGCGAGAGGCAGCCGGAGACAATCACGCCCTGACCACGATTGTTGGCATCACGCACCTCAACGGATTCCAAAATCGTGTCCACGCTTTCCTCCTGCGCGGAGTCGATGAACGAGCAGGTGTTGACGATGACACAATCCGCTTGCGCCGCGTCATTGATGATTTCCACACCATCCTTGAGCAACGAACCCAGCATGATTTCGGCGTCCACCAAATTCTTGGCGCAGCCGAGAGAAATCATTCCGACACGGATGGGAGAATCTTTGACAGGTTTGGTCATGGATAAAAGTTTTGCAGCCACCGACGCGGTGAGGTGGGGCCGTCGCCGGCGTCAAATCCGCCTCCTCACGTCGGCAGCCACGAAGTGAGCCACTACGCCGCGGCCTGCTTTTCTTTGTTTTGCACCAGTGGCTTCGAGTCACCGCGCACCACGGGGCCGTTGATGGTGATACTGGCAATGTCTTCTGAGCTGGGCAGGTCATACATCGTATCCAGCATCAACTTCTCCAGCAGGCTGCGCAATGCGCGCGCACCGGTGCCCTTCTTGATAGCTTGTCCGGCCAGTTCGCGGAGAGCGTCTTCGGTGAAATGCAGTTCCGCACCTTCCATGGCCAGCAGCTTGCTGTATTGCTTCACGAGCGCATTCTTGGGCTGGGTCATCACCGTGACCAACTGATTCTCGGTAAGTTCGGCGAGAGTCGTCACCATGGGCAGACGCCCAATGAACTCGGGAATGAACCCAAAGCCGAGCATGTCTTCGGGCTCGACGTGCTTGAGAATCTCGTCGCGTTGCACACTGGCAGCCTTGCGTTGCTCTTCAGCACCGGCAAAACCCATCACGTGACGACCGAGCCGCCTTTGAATGACCTTCTCCAAGCCCACAAACGCACCACCGCAGATGAAGAGGATGTCTGACGTGTCCACCCGGATGTATTCCTGCTGGGGATGTTTGCGTCCACCCTGCGGCGGCACGGCGCAAACAGTGCCCTCGAGGATTTTGAGCAGCGCCTGCTGAACGCCCTCGCCGGAAACGTCACGCGTGATGCTGGGGCCGTCTTGTTTGCGCGTGATCTTGTCGATCTCGTCGATGTAAACGATGCCGCGCTGGGCGCGCTTTACGTCGTAGTCACAATTCTGCAACAGGCGCAGAATGATGTTCTCAACGTCCTCACCAACGTAACCGGCTTCAGTGAGGACCGTGGCGTCAGCGATCGCGAAGGGCACATCGAGAATCTTGGCCAGCGTGCGCGCGAGGAGAGTCTTGCCGGAACCGGTCGGCCCAATCATGAGAATGTTGCTCTTCTCCAGCTCCACCTCGGCATGCGGATCGTTGTCGGACTGCTGCTCGCCGGCCACAATGCGTTCCTTCACCTGAAGCCGCTTGTAATGATTGTGAACCGCAACGGAGAGAGTCTTCTTGGCATGGTCCTGACCGATGCAATGCTTGTCCAACTCATGCCGGATCTCCGACGGCTTGGGCACGCGCCCGATGGGCTTATGCTTGCACTCCTTGGCCGCAGCCTCGGTGTCGAGGACGTTCTTGCAAAGAATGATGCAGTTGTCGCAGATGTAAACGCCCGGGCCGGAGATGAGCTTCTTCACTTCTGCATGGGACTTCCCGCAGAAGCTGCACATGGTCATGTTGGTGGGACGCGCCATGGGTCAATCAAGCTTGCACCGAACTCTTCTCCGCGAGCGTGGTGATCTCCTTGCGGGAGGCAACCACCTGATCTACCAGACCGAAAACCTTCGCTTCGTCGGCAGACATGAAATTGTCGCGGTCGGTGGAATTGGCAATATCGTCGGCTTTCTTGCCACAGTGTTTGCCAAGGATCTCGTTCAAGCGATCCTTGAGGCGAAGGATTTCGCGCGCTTGGATGCTGATGTCCGCTGCTGTTCCCTGGGCACCGCCCCACGGCTGGTGGATCATGATGCGGGCGTTTGGCAGCGCATAACGTTTGCCTTTGGTGCCCGCCGCCAAAAGAACCGCGCCCATGCTGGCAGCCTGGCCGATACAGTAGGTATTTACGTCGCAGGTCAGGAACTGCATCGTGTCGTAGATGGCCAATCCCGCTGTGACGCTGCCGCCGGGGGAATTGATGTAGAGATGAATATCCTTCTTAGGATCAGTCATCTGCAAAAAGAGCAACTGGGCGATGATCAGGTTGGAAACCATGTCGTCCACGGGGGTGCCGAGGAAAACTATGCGGTCCACCAGCAGGCGGGAGTAAATGTCGTAGCCGCGTTCGCCGCGACCGGTCTGCTCGACCACCATGGGTACCAGGAAGTTTTGTGCGTCCATAATTATTAAGCTGCGGCGGAACCTAGAGGAGGGTGCTGGCAGGGTCAAGCGCGTGGGGACGCCTGCGGGGTCAGAATTGGGAGTTCCCCCGGGAGAGAGTCAGTTGCAACCGCCGTGCGCTAGGTCATAATGTCCGGGAAATGCCGGTTCACCAATCGAGTTGGCCGTCCCCCCTGCGTTCCGCCACAGGACTCCTGTTTGGCGTGTTGTTTTGTTGGCTGGCCAGTTTGCAGGCGCAACCCTACGGACTGGCCTTGCGTCCGACGGTGGGTCATTTTTTTGATGCAAAATTCCCCGCCGCCCCCCCCAGTGTTTCCTCATGGCAAGCTCAGGTGGCGTTTCCGAATCTCACCTTTGATGATCCAATTTCCATCGTCCCCGAACCGGGCACCAACCGGTTGTTCGTCTGCGAGCGGCAGGGCAAAATCTGGCACTTTCCCAACGTGGCCAGCACCACGAACAAGGTTCTGTTCCTTGATCTGACTCCCGTCACGCAGGGTTACAATGACTGCGGCGTTCTTGGACTGGCATTCCATCCACAATACAGTTTGGCGGGTTCCACCAACCGCTATTACGTTTACATTTACTACAGCTTCTCGCCCTCTCCCATCATCCCCCCCCCGGGAAGCAGTGCTCCATCCGTCACCAATAATTACAACAGGCTTTCTCGATTCACCGTCACCAACACCCCTGCGGGTGTGGTGGCTGTGCCAGCATCGGAACAGATTCTCATCAACCAGTTTGATCGGCATCTCTGGCACAATGGAGGCGGCATGTTCTTCGACCCGGATGGCTTCCTGTATTTGAGCAATGGTGACGAGGGTGGCACACAGGACGGTGCGAACGGGCAGATCGGCTACAACCAGACACAAAAGATCAATTCCGGGCTTTTCTCCGGCGTGCTGCGCATCGACGTGGACAAGGATCCATCGCGCAGCCACGCAGTCCGGCGGCAACCCGTGGGAGCCACTCCGCCGCCCGGATGGCCGCCGACTTACTCCAGCAATTATTTCATCCCAAACGATAATCCTTGGCTCAATACGAACGGCACGGTCCTGGAGGAATTCTGGGCCATCGGCCTCCGCAGCCCACACCGCATGACCTATGACGCCGTCTCGGATCGGATCTGGCTGGGCGACGTGGGCCAAGCAACCTGGGAGGAAGTGGACATCATCGTGAAGGGCGGCAATTACCAGTGGGCTTACCAAGAGGGATCGCACACTGGTTTCAAAGCCAAACCCAGCCCGCTCATTGGCGCCGACCAGCCACCCATTCACGACTACCAGCACATCAATGGCAACGACTGTGTCATCGGTGGCTACGTCTATCGTGGCAGCCAGTTTCCCAGCCTTTACGGTAAATACCTCTTCGGTGACAACGGCTCAGGCCGCGTGTGGACCATTGACTACGATGGTGTCAACCCCGCCGTCGTAACGCAGATTCTCACCATGCCCGCGTTTGGCATCGGCCTGACCTCGTTCGGGGTGGACCATAACAACGAAATCCTCATGTCCATGGGCGGAGAAGGTGCACAAATTTACAAACTGGCCGCCTCGGGTGCCGTCATCCCGCCGCCGCCAGCCTTGCTGTCGCAGACCGGCGTGTTCAGCGACACGACGAATCTGGTTCCCAACGCGAAGTTGATTCCCTTCGATGTGACGGCACCGCTGTGGTCCGACAACGCGACCAAGGCGCGCTGGATGGTGGTGCCCAACGACGGCGCGCCCTACACCGCCAGCGAAACCATCGCGTTCACCACCAACGGCAACTGGACCTTCCCGACCGGCAGCGTCCTGATCAAACATTTCAACCTTCCGGTGAACGACACCAACCCGGCGGCGTTGAAACGGCTGGAGACCCGCTTCCTCGTGCGCGGAACCAACGGCGCTTGGCATGGCTTCACTTACAAATGGCGTGCTGACAATTCCGACGCAGACCTGCTGCCCGGTGCATTGGAGGAGACCAATATCATCACCACCGCCACCGGCACCCGCAGCCAGGTCTGGTATTATCCCAGCCCGCAGGATTGCCTCCAGTGTCACACCGCCAACTCCGGTCAGGTACTGGGGCCGCGCACCAGTTTGTTGAACGAAGACTACACCTATCCCGGCACCGGCAACACTGACAACCAGTTGCGGGCCCTCAACCATGTCGGCATGTTCAACGTCAGCCTCAACGAAGCGGGCATCCCCGCCCTGCCGAAGACCGCGCACATCACCGACACCAACGCCACCCCGGAACTCCGCGTCCGTTCCTATCTCCAATCAAACTGCGCCCACTGTCATCAGCCCGGTGGCGTGCAGGCAAATTTCGACGCCCGCTTCTCCACCCCGCTCAACAATCAGGGGTTGACCAATGCCATCCCCAACGATTCCCTCGGCATCGCCGGAGCGCGCATCATCGCGCCGCAACACCCGGAGAAGTCGGTGTTCCACTTGCGCGACAGCATCGTAGGCCCGAATCAAATGCCGCCTCTGGCCAAGAACATGGTGGATACCAATTACATCAGTGTGCTGGGCGAGTGGATCAACGGACTGCCCTTGCCGCCACTTCCACCCCCGGATGTCCTCGGCCGCATCGGCAACACGAACAGCGCAGGCACCTCCGACAATATCTGGAACAACAACCCCTACATCAATGCGGGCCGCTTCACCTCCGCCTCGAACCTAACCGTGGCGTTCATTCATGCAAATGTCGCTGGCATCACCGGTCGCTACCAATGTGCCATTTATGCCGACAATGCCGCGCAGCCGAGCACCCTCCTCGTCACCAGCCTCGCAGTCACCAACCCGGTCACGGGCTGGCAGAAAATGCCTTTGTCCGCGCCCCTCAGCCTAACCAGCAATACCAGTTACTGGCTGGCCATCTGGTCCGACAGCACCAATGCCCGCGTCTTCTACAACACCAGCGGCGGCACCCTGCGCTGGGGCCAATACATTTTCACCAATGTCTGGCCCACGCCCCTTGTCACCAGCGGCGGCAGCATCGCCAACTACAACATCTACGCCAGCGGCGGGAATGCTCCGATCTTCGCGGGCACTCCGACCAATCGCACCATCACCGAACTCACCCTGGTCACCGTCACCAACGCCGCCACCGACGCTGACACGCCATTCCAGCAAATCACCTACGCACTAGCCAATCCTCCCGCAGGAGCCGCCATCGACAGCAACGGCGTCATCACTTGGACACCTTCCGAAGCGCAAAGCCCGTCCACCAACCCGATTATCACCGTAGCCAACGACGGTGTCGTCGCCATCACAAATTCATTTGTGGTTACCGTCACCGAAGCGAATGCCGCGCCCATCGCCTTCAGCCAGTCCCTCACCAACGCCGAAGACACCGCACTCCCCATCGTGTTGACCGGTTCAGACCCGGATGGCCCGGCCATGGACTTCATCGTCGTTACCAACCCCGTAAACGGCAGCCTCTCAGGTGTCGCGCCCATTCTAGCCTATCAGCCGAACACCAATTACTTTGGCAATGACGTGTTCGCGTTTCGCATTAACGACGGCAGCCTCACCTCGGCGGTTGCGTTCGTCTTGCTGACCACCACCAACGTCAACGACGCGCCGACGGCCAGCGGGAGCGCTCTCACCGTTACCGAAGATGAATCGTCGCCCATCACGCTGAATATCACCGATCCCGATGGGACGGATCCCGCCTTGAACCTCGTGATTGTCACCCACCCCGCCCACGGCCTCCTCTCCGGCTCCATTTCAAACCTGACCTACACGCCCGACACCAACTTCTTCGGTGCTGATAACTTCGCCTACGAGGTCGACGACGGCAGCCTCACCTCTGTTCTCGCCACCGTTTCGCTGACGGTCACTAACGTCAATGACACGCCCAGCCCCGAGCCAGATCAGTTCGTCCGTTGGCTGAGCCAGGGGTTCGAGACTTCCGCCCCATACTTGCTGACTAACGACATGGATATGGATGGTGATTTACTTACGATTGAAAGCGTAAACAACCCATCGCTCGAAGGTGCAGCGGTAATTCTGACCAATGCGATCGTGCAATACTGGCCACAGTTTGGAAACACCAACGCGGACGCATTCACCTACCTGGTCTCAGATGGCCATGGCAGTTTGGCGACGGGCATAGTCAACGTGGCCGTGCAACCGGACCCGCCGGTCAATGAAATGCTGGGCATCGTCACTGGAACAGGGACTTACCAACTCAGCTTCACCGGCGTGCCGGGCTTCACCTATACGGTCCAATACACCGATGCGCTCGATCCAGCCAATTGGCAAAATCTGGGCACCGTCACGGCGGATGAGTTGGGTAATGTGCAGTTGGAAGACACCACCTCGGGTAACGGCCCCTCACGCTTCTACCGCTCCGTCCGCGGCATTGCGCCCTGAGTCTCAACACCACACCAGTAAGGCCATCGCGCTGCCATGTAACCGTCGCGAAGCGAATCGTCAGGCGAAGGAAAGTTCCACCCAAATCTTCCGAAATGACATGGTGAAGTCCCCTGGCTTCACCCTAATCCATTCGGCAATGGCCATCGGCGTGAACCATTCACCCGTTTCAACTTCCTCGCGATTCAGATGGAATGGCCCTTCGCCGTTGCAGCGATAGACCCAGACGAATTCTTGATCCGTCTCTGCACAGGCTTCAATGCGCAACACACGCTGCAACGCCTCCTGCGGCTTCCAGCCCAATTCCTCCCCCAACTCGCGCAAGGCAGCCGAATCGTAATACTCGCCGCTGTCCACATGCCCTGAACAGGCCGCCCCCCAGCGCCCTGGCTCGCGGTCCTTGGACATGGAACGCTTCTGAAGAAACGTCTCGCCGCTCGCATTGAAGATGAGCACATGCACGGCGCGATGCAGCAGTCCCTTTGCGTGAACCTCGTGGCGCGGCGCACGACCAATCACCTCGTCGTGCTCATTGACGATGTCGAAGATGTCTTCACTCATTTTGGCCATGGTAGGAAACGACGTAAGGAGTCTCTAACTATTTTCCGAAGCACCATCCCGCCGGTCGCTCGAAGTGAGACTCTTCACCTCGTCTCCACCATGAGCTCCGTCAATTGTACAAATTGCTCCAGCGCTACGGCCTCGGCGCGGATTTGCGGGGAGAGACCCAGTTCACTCATGGCACGACGCAAAACTTCCTCCGGCCAGTCCGCGCGCAACAGCTTAGCCATCATCTTACGCCGTTGACTGAAGGCTTGTTTAACCACGCGCACAAAGACTTTTGTCTGCGCCGGCGTCAGCAGTCGGTGCCGCCGGCGCACCAGCGTCAGGCAGGCGGAGTCCACGTTCGGCTGCGGGAAGAAACAGCCCGCCGAAATCTTGAATAACGCCTTCGGCTCATAGTTCAGCTGGACCAATAGCGTCAGCAGACCGTAGTCCTCGTCGTTTGCCTTGGCACGCAATCGCTCCGCCACTTCGCGTTGCAATGTCACCACCATGCGCTCAGGACCATGTTCGGTCAGCGCCAATTCAACGAGTATCGGAGAAGCCACCGAATAAGGCAGGTTCGCCACCAGCTTCCACCCGCGCCAATCGTGGGAATCGCTCTCCAAATACTTCAAGGCGTCAGCGTGGATGAGATGCAGGTTTGGAGTCCCGGCTTCAGCCGGTCCCGATGCCGCCTGAAGGTGGGACTCCGAGCAAAATCGCCGCTTCAATATCTCCACCAGCCGCGCGTCCATCTCGATGGCCAGCACCTCGCCTGCCTGCGCGAGCAACACCTCCGTCAGCGGCCCCAGACCCGGCCCGATCTCCAACACCTTGTCGGCCCGGGTCAATTCCCCCGCCGCCGCAATTTTCTGAATCACCTTCTCCTCGTGCAGAAAGTTTTGCCCGAGGGATTTTGTCAGTTGAATCCCCCGATCGGACAACATCTGGCGCATCTCGGGCAGTTTCATGAACGGAATAAGACGCGAATTAACGCTAATGGGCTTTGAATTCGCGAAAATTCGGGCAATTCGCGTCGAGCCATTTTTATCCGCGCTTTGTTCATATTCCGGCAAGAACTTCTCCAAGTGACTGCACCGCTGCGGCCAACTGTCCTTCGGCAATCGTCAACGGCGGCGTGAAGCTGATGACATTCGAGTGCTCGCCTTCCGGCAGGAAAATGTAGCCGCGCTGCAACAGTTGTTTGATGGCTGAAATACTTTCAGCAATGGCTGGTGTGCCGTCAATGTGACGCAACTCCAGCCCAGCCATCAAGCCGAGGCCGCGGGCAGCTGGACGAAGTTTCGAGTTTTGGGTTTCAAGTTCCGGGTTGGCCAGTTGTGTGAGCAACGTTTCACCCAGTTTTGCGCTTCGTTCCACCAGACCGAGCCGCTCGATTTCACTCATCTGCGCCAAAGCCATTGCACAGCCCACCGGATGACCAAGGAAGGTGCTTGTATGGATCGCCTCGCCTTGCGACTCAGGCCACGCGGCATCCATCACGGCGGCACGCCCCACGCACGCCGACAACGGAAAGCCGCCCGTCAGCGCCTTGCCGAGGCAGATGATGTCCGGCACCACGCCGCTGTGTTCGCAGGCAAACCATTTCCCTGTGCGACCAAACCCGGTGTAAATCTCATCCAGCACCAATAACGCTTTGTGCTCGTCACACAGCTTGCGGAGCAAGGGCAGAAAGCCCGGCGGCGGGACGTTGATGCCGCCCCGCGCCTGCACCGGCTCGACGAGAATCGCCCCTACCCAGCCGCGCGCAAAGAACCGACGTATTTGCAGTTCGACCACCGCCAAGTCCGATGGCTTGGCAGGATAATCCACCCAGTTACCGAATTGCTTGAGTTGCAGCCCAAACGGTCCACGGAAATATTCACGGTGCGTTGCATTCAAAGTGCCGTAGCCAAGACCGTGATACCCACCCTTGAATGCGATGACGCCATATTTGCCCGCCGTCAGCATGGCAGTCTTGAGGGCGGCTTCCACAGATTCAAACCCAGAGTTGCAAAAGATAGTCTTCCCCGTGAGCGGCCTGGCGGCTTCCAGCGCGTGCTCCGGCTTGGTGGTCCAGCGTTCAAAAGTGATCTGGCTGAGCTGCTGAGCGAGTTGTGCCTTCAATGCGTGCGGATGCACGTCGCCCATCGCGTGGAGCAACTTCGCCATCTGATCCTGCCCTGCTTTCACGACGACAGAATTCGCATGGCCCGCCGCCGCCACCCCAAATGCCGCTGTGAGATCGAGATATTGTTTACCCTCGGCGTCCCACACGTAAGCACCTTCCGCCCGTTCCCACACAATCGGCCAAGTGCCGTCAGGATCCACGTAAGTCACATTGCGCGACTCGTAGTCCCGGAGTTGTCGAAGGATGGAGGCTGTTCTGGCCACAAATTTGGGATGTGCGATTGGCGATTTAAGCGCGGCAACTCCGCACATCGTAAATCGTATATTGCAATTCGTAAATCATTAGACCCCGCGTTGTTCCGGTGACCAGATGACTTTGTGCATCTGCAACTGGAAACGAACGGGCAACGCATCGGCGATGATCCGCTCCACTAATTCCCTCCGCGTGATGGGCGTGAGCCCGCCGGGAACCGACTTGAGTGATTTGTCCTGCTGCTCCGGACGCAACGGTTGCACCCACGACATCAGGAGCGGGCAAATCGCGTCGAGCTTGTACGTGGCAATCTGCTGCTTCGCCCACTCGTAATCTTCCACCGTACCGATGACGAACTTGATTTCGTCGGCGGCTTTCAAGTGGCCGATGTTCTCAACGCGGTTGCGCTCCACCTCTCCGCTGCTGGGGCACTTCAAATCCATGATGCGACGCACGCGCGGGTCCACCTTGGAAATGTCCAGCGCGCCGCTCGTTTCCACCAACACCGTGAAGCCGAGGTCGCAAAGCTGTCGCATCAACGCGAGTGAACCCGGCTGAAGCAAAGGTTCGCCGCCGGTGAGTTCAACGAGAGGGATTTTCAGGTTTTGAGTTTGCTGGTTCGAGTTCAGATAGGGTTCAGCCAACCGCTTCACTTCGCCCACGACATCAGCCAACTCCCGCTTTTTTCCTTCCGTGAACGCATACGCCGTGTCGCAGTAGGAGCAGCGCAAATTGCAGGCGGTGAGCCGCACGAAGACGCATGGGAGCCCGGCAAAGGTGCTTTCGCCCTGCAAGCTCAGGTAGATTTCGTTGACGACCAACGTGTCAGCCACGCTGTGACTTTAGCGAGCCGCCTCCCAATAGTGAACCCCCAATCCATCCCAAAATGGACAAACGCGAGCAACAGTGGCATGTAAGCGGCAGTCACACACGCGATGAACGCCAAACAGGCTTTTGCTAATTCGGGCCGAGTCCCACGAATTGGGGCTGCACTTGCGGCTGCTTGCGTCTTCAGCACGCAAACTTCAGTAGAAGCAGGCAATTTGGAAGTAGTCGGCGTCACGCTCTTGCGTCAAGTCACTACCAACCTCAATGGCAGCGGGATTGTGCTCGGTCAGGTGGAGGCATCAAATGGGGGATCGCCACCCACATTTCAGGCAAATCCCAGCCATGCTAATGTCCAGCAGCCCGGGGATAAATTTATCTACCACTCATCCGTAGGCACGGCCACGAACTATCCCAACGCCG
>JAFMIZ010000168.1 GCA_017853715.1 Pedosphaera sp.
GAGCCGGCTGCAACTGGCGGCGATCGCGGTTTCGCTGGTCGGGGTGCTGGTCATCCTGACCCGCGGGGACGGGCAGCACCTGCGGGCATTTCAATTCAACCGCGGCGACCTATGGATGCTGCTGGCAGTGACCTTGTGGTCCGCGTATTCAGTGATGCTCAAGCGCAAGCCGCAGGACCTGTCGCCCATCGTGTTGCTGGACGGCGCCGTGCTCTACAGCGTCCTGATGATGGCGCCATTTTATGTCCGGGCTGAGCTGGCGGGAGCCGGCTTTCACTTCACACCGCCACTCGGGGCGGCGCTGCTCTACGTCAGCCTGTTCGCCTCGGTGATCGCGTATTTTTTATGGAATCATGGGGTGGCGCAGCTGGGCCCGAACAAGGCCGGCGTGTATCTCCAGCTGATGCCGTTGTACGGAGCACTGCTGGCGGTCGTTTTTTTGGGGGAAAACCTGGATGGATACCACCTGCTCGGCGCAATTTTTATCGGGGGCGGAATCCTCCTCGCCCAGCACGTGCGCGAGGTGACCCCGGGCATGCCGGCGGAATGGTCGGCCAGGCGCTGAGCCGCCACGATGTGGGACGGAGCCAGACCGGGGGCGGTGACGGGTATTCCGCAGATGGCGGGCATGAAGGCGACGCAAACCGCAAGAGGACCGGAGCTTCGCGGTTCCATAAGACCGTTTTACGGCATCCAGTTTCTTTACCTTTTCTTTACCGGAATTCGTTTTGGGCGGTAAAGTTTTTTAAGGGGATGCCCGCCGGCTGCGGAGCTACCCCCGCATCATGGCGTCGGCGATGGCGCGATCGCGGGCGACGATGGCTTCCTTGGCGGCCGCAGCCGCGCTCCGCCCCACCAGTTCCATCCGGGCCAGCTGCTGGATGCGGGCGGCATGTTTCTCAAATTCCGGCAGGCCGAGGAGTTTTTCCAGGACCGCGCAACCGTGAAGCAGGCCGATGAGCATGGCATCCCGGGGGTCGGGCAATTCCCCGCCCAGGATAAGCTCGCGCAGGCGGGTGCGCACCTCGACGCGTTCGTGGCCGTCTATCGGGGGATAGCGGCGCAGGGCGATGACCCAGAGGATGCGCTTCTCTTCCCGGCGCAGGACGCCTTTCTGGACGAGCTGGCCCAGAGCGGCTTCCCGGCTGTGATCCGATTCCTCCACCAGGCGGTCAAGCCATCCGGAAACGGGGAGTTTTTTCGGAGTCAGCGCCATCTGCTGCAGCCAGGGGTCCAACAATGCGTTGCCGGTCGGTTGGGAATCTATGACGGTCAGGCAATCGAGGTCGGTGTCCACGCGGCCGGCGAGCGCCAGGTCGGCGACGATGGCGCCGGCGAGCGCATAATAAAAGCTGCAATCGGGCAAGCTGAGCCACCGGTCGTGCTGATCGTCCAAGCCCAGGAGCGTGACCTCTTCCGCCAGGGACAGCCCGCTTGCCGGAGTCGGGGCCGGCGGGGCGGATGGCTGCTCTGCCGCGGCCGGCAGCCGCACACCTTGGGCGGCAGCGACGCTGTCGCGGAGCTCCAAAAGGCCGGTCAGGCCGGACAGGGAGAACAGCTGGCTCACGGCCGGGGTGGGCGCCGCAAAGGCGCAGCTGCCGGCGAGGGATTTCATTTTTTTGGCGGCGGCGATGAACTCCCGCAGGCCGGCGCTGCTGGCGTATTGCAGGGAGGCGCAGTCGAAAATCACGCGGCGACCCCCGGCGTTCACGAAGGGCTGCAGGGCCGCGGGAATCTCCGGCGCATTGAGGGCATCCAGCCGCCGGCCGAGCGTGACGACCAGCCAGCGCTCGGTGCCCTGTTCGATGGTTTGGGAGGTCATGGTATTTGAGGTGGGCGGTTAAGCGAGCGCCCGGCAGGACCGGGAGGGCAAAGGCGGCTGCGCCGCCGCCCCCGGCCGGAGCCGGCCAGGTTCATTGCACATAGGTCTGCTGCCGGGCCAGCAGGTAGGCGTCCAGTTCGGCCTGGCTGGTGAAGATTTTCATGTCCGGAATGCTGCCCATGATGGCGAACACTTCCTTGATCTGCGGCGGGAGGTTGACGAAGGAAGTCTGGCCCTTGTTGGCCTTCTGGCTCTTGGAAGCCATGAAGAAAAGGCGGATGCCGGAGCTGGTCACGAATTTGAGGCCGGCCAGATCAAAGATCAGCTGGGCGGGTTTGGTCTCAAGGACGGGTTTCAGATTCTGCTCAAGAATGGCGACCGTGGAGTTGTCGAGGTTGCCTTCCAAGGTGATGGTGGTTTCGGTCTGGTTGCCGGGGCTGGCTTTGCGCTGGCTCTTGACGATGAGGTTGGACATGTGTTTTTGGATGCAGGTTCAGGATACAGACGGGTTTGACTTCAAGGCGGCGGCGGCAGCGGTTTCCGCACCGCGAAAAATGTAGGCGGCCAGGCCGGCGATCTCCAGCGCGCCGGCCACCGGAATCGAGGGGTTCAGCAGGGAGATGCTCCCGGAGCGGGCAGCGACCGTTTTGATGGACTGCAGCAGCAGGCGGAGACCGAGGGAGGAGACGAAGCGGGTTTCCGCCAGATCGATCAGCACGCGCGGCTGCTCACCGCCGCAGTGGGCCAGCACTTTGGTCTCCACCGCGAGCGTGCCGGCAATATCCAGGTTGCCGGCCAGCTTCAGATGCCGGACATTCCCGTCAATTTCAGCAAAGGATAATTGCATGGCGAAGGCCTGATGTTAGGGATTTAAAATTTTGTGTAAAGTCACGCGATTCTTCCCGTTTTCGCGGACGTACTCCATCCGGTCCGACATCTTGCGCAACATGTGGATGCCGAGGCCGCCGATGGGGCGCTCCTCGATGGGCAGGTTGGTGTCCGGCTCCGCCTGCTCCAGAGGGTTGAACGGGTGGCCGTCGTCCTCGACGGTCATGATCATCTCGCCGCCGGCCAGTTGCAGGTGGATCTGGATGACATGCGCCGCCGTATCGTCGTAGCCATACTTGATGCAGTTGGTGACCAGCTCTTCCAAGGCCAGCGAGGCCAGATAGGAAGCGGCCGGCGCGACCGACTGCTCCTCCAGCCAGCGGGACAAGCCAGCCATCGCCGCGGGGAGGGCGTCGAAGTTGTTGGCCACGTCGCATGAGTAACCTGTGTTCATCGTGAAACCGGCGGCAGTCTAGGCTTTGAGGATGCCTTTGTCCACCCGGCACCTGCACTTCACCTTTTGCCGCCACGACGGCTTGACAAGCATCAAGCCTGGCGCATGATGAGCGCCATTCCGGCAGCACCCAATGGCATGAAGAAAAAAACCAAGGCCTCACCCAAGATCAAACGCGCGGTTTTGTCTCAAACGGCTGCCGCCCCGGACGCGGCCCTGTCTCCCGCGCAGCAGAAGCTCAAGGACGTCTGGGAAGAGCACATGAAGTGCGAGTTCGCCACCAAGAGCGTGGATGACACGATGG
>JAFMIZ010000169.1 GCA_017853715.1 Pedosphaera sp.
GTTCAGTGCTGTTCCACCAATACACCCAGCGGAGGACTTGGCTGATGGAATCAGACACAGACAAAGCCAGCGTCATCAAGATGCTGTTCTCACCTGCTTGACGGAGTTCAATGGCATCAGCCGTTTCACCAACCCGTTTCGTGTCTTCCAACATCCGGGAGCCAAGAACAGCCATCAGGCGTTCATCCCGGTTCTGGGCATTTTCGAACGTGGACAGACCATGACCTTTGAACTCTAGAAAGCCGGCCACCGCACCGATCGTGTCCGAGACCCAAGCCGTGCTGCTACCGATGCGAAGCTCAGCGGTCTTGTCAAAGCCACTGACCCAAGCCGTAGGCAGTGCGGTGAAGTGCAAGCCATGCTTGTAATCCGCATCCAGCCGGTAGTGATCCAGATTGACGGAAATAATGTCCCCGAGCGGCATCTTGTCCACATCGGGCAAGGCGTTGCGGGGACCATGAAACACAAACGGAATCAGCGGCAGTGGTTTGCCCAACCGCAGCGGCACTCGACTTTCCACCAGCGTCCATTCCGTCTTGGCTTGGCTGGACTTTTGGCCGAAGAAACCCGACCACAGCGACCCACCAATGCCACCACTATTCCCTGATGGCAGGCGTTGCCAGACTTCCACGACGTAACGAGTGCCACCGTCGGGCAGCACTTCCAACTTCAGCACCCGAACGGTTTTAGTCACCTTTACCGCGAACGGATCAGCGTCGTCAGGCCGTTCCACCAGTTCACGGAGCGCAATCATCGTGACCACGTTGCGGCCATTGATGCGGGCAGTCTGCCAATTCAAAATATCCTCGGCGACGTAGCGGACCACGTAGGCACGAGATTCACCATCGGCCTGCCAATCAATCAAACTTCCACAGCGACCCACGGCCAAAACTTCACCCACGACCCCCTTGCAAAAAGTGAACAACGACGTGCCCATCAAATCCACATCATCGGTGAACACACGGAGAGCACCACCGACACCAGCATGACGTTCGGGAAGTTTGACTTCGGGATCACGACGAAAGAGCAGGCCGAGAAATCCATCACGGGTGCGACTCGTGGCGTTGAAGAAGCAGGCGCGGGACTTGTAACCGAGATATTCGTTGTCCGATTGCGAATCGAGCCGCGGCAGATACTTTATGCCACCAACCTTCACCGCATCCTCACCGGCGATGACATCCCGCGCCCGCAACCACGTTGCGAGGTTCGCGTCGTAATCAGGATGAGTAGAGTTCGCCGGCACGAGCGAACCTTAGCACTGGTTTTTTATCGTTCGGGTTCATGCCACAAATTGGATGTGCGTTTTCGTGACTGCGCCAACCGTCAATGTTCGGCGGCGTTATTCTACGTTAGCTACAATTCCACTTGACGGTTTCCACAACTACGACGCGCCACTACAAACGCAACGTGTGTTCACGTCTCACGCAGCGTTCTCACCCGCGTCTCCACTCCGTAGCTCTGTGTATGTGTGTGTCAGCTCCACACCGGCTGCGTAGTTGGACGGCGAATGCATCTGCCGCGCCAGCCTGCCGCAGGCGCAACCCAGGCTGTCACGGCAGATGCGTCGCCGAGGAATATATTGCGCTCCCGCGCACCGCAGCCTGTGCTCCGCAAATGTGATGACACACACATACACAGAGCTACTACGTTACGTTCGCAGCCACTGGCAGCGCTTGCAGTCGCGCATCTCGGGCGCTTACTTCCAGCGCGTCACGTTTCCGTTGCAGTGCTGGGTCGCCTGCGGTCGGCTGCCGCAGTTCCGGCCGTCCTTGCCGTGGTGGCAGCCGTTCATCTGGCGTTACCTCGTCCTCACCGGCTGGGCACCGCGCCGGCCACGGCGGCAGCGCCGCGTCTAATCCCCAGTGGGGTGAGCTCCTCAACACTTTTCCAAGCTTTGTTGTTTCAAGGCCGTGGTTGCGCAGGCGGCACCGACCTTTCGTTTCAGTCCTGGACGCGGATTCGCCCGTCGGCGGATAGGTAGAGAAAGGCGCTGGGATACAGCGGGCGGCCCCAGTTCAGATTTCCTCCGTTTTCAGGGTGCGCCCGCGCTTTCTCGACTTCGCGACGGAAGAAGGACTCCTCGATCTGGAAGGGGATCTCGACCAGCAGGATCGGGATCAAGGCCGCGACAATCACCCAGCGGCGTTGGCGGACCTGCTGCATCGCGACCAGCAGCACGCCGCTCGCTAGCACGGCCGCGCCGAAGGCGAGGATCGCCGGGAGCGACGGACCCTCCGGCTCGACGATCGCCGGGGGAGAGTCGAGGGGAACCTGTTCGGGTCCTGCGACGCCGCTGCTCATCGCAGAGGACAAGCTGTGGGAGATTTGAGAGTCGAGGGGATCATGTCCGGTTCCCGTGACACCTCCGCCAGCGAGAAAGAGGGCGACGACGAAGGCGATGCCCGCCGGAATCAACCCGAACAGCCAGTTCTTCCGCCACACCATGCGCGGCCAGAGCAGCAGCACGACCGGCAGGTGAAACAGGGCGACGCCAATCGTCGTAGCGAGGCCGGCGGCACCATACGACAAAGCCCGGAAATTCCAGAGGAAGAGCAAGGTCCAAATAATGACGACCCCTGCGAGGGCGTAGCGGATCGTGGACGCGACCAGCCCGCCGAATGGGGGGACCTCCCGGCGGACGTGATGGGCGAGCTCGTGTGGGTCGCCCATCGATTGCAGGGCGCGACTGACGGCCTCCTCGTCGGAAGCGCCTTGCGAGCGGTGGCGGTCGATTAGGTCGATCAGGTCGGCGCGCACTTCTTCGACGATGTCGTCAGGCCGTCCGCCGGCACCGTTGAGTGCCGTCCGGAGCGTGGCGAGGAAGTCCTCGATGCGGGAATGGGTGGATTTAGTCATGGATTCATTCATGGTTGCATTCTTCAAGGATGGATTCGACGGCCCGAGTGAAGCGGGTCCATTCCTTGGACCTCGCGCGCTCCGCCTTCTGCCCCTCGGCGGTCAGGGAATAAATCTTCCGCCTTTTTCCCGTCGTCGGCGTCTCCCAGCTGCCGGCGATCCAGCCCTCCCGCTCAAGACGGTAGAGCAAGGGATAAAGCGTCCCCTGCTGGAACTCGAACTCGCCGTTCCCGCGGTCCGCTAGGTTCACTAGGATTTCGTAGCCATACATTGGCCGGTTCCTCAGCAGCGCCAGAACCACCAGATCGGTGCAACTGCGAACCAGCTCAGTCGAGAAGCGGGATGTGCTCACGCGCGACATACTATGCGGCGCATAGTATGTGAGTCAAGGTATTTTTTGTGTCGCTTGGAACGCCACCCCGGCTCCGTGAGACTCGCGAGTTTGGCTTCTCCGTCGCCAACCGTTTCGGTGACGAATAGGCCCGTGCGGCACGCACCTACGCGGGGATGCTCTCGCTGCGTTCCGACGGCCGCAAACTGGCGAGACCGGAT
>JAFMIZ010000064.1 GCA_017853715.1 Pedosphaera sp.
AGGATGATGTCCTGATGCACCCGCAACGGCACATTGGACATCGCCTCTGCCACATGCCTTGGATCGGGCAAAGTCCGCAGAAAATTGCCGCCCAAACAATAGAGCAGATCCAAGCGTCCTTGAGCGCCCGCCGCAACCATTTCTGGGCCGGTCAAGCCGGGTTGATCGGGCACCGCAAAACCGTATTGCGCCTCCAGCGCCCGCGCGTTCTCGGGATTGATGGGCTTGCCGCCGGGAAATGCCGTCGCATAAGCGCCCATTTCGGCGCCGCCCTGGACGCCCGAATGCCCTCGGATGGGCATCAGTCCGCACCGGTCGCGGCCCACAAATCCCCTGCCGAGTCCCAGGTTCAATATCATCGACACCGCATCCCCACCGAACGCGTGTTGCGTGATGCCCATGCTCCAGACCAGCACCCCGGTCCGGGCTGCCCCGATGAGCCTCGCGAATTCCTCCATGCTCGCACGTCCGAGCCCGGCCTGTTTTTCCAGTTCCGCCCAATCGAGTTTTTGGACGTGGCCCGCCAGCGCTTCAAAGCCCGTGGTGTGTTGCTGGATGAATTCGCGATCCAGCCAGCCGTTCTCAATCTGTATCCGCAAGACACCGTAAAGAAAAGCGATGTCGCCGCCCTGACTGACGGGAAACCAATAATCTGCCACATCAGTCCCGAAAGCCGCACTGCTGAAGGTGGATGGCACCCAATACCGCTCCATGCCCGGCTCAAGATAAGGATTCACCAAGACCACCTTCGTCCCGTGGCGCTTCGCCTCATGAATGTATTTCATGGCGACCGGCTGGTCGTTGGCAGGATTGGCTCCGAAGAAAACCAGCAGATCGGTGCCCCACCAGTCCCTATAACTACAGGTCGTCGCTGTCACCCCGATCGCGCTTTTCATGGCCACGGTGGAGGGCGAATGGCAGATGCGGGCGGCATTATCTATGTTGTTCGTGCCGAAAAAGCGCGCGACCTTTTGCGCCGTATAATAGACCTCGTTGGTCACCCCGCGGGAAGTGAGGTAAAACGCGATCCGGCGTGGATCACTGCCGCGGATGCGGCGGGCAACCCGCTCCAGCGCTTCGTTCCACGTGATGCGGCGGAAACCGCGATCCCCTTTCTCGCGCAGCATGGGGCACGGCAACCGGCCCAATTCCCGGAGCTGTGCGTTATCGAGCTTTTGGAGCCGGGCGATGTCCGCGAGCAAACTCTCATCCAAAGCCGGCATGGTGTTCAAGCGCATGAGATTTAACCTCGTCATGCAAAGATGCACCCCGTCGATGGTCCAATCATGCAATCCCGCGACGCCGAGCGCACAACCGTCGCAGACCCCCTTGGTGAGCACCTTCCAACCGTAACCAAGGTTGCTCCGGTTCCTCCATACAATGCGCGCCATGTCCATGAAGTGGCGCGGTTTGGTGGCCCCCAAGCCAAAAGGCAGCCAGCGCTGCAGACGCCGGCGGAAGTCGTTTTGTATCTTGTGGGTCATTGAAAATATTGCGGACTCCAAATCAAGCCACGATTCCACCGGCAAGAATGAAGAATGCAAAGAACAGGGGGACTATTGGCATATCTTTTTTCGAACGCGCAGGGGTGCCAGGGCTTTCCGACCGGTGAAATGCCGTCAGCACCCGACTGGTTCGCTTCCTGCTTTTGAGAATGCCACAACCCTATCCATGGGGATGTGGTCGCCTTCATCTTTTCCGCAGTAAATTTCCTGAACGATTCCTTTTTCATCGACCAGAAGGGATAACGGCATGATGAGAACTCGCGATGAGAATTCAAGAGGAACATTGCCTGCTTTCATGGACTTCCATAAAGCAGGCATACGGAAAACCATCCCCTTGATCATCCCTAAAACAGATTTTTTCACACGAAATTTCCGGTGATATTTCAGGTCGCAATCAGAAAGAACGGGGAATTTCGATGCAT
The DNA here is from genome assembly GCA_017853715.1 of Pedosphaera sp. Taxonomy (GTDB): domain Bacteria; phylum Verrucomicrobiota; class Verrucomicrobiia; order Limisphaerales; family DSYF01; genus DSYF01. The sequence continues at coordinate 1,928 of JAFMIZ010000064.1, forward strand.
GCTTGTTCGTATGTTTTCTTAGATGTTCAATCTCTGACGGAAATATACCAACGATCCCGAAGTTTTCGCCCAGCCTATCATGGATATTTGACAGCTCCGCCAGCCTCAAATTGCAGAATGAACATGTCGCAAAACGGAAAAAAGTGATGATGTGCTTTTTCCCCCTTAAAGAGTCAGAGTCAAACTCGCGACCGTCAAGGGACGGCAGTATTATTCTTGGCAGATTTTGGCCTGTTCTCATCGGGTGGTGGAACTGGTTGAAGCATCTGTTTTATCCGGCGATATGCTGTTTTGACCCACAACGTGCCGCGCGCGGCGCGGTCACTTGTCGCTTTTTTGCACGCAAATTATAGCCTGCGCGAACGGCCCGTGATGACCGCCTTTGTCCCCCCACGGTGCGCGCCCGCAGTTGCTGAGGCAGTGGTCAGTCGGCCAGGCTGAGTGCCGCGGCCACCGCAGCGGCACCTTGACCTGCCAATGGCTCAAGGATGGCGCCTTCCCGCCGGGCCAGACCAACAGCACGATCGCCTTCAGCCCTTCCGGTTCGCCAACGAGGGCAGCTAGCTGGCGGCGGTGAGCGCCACCGATGGACCGGCCATGAGCCGGCCTGCTTTATTGAGCTTCTGCCCCAATTTCAATGTGCAGGATCCAGCGTCCTCATATTGATCACATCAAAAATGGCCTCGGAAAATGCCGTTCAGAAATTGATGCGGACGATCGAGAAATCGTCGTCCAGCGGGCCTTCGCCGTGGCGTTCGCGCACCCAGGAATGCAAACGCTCCAGCGCATCGGGCGCGGCCACCTGCTGCCGCATGTACTGCTCGAACGCGTCGAACTCCATGAAGTTGCCCGCCGCATCCTTGATCTCGTAACATCCGTCGCACAGCACCAGCAGGCGGTCGCCGGGCGCCACCGGGCAGGACTCCGTGGGGTAGACCATGTCTTCCATGGCGCCAACGATGACACCGGGCACGCGCAATTGCCGGCTGGCGGCCGGACCTGAACCGGCAGGAGATAACAGGAGCGCCGGCGGATGGCCGCCGGACGAGTATTTCAAAGTGCGGCTGGGCATGTGGTACACGCCATACCACAACGTGAAATACATATTGTTCTGCTTCTCCATGAGGAAGGCGTTGTTCAGGCCGGAGAGCACCGCGCCCGGATCCCGGAAGTCGGTGTTGGCCAATGATCCGGACCGGATGACGTTCATCGCGGTGACCGACAGCAACGACGCGCCCACGCCGTGGCCGCAGACGTCGAGGAGATACACCGCGAAATGTTCCGGATCGATCCAGTGGTAGCCGAAAGCGTCGCCGCCCAGCTCGGTGGACGGCTGATATTTCCAGTCGATCTGCAGCGGGGCCGTGGTGGGCTCAGGCAGGATGGAGCGCACATAGTTGGCGGCCTCGGCCAGCTCGTCGTTGAGCCGCCGCTGCATCTGCTCCAGCAATTCCTTCTCGGTCTGCAACTGCTTGAGCCGGACGCGGTCCAGATCGCGCAGGCGTTTCTTTTCCAGGGAAGTGGTCACCCGCGCCCGGAGCAGGGTGGGATTGAACGGTTTGGGCAGGTAATCCTCCGCGCCGGCTTCGATGCATTTGACGGCGCTATCCACCTGCTCCGCGCCGGAGATCACGATGACCGGCAGGCCCCCCAGCTGCGGATCATTGCGGAGTTCAAGCAGCACCTGCATGCCGTTCATCTCGGGCATCTCCATGTCCAGCAGCATCAGGTCGAATGATTGGCTCTGGATCAGACCCATCGCCTGGCGTCCGTTGGCGGCTTCGGTGATGTTGTTGAAGCCAAGCTGGTTGAGCGCGCGGATCAACGCCAGGCGCATCGTGCGGCTGTCATCCACCACCAGCACCGCGGCTTGCAGGTTGGTTTCAGCGGCGGGCGGAGCGGTGGGTGCAGGAAAATTTTCAGCGGGAGCGGCGTTCATGGTCATGATGGTTTCGAGTCAGAGACGACGGCGTGAGCGGTTGATCGGTTGCGGTTTGATGGGCCGGGCGCGGGACGAGCGGGATGATGCGCGCAGCCTTGGACAGCAGCACTTCATCCTGAAAGGGTTTGGTGATGTAATCGCGCGCGCCCAGACGGGCGGCGGCGGCAATGTTCTTTGCGCCCGCCTCAGCGGTCAGCATGATCACCGGCGTCTGCCGCAGCGCGGCGTCCTCGCGCAGGCGTTGCAGCATGGCGATGCCGTCCATGACCGGCATGTTGTAATCCAGGAGGATCAGGTCGGGTTTTTCCAAGGCCGCCCGGGCCAGCCCCTCCTCGCCGTTGGCCGCCTCACAGAGGGTGCAGTCAAAGGGCTCAAAGATCCGGGCCAGCATACGGCGAACCGTTTTACTGTCGTCCACGCTGAGGATTTTTTGGGTTGTCCCCATCACTTTATCCAGACCTTGAGTTTGAGTGTCTCGCCGGCACATGTCCAGCTGGTGTGGGCGCATTTGATGCCGGGGCCGTCGTCAGCCCGTTGCGGCCGCCCGCGAATGACGTGGGGCGTGCTGAGGGTGCAGATGCGCCCGGCGGCAGCCAGACCCGCGCCGATGCGTCCCGCGATCATGTTGCACAGTTCTCCGGCCAGGTCCAGCAGCTCGCTTTGCCTGGCGGCGGGGTCGCGGCTGGCATTTCCGAGGGATGCGTTGAGCGTGCTCAACCAAGGCTCGGACATTTGAAGAAGCACCCCTCCCTTCATTTGCGGCGACTCAAGGTTCACCGAGCCGGTCAGCCAATGCCCGTCACCGGCGGCGCTGGAACTTTGATCGGGCGATGCCGCGAAGTCGGGCATCTTGAACTGGGTGACCAGGACGTCCCGGAGGGCATGGGCGGCGATCCGGTCCAACTCCAGGTCTGGTTTGATGGAAGTCATACGCGAACCGGGTGTGAAAGCATCCTGAGAATGGCTTGCGGGATTTGCGGCAGTGGCACGACCTGCTCGGCCGCGCCGAGCTTGATCGCGGCCTGCGGCATCCCGAACACCACGCAGCTTTCCTCCGCCTCGGCCAGGGTCCGGGCGCCCGCGGCATGCAACAGTTGGAGCCCGCGCGCGCCGTCCACGCCCATGCCGGTCAGCAGTGCCGCCACAGCCTGATCGCCAGCGAGTTCGGCAGCGGAGCGGAAGAGGATGTCCACCGCCGGCCGGCAGTGATGGACGCGGGGCGATTGCGTGAGCCGGACGCGATAACCGGTCGCGGCCCGGACGAGGGACAGGTGGAAATCGCCCGGGGCGACAAGGCACAAGCCGGGACGCAACTCTTCGCCATGAACCGCCTCACGCACCGTGAAAGCGCATAATGCATCCAGGTGCTCGGCCATGATGCGGGAAAAATTCGCGGGGATATGCTGCACCACCACGATCGGAGGCAGGCGGTCCGGCAAGCGCGGCAACAGATAACGCAGCGCCTCGACACCGCCGGTGGAAGCGCCGATCACGATGATCCGGCGATCTGAGAATTGGCCCGCCCCTAAAACCGGCGCCGATGGTCTGACCGCTTCCGGTGCAGGAGCTGATCGTGCGGACCGGCGGCGGGCACGGGCAGCCGCTTTGACGTGGAAGGCGAGTTCGTGGGCGATCTCGCGGAAGCTGATGCCACCGGCGGGCTTGGCAAGGACATCGATGGCGCCGGCCGCCAGCGCTTCCATCGCCTTGGCCGAGCCGGCCGGAGTCAGGGAACTCACCACCACCACGGGCACGGGATGATGTTCCTGCAAAATCCTCAGAAAGTTCAAACCGTCCATGCGCGGCATTTCCAGATCCAGCGTGATCACGTCCGGGTCCAGCGCGAGGATCTGGTCGCGCGCCACGTAGGCATCGCGCGCATCCCCCACCACTTCGATCTCCGGATCGCGGGCCAGCGCGTCACGGATGGCACGGCGCGCCAGCGCCGAGTCATCCACGACCAGCACCCGGACTTTTTTGACGCTCGCTTTCATGTCTTTTGAAACACTCCATGCTGGACCGGATGCAGCCCATGGCGGATGCCCATGAGGCTTTCGGAATGGCCGATCACCAGATAGCCGCCGGGTGTCAGATGGTGGGCCAGCCGGCTCACCGCCTCGGCGCGGGAGGCGTGGTCAAAGTAGATCATGACGTTGCGGCAAAAGATGACATGCATTTTCGCCGGCACCGGATAATGCGCCTGAAAGAGGTTGACGCGCTCGAACTGCAACCGCTGCCGGAGTTCGGGTTTCACGCGGCAGAAACCGGTCCGGCCGCCGACGCCTTTCTGGAAATAGCGCTTCAACAAATCGGGCGGCACCGGCTTGACGGCGTCCATTGGATATACCCCCTGTGCGGCGGTCGCCAGCATCCGGCGGGAGATGTCCGTGGCAAAAATCTGCCACTTGAGGGCCGGGAAGGCCTGCAGGCATTCGGCGATGGCAATGGCCATGGTGTAAGGCTCCTCGCCCGAGGAGGCGGCGGCAGACCAGAGGCGCAGCGGGGCGCGGGCCGCATTCAATTCCGGCGCAAGCGCTGGCAGCACGCGGCGGGTGAGAAAAGTGAAATGCTCGGGCTCGCGATAAAAACGGGTGTGGTTGGTGGAGATCAGATCCACCAGTTCCTCAACCTCCGCGGCGCCGTGGGGGGACTGCAGCACGGCGCAGTATTCCTCGTATGAATCTAGTTCCAGAGTCTGGAGACGTTTGCGCAGCCGGTTGGCTACCAGCGCCCGCTTGTCCGGACCCAACCGGATGCGGCTGTGCTGAAATACCAGATCACTCAGGATGTGATAGGCTTTGCTGGAAAACAAATGGTCAACCGGCGTTTTCACGTTTGTCACGTTGGCTGACTCGATCTTCAAAAGTTCCGGAAATCATTTTCATCGCCCGGCGGGCCCGCTGGGAGTTCCGGGCGCGGGGAATAACCAACCCGCGGCGAGGCCGCCGGCCGGCCGGCGGGCTTCTCCGCTGTCGGTTTTGCCCAGACCATCACGGTTTGACGGTCCGGATCGCGGGGCGGCGGTGATCCGGCCCGGGACTCCGGGTGGGCACGCCCCCCAGCCAGCGCCTGGAGTCGGTCAACGATCTCGTTGAGCGCCCCGCCCTGGGCCTCGACTTGCGCCGCCGCTGCCGCCGTCTCCTCGGCGTTGGCCGCATTGCTCTGGGCTACCTTCTCCATTTGCCCGATGGCGGCGTTGACCTGTTCGATCCCCTGCGCCTGCTCGCGCGCCGCCGTGGCGATCTCCCCCACCAGCGAATCGGTGGCCGCCATCTTCTTCGAAATCTGCTCCAGCGACTCCCCGACCCGCGCCGTGCACTGGGAGCCTTTCCGCGTGCTGCCGATCGCCTGCTCGATCTTGTGCGCGGTCGCCTTGGCCGCCGCCGCGCTGCGCTGCGCCAGCGACCTCACCTCGTCGGCCACCACGGCAAAGCCCGCCCCCGCCTCGCCGGCTCGCGCCGCTTCCACCGCCGCGTTGAGCGCCAAAATGTTGGTCTGAAACGCGATCTCGTCGATGTCTTTGACGATCTTGGCCACCTGTCCGCTCGACGAATCAATTTCCGCCATCGCCTCGACCATCTCGACCATCGTCCGCGAGCCGCCCTCCACCACCACGCGGGTCTCGGAGGCCAGCGCCTTGGCCCGCTGGCAATTGTCCGCGGTCGCCTGAATCATGCTCGACATCTCCTCCAGCGAGGCGCTGGTCTCCTCCACCGACGACGCCTGCTCGCTCGCCCCGGAGGAGAGCGTCTGATTCGCCGCCGCCAGTTGCGCGGATGCGCTGTCGAGCTGGAGGCCGGTGTTTTGCAGCTCGCCCATGACCTGCCGGATCGGCCGGACGACGGTGGCGAAAATGGAAACACAGAGGGCGACCAGGGTCAGGACGGTTAATCCCACCAGAGAGAGCAGCGTGTTGAACAGAAGGTAACTGCGCTCCACGAGCAGTTGCACTTCGTTGCCGGTGCGCTGATCCAGGAGGACGAAAAACTCTTCAATGGGCTTCATGATCTTCGCCTTTTCAAGGTGATACTCCCGGCTGTGCATCAACTGGCGGGCCAGTTCCAAGTCTGGGTCGCCCTTCTTGGTGTAATGACCCTGCCCATCATCGAAGAGACCTTTTACCGCGTTCATGGCGATCGTCTCCGTCCGGACCAGACCGTCCGAGTTGGCCTGTGCCTCCCGGAGCTTGGCAAACTCGCCCGCTGTGAACCCTTCCTCCTCCATCAACTGCTGGAGGGAAACTGCTTTGCCGTCCGGCCGCGGCTTGACCCCGTCGGCAGCCATGAAATCCCAGTAGATCCGCTCGTAATGCTGCGGCCGGGGCGCTTTTCCGTTGCGGATATCCAAAACCGCCCAGTACTGGTCTTCGTAGCGCTTGTCGCCGGTCACCACGTAAGTCCGCGCCAGCCGGGTCAGGTCATCCGAACTCTGGCGCATTTCATCCGCCAGCAGGCAAGACCGGTAACGACGCTCCTGGGCAGCGGTGATTTCCTTTTGATTGGTCAGCATCCACTCTGTGACTCCGCCGATTGCAAGGAGAAAAACGATGATGATGGCCGACGCGAACAGCGTCCGGCTGCTCAGTTTGCCGTTGGTTTTCATAATTCAGTTCAAAGCGAAGTCAGGGTGTTTCGGGATTCTTTAGAACCGGGGGCAGGCAGGGCGGTCGGGCTTTTTCCCGCATCGCGGTCGCCCGGCATCGGTATGGCCTTGGGCTGGTTCAAGCTATGCGGCGGGCGCGGCGCGCGCCGGATTCGCGCGGCGAGGGGAGGCGGGTTGTCCACGCTGACGCGGCGGCCAGTCTGCCCGCTGCCGGCTATCGCGTGACCGCCGATGAGCTGCCGCAATCCGGCGACCTGCTCCTTGAGGTGTCCGGCTTGGGCGTCCATCTGTTCCGCGGCGGCGGCGGTCTGCTCGGCGCTGGAAGCATTGCTCTGGGAAACCTTGTCCATCTGCCCGATGGCTTGGTTGATCTGCTCGATGCCCTGGGCCTGTTCGCGGGCGGCGGCGGCGATCTCGCCCATGAGCGAATCAGTGACCGCCACCTTTCCGGTGATTTCCTCAAGCGATTCCCCGACGAGCTGGGAGAGCCGCGACGCCTCCTCATTGTTTTTCAGCGCGGTTTCTATTTTCCCGGCCGTCGCCTTGGCGGCGGCCGCGCTGCGCTGCGCCAATGAGCGCACCTCGTCGGCCACGACGGCGAATCCCGCGCCCGCCTCGCCCGCCCGGGCCGCCTCCACCGCAGCGTTGAGCGCGAGGATGTTGGTTTGAAAGGCGATTTCGTCAATGTCCTTCACGATCTTGGCCACCTCGGAATTCGAGGCATGGATCGCGCCCCTTGCGGCGACCACCTCCGAGCGCCGGCGCGAACCGGTTTCCGCCGCCGCGCGGGTTTCGGCGGCCAGGGTCTTGGCGCGCCGGGCGTTTTCAGCGGTCGCCTGGATCATGCTGGAGATTTCCTCCAGTGACGCGCCGGTTTCCTCGACCGAAGCGGCTTGCACGCTCGCTCCAGAGGACAGGGACTGGCTGGCGCTGGCGACCTGCCGGGCGGCGGCGGCGGTCTGGGCCGCCCCCAGCTCAAGCTCCCGGCTGACCCGCCCGAGGGCTTTCTTGATGGAGCGCACGATGATCCACGAGACAAGGACCGTGATGCCAAGGCATCCCGCCAGCATCCGGATGTTCATGCGCATGCCGTCAAGGGCAACCGCCTTGCCATCCTTTCCCGCGGCCATGCCCTTTTCTTCATTATGTTTCACAAGTTTTTGCAGCGCTGCTTGCGCCGCTTCGAACTTGGGAAAAAGGTCCGCGGCATGGATCAAATCGGAGGGGGTCGCGTTGGTGCCGCTCAGGGCGAGTTGCTTGAGCTGGCCGAAGGCGGCCCGCAACTCGTTCGCGGTGCGCTTGAACTCGGCAAACAAGACCCGGTCTTTGTCATCCGAAAGCAGGTTTTCCACGCCAGCGATTGTTTTGTCAGCTTCAGCTTTGGTGGCGGCCATTTTCTGCTCGATTTCCTCGCGGCGCTCCGGGTTTTTGACCTCCATGAATTGCAGCATGTCAATCATGCTGTCCTGACGCAGGGACTCGAGATGGCTGAGCAGCATCACGCCGGGCAGGGAGTCATCCGCCAGACGCTCGATCGCGTTCTGGAGCGCATTCGCCCGCCAGAGTCCGTGAAGCCCCAACGCCACAAAAAGGAGCAGCAGGAGAGCGAGTCCGGAATTGATCCGACGGGAGATGCTCCAGTTTTTGAGGCTCACGGGGGAGAAATCAAACTCGCAGTTTCCGGTTTTCGTTGATCAAACGCAGGGCACCCTCGAGAATCTAGAAATTCCGAAAGTCATCGTCCCCGCCGCTGCCAAGAGCCGGGGTTTCCTTTGGCATCGGGATGCTGACGCGGGCGGGCGCGCCCTTGATGCGTGCAGCATTGTGTTGCGTCCGGTTGCCGCTGTCCACCGCGATGGTGGTCCATTGGCGCGGAAGGGGCGGTTGGGGATCGCTGGTGACGCTCCCCGTTGAACCGTTGCGTCCGACCAAGTCCCGTAATTTTTCCACGAGATCATTGAGCGTTTTTGACTGGGCACTGAGCTCCTCCGCCGCCGCCGCGCTCTCCTCGGCGCTGGAGGCATTACTCTGGGAGACCTGCTCCATCTGGGCGATGGCGGTGTTGATCTGTTCGATTCCCTGAGCCTGTTCCCGGGCGGCGGTGGCGATGTCTCCCACCAGCGCATCCGTGGCGGAAATCTTGTCGCTGATATGCTTGAGCGATTCCCCCACCTTCGCCGAACTGGTCGAGCCGTTGCGGCAGCTGGCCGCTCCATTGCGGCTGCTGGCAATGGCCGCCTCAATCTTGGCGGCGGTCTCCTTGGCCGCCGCCGCGCTGCGCTGGGCCAAGGAGCGCACCTCGTCGGCCACCACGGCGAAGCCCGCGCCCGCCTCGCCCGCCCGGGCGGCTTCCACCGCCGCGTTGAGCGCGAGGATGTTGGTCTGGAACGCGATCTCGTCGATGTTCTTCACGATCTTGGCCACCTCGCCGCTGGACATCTCGATCGCGGCCATTGCCTGGTTCATCTCCGCCATGGTGCGGTCCATCTCCTGCATGGTCACCGAGCCGGCATCGGTGACGGCGCGCGTTTCCGAGGCGAAGGTCTTGGCCTTCTGGGCGTTCTCCGAGGTTGCGCGGATCATGCTGGTCATCTCCTCGAGCGAGGCGCTCGTCTCCTCCACGGAAGAGGCCTGTTCGCTCGAGGCGGAGGAAAGGTTCTGGCTGGAGGCGGAAATCTGGGCCGCGGCCACGGAGACCTGATGGCAGCCCTGCGCCAGCTGATCGGCGGCCGATTTGAGCGTGCCCACCAAAGTCCGCATCACCCGCTGACTGTACAACCAGACCGCCGCCAGCCCGCCGAGCAACACGACGATCAACAGGCTGATCCGGACGGCGGCCTCCTGGTTGGCGGACTTTTCGATTTGGTCACTGGATTCTTGAGCAACAGCGACCAACTGATCAATCCCCTTGCGGTGCTCCATAAAAGCCGCCTTCAGCTTGCCATGGGCAAGCGAGGCGGCCGTCGCCTGGTCCCGGTTCTGGACGGCCGGGAGGAGCTCTTTCTCCAGCGTTTCAAAAAAAACCATGCCCGGCTTGGTGCAATCCTCGGCCAGCAGCCGCGCTTCGGACGATCCGTTCAGCTCTTTGATCCAGAACTCGCGGCGTTTCAAGAAATCCTCTTTCCGGGACTGCAGCTCCTGGAACTCCTCCTTGAGTTTTTCCGGGTCGCTTTCCCCCACCACCCGCAGCGCATCGGCGTAGGCCTCGACCAGATACAGCGGCGGCGGCGCGATATCGGCGAGCAAGTCCATTTGTTGCTTGCGCATCTGGGAAACCGGGCCGTTCACCCGGAGGCGCATCAAGGTATGCAGCGAAAAGACGCTGGTCACGACCGTCAGAATCAGGAAGACCCCGATCAAGCGTTTAAACCTTGCCGCTACGGTTAAGGTGTTTTGGTTTTGCATAAGTTTCAGCTCCCGGCCTTTTTAATTTTTCAAGGTTTGCGAAATGACGATCGGGCCGTCTTCAAGGAATATCTTTTCGATGTCGAGCAGCGTCTTGACCCCGCCGTTGAGCGTCGCCAGCCCGAGGATGAACTGCGTGCCCGGCGACCCGCCGAAATCCGGCGTCGCTTCGATATGGGTCTCGCCCAGCTGCACCACCTCCTCCACCGTGTCCACGATCGCCCCGATCAGGGTGCTGCCGCCCGCTGGATTCCGGAGCTGCACGACGATGATGCATGCGCGTTCGCCATAGGCGGCGACGGGCATCTGGAATTTGGCGCGCAGATCCAGCACGGGAATCACCGTGCCGCGCAGGTTGATCACGCCTTTGATATATTCGGGCATCCGGGGCACGGGCGTGATCGGGCAGAGCCGGATGATCTCGCGCACGTTCAGGACCGGAAGCCCGAAGGACTCCGCGCCCAAGCTGAAAGTGAGATAACGCCCGGCTTTGGCCAGGGACGAGTTTGCATTGGGAGGTGATGATGTCATGGGACGGAGGTTGGGGTTGCAGTTGCGGAAACTTTTTGTTGACCGGGCGCTTTCACCAGCGTGTCCACGTCCAGGATGAGCCCCACCGAGCCATCGCCGAGCACGGCGGAGCCAGCCAGCAGATTCTGGTGCTGAAAGGTCTGTCCCAGGCTCTTGATGACCACTTCCTGTTTGCCGAGCAATTCATCCACGAGCAGTCCGCGGGCGGCATCGCCGGATTCCACCACCACGATGATGGCATCCTCCGGATTGCTGGCTTTGGTGGGGCGGCCCAGGTGGCGTCCCAGACGGAGCAACGGCGTCTGGCGGCCGCGCACGCTCACCACTTCGCCGCTCCCCTGGATGGTGGAGATCATGCCGGGCTGCGGTCGGAAAGATTCGCGGATCGACAGCGTGGGGATGATATAGCGGTCCTCGCCCACGCCCACCAGCATGCCATCGATGATGGCCAGCGTCAGCGGCAGCAAAATGGTGAACTTGGCGCCCTGGCCCGGTACGGACTGGATCTCGATCTTGCCGCGCAGGCTCTCGATGTTGCGCCGCACCACATCCATACCCACGCCGCGCCCGGAGAGGTCGGTCACGGTTTCCGCCGTGGAAAAACCCGGCAAAAAGATCAGGGAAAAGATCTCGGATTCGTCCAATTGCGCGTCGGGTCGAATCAATCCGCGTTCCAGCGCCTTGGCCCGGATGCGGTCGGGGTTCAGCCCCTTGCCGTCGTCGGTGATGCGGATGACGATGCCTCCGCGCTGATGGGCGGCGCTCAACCGGATGGTGCCCTGCGCCGGCTTGCCCTGGGCGGTGCGCTCGGCGGGCGATTCGATGCCATGATCCACCGAGTTGCGGATCATGTGGATCAGCGGGTCGCCGAGTTTTTCCACGATGTTGCGGTCCAGCTCGGTTTCCTCGCCCTCGAGCAGGAGCTGCACCTGCTTCTGCTGGCTGGCGGCGAGATCGCGCACCAACCGGGTCATCTTTTGAAACGCGCCGCGGATGGGCACCATGCGCATGGACATGGCCGTGCGTTGCAGGTCGCCGGTGATGCGGCTGAGCTGGCGCAGTTGGCGGACAAATTGCAGGCTCACGATGCTCTGCACCTCCGGGTTCTGCACCACCATGGATTGGGCAACAACCAGCTCACCGACCAGATCCACCAGGCTGTCCAGCTTCGCCGTGTCCAGCTTCACGAAACCGGCGGCAGGATCGCCACCGACCGCTTCGCGCGCCGGAGCAGGAGGCGACGCGGTCGCCTTGACTGGCGGTGCGGGTTGGGGAACGGGTTCGCTGACAGCCTGAGCCGGCTTGGCAAGCTCCGCGGCGGGCGCAGCCGGCAAGGCTTGGCTCACTGTCGCCGGCGGTGGCGCTGCAATCGCCGGAGCCGGCGGCGGCGCGAACTCACCGCGGGCGGCGGCTTTGGCGCGGCGAATGATTTCGCTCGTGGGCACGACGATGGGAGCGCCGGCATCGACACCCTGAAGCTGGGCGGCAATGGCCTCGGTGAATTGCTCGAGGGCATCGGCGCCGGCGAGGATCAGGTTGATGATGCCGGAATTGATGCTCAATTCGGAGCGGCGCACCAGATCGAGGAGGGTTTCCAGTTCGTGCGCGAGATTACGAGGAGCGTCGAGATGTAAAAATCCCGCCCCGCCCTTGAATGTATGGAACGCGCGAAAAATGGAATTGATCGTCTCGGCATCTGTCGGGGTGGATTCCAGCACTAACACACCCTGCTCGATGCTTTGAAGCAGCTCCAGGGATTCCGCATGGAATTCGCGGAGCAGGTCCAGGTCCTCTTCGAGATTCAGGCGGATAGATGGTTCATTGCCTGCGGGCGCGGGTGCAGCGGTGGATGACGCCGGGGGCGCGGACGGAGTTGCCGATACAACCGCAACTGGAGCAGTTGCGGGAGTGGCGGCCACGGGTTTGCCAGCCACCGGCGCAGCGGGTTTGGGCCAATCCGGTGGCCATGCCGGCATATTCCCTCCCTCCGGCCATGCGTCCAGGACGGAGCTCATGTACGCATGCCAGCCGTTGAACAGGCGGATGTGATGCTCGCTGAACTTTCCGCTGCCATCCAGAATCTCGTCGAGCCAGGTGCGGGCAATCTTCAATCCAGCCGTCCAGGTGGCTGGGGCATCGGTCGCCGGCAAGTCTTCAAGATCGAGGACGAAGCGGTTGATGGGGAGCAGGCTGGCATCTTCCCCAGGCATCACAAAAGCCAGTTCTTCCCCGACCTTGCAGATCAACTCAGTCGCCTTGTGCAGTCGGCTCGCCGCGGCTGATTCTTTGTCGTCTGTGCCCATAAAATGGCCCGGAGGTTTAACCCGTTTGCTGGCTGAATGCAATCCGGCGTCTGAATCCACGTACCCCGGAGTTTTTTCCCATCCTTGCGCGGGAATTCTGCGGCTTGGAAAGGAACGGCACATCCGTCGAGCCTGTGCTTGGCTGAAAGGCCGGGCCGACAAGGGAACTCAGATGTAATTCTGGCGCAGCATATCGGCGACGCCAGCATCGAGTTGCTCGCGGCGGCGCACCGCGTCGAAGCGGTTCAGCAGATCCTCCGGCCGCACG